>CAIVTJ010000099.1 GCA_903908825.1 uncultured Pseudomonadota bacterium | reverse complement strand
CGCCTGCAGGGTTGTTGCCGCGCGCCACCTGGGCATAGGCGGTGACATCCGGCGTTACACGATAGGTCAGCGAGTAACGCGGCAACGTGGTCTTGGTGACTTGGGTGAAGCCCTTGTTGATCAGCGGCGAGAAGTTGGTGACGTCTTCTTCCTGGTAGCGTACTTCACCCGACAGAGTCAGCTTGTCAGTAAGCGAGTACTGAGCCGAACCGAAGATGCCCTTGTTGATCGTGGCGTCAGCAAACGTCTGCGCAACCGCCAACGTGGTGGCATTGTTCTGGATCAAGGTCAGGAAGTCATAGTCGTAATAGGAAGCACCCAGGGTCGTACGCAGGCGACTGCTGCCCGGGGAGATCCAGACAGCCTGATAAAAGCGCTCGTGAGTACGCGAGTCATCCAAGCCGTTGTTGACCGGGTTTACCGCCAGCTTGGTGACGGTGTTGTAGTAGGGCACCGAGTTGGTACGGTCGTTGTCATCGGCACGTTGCTGGTGGTCATTCGACTGGAAACCGCTGAGGGTCAGGTTGCTGTTGTTCGGCAACTCAAAGCTGATGTCCGCGGTGTAGCGGTTTCGGTTCTGATTGGTCAGCGGATCGCTGATGCAGTTGGCGGTGTAGACGGTCGGGGCCAGCGGCGCCGGGCGGGCTACGCTTGCGCCGGTGAAGCAGAAGTTGCGGTTGAAGGCCGTCGACGGGACGGCGAAATCGACGGCGCCGAGTACCAGCTTGGCGCTGGTCTTGGCGTTGACGTTGGGCGCTATGCTCGAGGGCAGCAGCACCCACTGCGGGTCATTCGGGTCAACCAGATAGTTGGTTGAGGTGTCGTCATCGGTGACCAGCTTCTGGTAGCGCAACGTAGCAGTGACCCAGCTGAACGGCGCATAGGTGATCTTGGCGGATGCGTACTGAGTGCGAGTGCCGCCCAAGCCGAAGCCGTCAGACGACACCGGTGAGCCCGGGCCGTTGTACTTGTTGGTCAGACCAGAGACCAGCACGCCCAGCTTGTCACTGAAGACCGGACCGGTCAGTAGCACCGAGGCGTTCTGCAAACCATCGGTGCCGCGGGTCAGCTCAACCTTACCGGACAGGTCATGCATATTGGTCGGGGTCGAAAGATAATTGATCGCACCGCCGAACACCGCACGGCCGAACTGGGCGCTCTGCGGGCCGCGATAGACCTCCACACGACCCACGTCAACCAGCTGCGAGACCGCTTGCTGTCCCAGCACCGGCATGCCGTCATAGAACGTGGAGACTTTCTGGCGATTGGGCGAGATCTCGGTGGACTTCACACCACGGATGCCGGGCAGCGAACTATTGCGCTCACGGGCCTGGGTGTACTGAAAGCCTGGCACCGTGGCGGCCAGCGAGCCCAGATCGGTGATGCCGGCTTTTTCCAAAGCATCTGCGCTGACACTGGTGATGGCGATAGGCACATCGACCAGTCGTTCCTCGCGCTTACGCGCAATAACGACGACTTCTTCCAAAGCGCTTGCTGAGGGGCCATCCGCCGCATAGAGCGGAGCGCTAGACACGGCGCATAACGCGCAAGTAGCCGCAACGAACCGTCGAATCTGGTAAGCCGACATTGCCCTATCCCCTCTATCTTTGAAAATTTTTGCTATTACGATATTTATTGAAAATTTCAATTAATATCGGTTTTGAAAGACGTTAGCGCGCAATATTGTAAGATATGTGCAAGCCGGCCCTGATCGGCAAAATTAGTTGGGCGCCTAGGGCTGCAATTGCTTGCCACGGGTCTCCGGCAGCAACCAAGCTGCCACCGCCATGGTCCCGAAAGCCAAACCGGCAAACAGCCCTATAGCTCGCCCCAGCGGCATCGTGGCGGACAGCGCACCGACCATGGCCGGAAACAAAGCCCCCAGCGCGCGCCCGACGTTGTAGGCGAAGCCCTGACCCACGCCACGCACGGCAGTCGGGAACTGCTCGGTAAAAAACGGTCCCTGCGCACTGAAGACCCCCGACGCAAAAAACCCCAGTGGCGCACCTAAGAACAACATGGCTGTGTCGCCGAACGGGATCATCGTGTAGGTGAGCACCACCACCATCGCACCGACAGCAAAGATGAGGAATGTGGGCCTACGTCCGACAAAGTCCGACAGATAGGCCCCAGCCATATAGCCGCAGAACGAGCCCACAATGAGTACTGCCAGATAGCCGGACGAATCGAGTATCGATAAGTGACGCTCGCTGCGCAGGTAAGTCGGCAGCCAGGTCGTCACCGCCGCATAGCCACCCTGCGCCCCGGTACCCAACAGGCCACCAAGCACGGTGATGCGCAGCAACGGCGGTTTGAAGATCGACCACGCAGACGGCCGGGGACCCATCAGGGCCTGAGCCTCACGCGCCTGCAGATAGACCGCGGGTTCCTGCACCAGGCGCCGCACGAAAAAGATCAGCGCTGCCGGCGCAATGCCGATCAGGAACATGGCGCGCCAGGCCCACTCGACTGGCAGCCATGAAAAAAACACGAAGTTGAAGGCGGCAGCCAGTCCCCAACCCACAGCCCAACCGGCCTGCATGGTTCCCAACGCCTTGCCGCGATGTTGCGCACGAATGGTTTCGCCCAACAGCACGGCTCCGGCAGCCCATTCACCACCGAATCCGATGCCCATCAGGCCGCGGGCGATGAACAGCTGCTCAAAGTTCTGTGCGAAACCAGACAGGAATGTGAAGACCGCAAACCAGGCAATTGAGACCTGCAGCGTCCGCACACGGCCGATGCGATCGGCCAGCCAACCGGCACCCCAGCCACCCAAGGAGGACATCAGCAGCGCGACAGTGGCCAGTTGCCCGGCCTGACCGCGGCTGATACCCCAAAGGCCGATCAGTGCCGGGATGACGAAGCTATAGAGCTGAACATCCATGCCATCCAGCGCCCAACCGGCCACACAAGCCTTGAACGTGCGGCGTTCAGTGCGACCCAGTTCGCGGTACCAGGCCGGTCCCCAACCGGCCTGACTCATCTGGCGCGCTTCAAGTCAGACAGCGCAACCAGCGCCAATGCAGCCATCAAGGCGATGTGTTCATTGGCCATGTGCAGGGCATTCAAATGATCCGGCCCCTGCAAGCTCCAGAAGTGATGCACCAACGGAATGGTCAATGCCGTGAAGACAATCAAAGCACCGGCACCGATCCAGGAGAGTTGCCGTGATTGCATCAGGGCTGTACCTCCCAACTGCACCAGGATGGTTGCGGCGTTGAACAACGCGGGCGGCTCCAGCCCGAAGTGAGCCATCTCGGCCATTCCGCCCTGAAAGTCCACCAGCTTAGTCAAGCCGCTTTCCCAGAACGGGAAGGTCAACAGCAGTCGCAGCACACCTTGTGTAAGCGGCCCGAAGGGCACCCAATCCGCTAATTTTTTCATTCATCCCCCTGCGCAGTTGGGCTGCACATTCTTTGACGTCCAGTAAACCGAAAACCTTGCAAACTCTGTGGACAGGCGCGGTGACATCACAATGTTTGCATGCTCTTGCGGCATTACAGCAGTCAGGCATTTTTTGATTGAGGTGACTGTCATGAGACTCGGCATCGCGTTTTTTAGCTGCGCAGCTGTGCTGGCGGGCTCGGCCCAGGCCCACCACTCGTTTGCGATGTTTGACAACCAAAAGGACGTCACCATCGAAGGCACCGTCAAGAGCTTCCAGTGGACCAACCCGCACACCTGGATCCAACTGATGGTGAAGGACGCCAACGGCACCGAAGCGGAGTGGAGTCTTGAGGGTCAAAGCCCCAACGGGCTGGTGCGCCAGGGCTGGCAAAAGCTGTCGCTGAAAACCGGTGATCACGCCGTCGTCGTAATCCATCCCCTGAAGGATGGCACCACCGGCGGCAGTGTCGTTCGCGTCACGGTCAATGGCGAAATGGTCGGCCGTCCGGGCGGCCCGCCACCGCCTCCCTAAAGGTGGATAGCCCTGCCGTAGGCGGCTAGCGTCGCCTCGTGCATGGCTTCAGACATCGTCGGGTGCGGGAACACCGTCGCCATGATCTCTGCCTCGGTGGCTTCCAGGGTCATGGCCAGGACAAAACCTTGGATCATCTCGGTGACCTCAGCGCCCAGCATGTGCACCCCCAGCAACTGACCGGTGCCTGCATCAAAGATCGTCTTAACGAAGCCCTCGGTCTCACCGGAGGCAACGGCTTTACCGTGATTGCGAAACGGGTATCGACCGACCTTGATCGCACGGCCCGCCGTTTTGGCTTGAGCCTCTGTCAACCCGACCGAGGCGATCTGCGGCTGCGAATAAGTGCACCCCGGCACCGGTGACGGAATGTGCGCAACCGCAGCACCCGCCAAATGCTCGACACAGCGTATGGCCTCATGACTTGCCTTGTGCGCAAGCCAGGGCGGGCCTGCCACATCACCGATGGCATAGACACCGGGGACTGAGCTGCGGCAGTGCTCCTCGACAACGATATGACCCCGCTGTGTCTTGATGCCCACAGCTTCAAGGCCTAGAGATTCGATGTTGCCCTGTATGCCGATGGCCACAATGGCCCGATCGGCGCGGCGGATCTCACGCTTGCCATTGAGTTCGAATTGCAACTCAACGCCTGCTGCATCGCTGATGAGTCGCGTAACTTTCGCATCGACCAGAAAACGCATGCCGCGGGCTTCAAAGCTCTTGCGCGCCGCCAGCGACACCTCTTCGTCTTCCACCGGCAGAATGCGGGCCTGAGCCTCGACCACCGTGACCTCTACGCCCAAAGCACGGTAGAAACTCGCAAACTCTATGCCGATAGCACCAGAGCCAATCACCAGCAAAGAAGCCGGCAGGCTGGTTGGCACCATCGCCTCGCGGTAAGACCAGATATGACGCCCATCTGCTGCAAGACCCAGGTCCGGAACCGTCCTGGCGCGAGCACCCGTGGCAACAATGAGGTGCCGGGCTTGCAGACTGCGTGTACCACCGGCTTTCAGAGCGACCGAAACGGTGGGCACACCGGTGCTTTTGAGCAACTGCGCCGTACCCTCGATGACCTCGACCTTGTGTTTCTTCATCAGAAACGCAATGCCGGCATTGAGCTGTGCGGATACACGCCGTGAGCGCGCAACCATACTGGGCAAGTCAAAGGCCCTGCCCGACACGGATATTCCGAATTGATCGAGGTGGGCAAGACCTTCATAGATCTCGCCCGCCTTGAGTAGGGCTTTGGTGGGGATGCAACCCCAGTTCAGACACACACCACCGAGCGCATCCCGCTCGACTATTGCCGTCTTCAGACCCAATTGCGCCGCCCGGACCGCTGCAACATAGCCGCCAGGGCCCGCGCCTATGATCACTACATCAAACATCGTTAAAGGTGCCTTGCCGGTCACTGGCCACGGGTGAGGGCCGCGCCACGCGCAGCCGCTTCAGCCACAGGCTCACCTTTCTCGACAGTGTAGCCCTGCAGGGCATTGCCACCACCGGGCAAGCGATCGCCGCCGCCGCCACCGGCAGGAGGACCACCACCTGGGGGACCGCCGCCCGGAGGACCGCCCAAGCCAGGGCCTACACCAGCCCGCCCGTTGCCACCCCATTCAGAGAGAGAAGCCGCCGCCCTGGGCGCGGCGTCCAGATCGGCCAACAAGCGCGCGACGACCTGCGGATTGGCAGCGGCTAGATCAGTGCTCTCGGTTGGATCTGCGACGACATCGAACAGCAGGACCACCTTGGCGTCGCCCGCAGCAGCACCCGGGCCGGGACCACCCGGACGCGGCCCCTGCGGTCCGTTCAACAAGGCAGCGGGGGCGCGCACTATCTTCCAAGGCCATTGATAAGCCGACTCGTAGTAGGCACCTGCACGCTGCGCGTGGTTGCCCATGACCATTTGCGCAGGTTTGGCGACCTGATCGCCGCGCAATGTTTTCATGACGTCATGCCCGACGATGAGCTTGTCCTGAGGCACTTTGCCACCCGCCGCCGTGATCAAGGTCGGAAACCAGTCGAGTACCGTGATGACCGAATCGAGCTTCTTGCCACCTTCGAGGTGACCGGGCCAATAGGCGATAGCCGGCACACGCTGACCACCTTCAAACGACGTGCCTTTGCCCATCCGCAGTCCACCTGAGGTACCGCCACCGCGGGTCTCCGGGCCGTTGTCGCTGACCCAGAGGATGAGCGTGTCTTTAGCCATGCCTTCTGACTCAATGGTTGCCAGCACACGGGCAATCTGCGCATCGGCGTGATCGACCATGGCCGCATAAGTGCGGCGGATCGGATCGGCGATGTCCGCGTACTTGGCAACCACCTCTGCCGGTGCCTGCAAAGGCGTGTGGGGCGCGTCGTAGGCTAAGTACAGGAACAAAGGCTTTTTCTTGTCGCGCGATTTGATCTGCGAGATAGCGTCGGCGGTAAACAGGTCCGTGGTGTAGCCCTCTTCACGCACCGAAACGCCATTACGCTGCCAGTCCAGATGACCTTCAGGGGTCAGATGGGTGTAGTGGTCGATGAAACCACCCAGAAAGCCATAGTAGTAATCAAAGCCTCGCTTGAACGGCAGGTACTCCGTTTTAGCCTGGCCCAGATGCCACTTGCCCACCATGACGGTCTGATAGCCCGCGCGCTTTAGGTGCTCGGGCAACAAGGTGGCGTCCAAGGGCAGCACCTTGTCCAAGGCAATGGGTGCGTCGACACCCGTCTCCAATGACGAGCGGCCACTCATCAAGGCAGCGCGCATCGGACTGCACACGGCATAGGTGTAATAGCGGTTGAGCTCAACCCCGCGCTTGGCCAGCGCGTCAAGGTTGGGCGTGCGGATCTCGGCCCCGTGATAGCCCACATCGCCCCAGCCCAAATCGTCATTGACGATGACGACAATATTGGGTTTGGTCGCGGCCAGGGCCAGCGAGCCAACACTCCAAAGACCCAAGACAGCCAGCACAGCAACTGCACCGCGCCGCAGCGTGGCGGACTTCGTGCCAGAAGAACTTGCATTGAACATTGGAACAGCCCCCGGAAATATTTTTAAGATCCGCCGCGATGCGACCAGCCTCTCTTTATGGGCGCTCATTGTGAACAAAATACGGAACCGCAGGCGCGTTTGACCTGTCCGCATTTGATTCGCAATTCCTGTCAATACTCGGATCCTTCCGGGCAATCAGAACAGAGGTCTCGCGTGAAACCCCATCACTTATTCGGTGCCGCAGCCATGGCGCTGATTTTGGCCAACAGCGCCATAGCACACCATTCCTTCGCCATGTTCGATCAGACCAAGACGCTCACCCTCAACGGCACCGTCAAGAGTTGGCAGTGGACCAATCCGCATACTTGGCTGGTTGTCACGGTCAAAGATGACAAGGGTGAGGTGCAGGAATGGAACATTGAAGGACAAAGTCCCTCTGTGCTGCGCGGTGAACAAGGCTATTCACGCGACATCATGAAGCCCGGCGACAAAGTCATCGTGCGCATACATCCGCGTGGCGACGGCACACTGGGCGGCAGCCTCATGGGCGTCAGCGACTCCAGTGGTAAGGCACTCAATCAGCCGGCCCAGAACTAACGTGCAGCACTCCCACCAGGTGAAACAAGCCACCATCGCGGCACTGCTGCTGTGCTCGGCAAGCTCTGCTTATGCGCAAACAGTCGCTCCCGATCTGTCTGGCCTGTGGTCCGTCAGCCGCTATCAACCCGCACTCAAGCCCAGCGACTCATCGGCCATTCCGCTGACTGCAGAAGGTAAGACGTTGTATGCGGCCAACCAAAGCGCCTTGAAAAGCAAGACTTCCGCAGCTGACCTCACTGCCAGCCGCTGCCTGCCCCAGGGCGTGCCGCGCTCGCTGTTATCGCCCTACCCCTACAGCCTTTATCAGTCGCCAACCCAAATCACCTTCCTGCACGAATCCAACCGTGCATTCAGGCTCATTGCGATGACTGACAAGCATGCGGACCCGGCCAATTGGGACCCGTCCTTCATGGGCGAAGGTATTGCGCACTGGGAACAGGACACGCTAGTCATCGAAACCACGAACTTCAATGACAAGACCTTTCTGGACGACACAGGCCTCCCGCACAGTGACCAGTTGCGGGTCACCGAGCGGCTGCGCCTGCAGAACAAAGGCGCCCAACTGGAAGACACGATCACCATCGAAGATCCGGTTGTCTTCACACGCGCTTGGACCGCAAGCCTGAGCTTCAAGCGCCGGGCTGGCATTCAAATCATCACCGATTCCATCTGTGGCGAAGCGCGCCGCGATGTTTCCGACATTCCCGGCGCAAAGGCATTCCGATGATCCGCAAAGACGCTCTCATTATCAGTTGCACTGCACTGGCCTCGCTGTGGCTGATGCCTACGCAGCTGCCCGCGCAGACCCCGGGCAGTGTCGCTGCGGCACCCGCCGTAAAAGCGACGGCAGCCGACCCTTATGGATTCTCGGGCTATTGGCGCGAACCCAGGCAGGCCCGGCGCGGACCGCCCGGTGGACCACCTCCTGCTGGTGGCCGCCCAGGTGGTGCGGGCGGACCCCCGAACGGGCCGCCTCCTGGCGCAGGTGGACCGCCCGGGGCAGCAGGTGGCCCACCTCCAGGTGGTCCTCCTGGTGGTCCTCCTGGTGGTCCTCCGGGTGGCGGCGGTGGCCCTCCGGGTGGTGGTCCCGGATCCAAGGTCAGAGTGGCTGCGACGGGCAAGCTGCTGCCATGGGTTGAACAGCGCTATCAAGCCTATAACGCGGCTCTTGCAGCGCAGCAGCTTCCTGTAACCAACGCCAATCAATGCCTGCCTTGGGCTGTACCCGGCATCGGTATCCCGGGCGGTGTGGCCTATGGCATGAACATAGTCGCCACGCCTACCGAGGTCGTCTTTCTCTACGAACTCGATCACCAGGCACGCATCGTCTACCTGAACCAGTCACACCCGACAAAACTCAAGCCCAGTTACTTCGGGCATTCGGTGGGTCACTGGGAGGGCAGCACGCTGGTGGTCGATTCAATCGGCTTCAATGACAAGACCGAGATATTTGACGGCATCTCGCACACTGCGCAGTTGCATGTCGTCGAGCGGCTCAGCATCAACCCTGCCGGCCGCCTCGAAGACGCCGTCACTTTTGAAGATGCGGGTGCCTACAAAGAAGCCATCAAGTTCACAGATGTGTTTGAGCGCGGCGCGGCTTTTCAGGAATACGTCTGCGCCGAGAACAATCACGAAGCAGAACTGGCCAAACCCCTGCCCTGAAGCCGGGCCAACCCAACCGGGTGTTTACTCGGTTGGGACTTCCATATCCCGGTTGTTCTGAGCGCACACATACTCGAGCAGGCGGCTCTCAGTCAGTTTGCGGAAATGCTTGGTGACGGTCCACGGAGCCACCAGCGTCCCGGGGTCTGTCACGGTCATCTGCAGCTCCATCGCACCGGGCTGAGTAATGGTGTAGCGCTCGACCACATGCAGCGCATCGGTGTGCGGGATGCCATCCCAGTTCAACTGACCCCGGGCACTGAGCCCCACAGTGTCCACCACCAACACCTCACCTTCCCAATGGCCGATGGAATCGCCATACCAGTTGGCTGGCGCCTTGGCAGGATGAACAGAGTTCATCCGGATGCGGCGCGACTGATAGTCGGCCTCATACAAAATGTAGGTGTAGGTCGGAGTACGCAAAAACTGAAACGGGTACGGGATCTCAATGACCGTCGGAGTGCCATCCGGGCGGCACTGCGCCGTGTTGGTCGCCAGTGGCTTGCCGACTTTGAGGGCCGCTCCGCGCTTTTCCATGACCTCCATAGCCCAAGGCTGCAGATACTTGGCGTAGTCGTTCCAGCCTTCTTCAGAGCAGCAGTTCTCTAGCGGTGCACCTGGCGGACGACGACCTCGACCGGCGTTACGCCAGATTCCATCAAAGGCGGAATGACCCTCGGCTGCAAGACCCTGCTGCACAGCGGCCGGCGTGGCCGCAGGCAGCGAGCAGGACAGCACCAAGCTGACAGCCAACAAAACCGTTGTGGCAGCGATCTTCATGTTGCAACCCTCCAGGTTCAGCTTCATTTCGCGCCCTTCCCTGCGAAGCTGCGATGGGGCTCACCGCACACGTATTCAACGATGCCCAAGTCACTACGCTTGCTGAACGTAAAGCGGGTCGTCCACGGCTTCATGAAATAGCGCGGATCGGTAATGCTCACATCGACTTGCAACTGGCGGCCGCCGGCCAACTTCTGCCAGCGCTCTGTCGTCTGCAACTCTTCGCTGTGCTGCAGACCGGAGTCATCCAACCAGGTCTCGGTGTTGAAACCCACACTGTCGATAACCAAGACAGCGCCATCCCAACGGGCATTGGCATTGCCCATGTAGCTTTCGATAAGCAAATTCGGGTCTATGGGGGGTCCATCGACTGGCAGCGCCCGATAGATATGACGCGCCTCATGCAGGAAGGTCACTTGACCCGGCGTCTGCACAATCTCGAAGGGGGCGCGCGCCGTCAGCAGACGCGGCACGCCATCCGGCAGACAGTACTTGCGGGTCAGGTCCTGGGTCTTGCCGGCTTTACGATCCGCGACCACAGCCTGATAGGCCGCGCGCCCTTCAGCGGTAAACGGCAGCGCTGCACCATCGACACTACGTAAAGCAGGGACCGTGCGGTCTAACAGCCAAACGCCGGAGAGATCAGGGCCAGCCGAAGCCTGATCTGCCGCGATGACGCAGGTCTGAGCACCCGCGAGTACCACAGCCAAGAAAGTAAAGGTCCGCAACATGGTCATGAAACCACCCCTGGATTGACTGTCGCCCGCGCGCCTGCACGGAGCGTCGTATCGCGACGAGACTGGCTTCTCAATGTGTAGAGAATGAGGAAGTCAGGGGCGCTACATTTCGTACTTGTAGCCAACACCGTAGACAGAACGCAGTGGCTTTTCCTCCAGACTCAGAGAGTCCAGTTTCCGCCGCAACTTCTTAACGTGACTGTCGATGGTACGGTCGTTGACGATGCGGAAATCGTTGTAGACGCGGTTCATGATTTCATCGCGGGAAAATATCCGACCCGGCGCACCCATCAGCACGTGCAACATCTCAAACTCAAGTGCCGTAAGAGCAACCGTTTTACCCTTTGCGCTGACACGGTATGTGTTGCGATCTAAAATCAGCGCATCGCTCTTGGGTGACTTGACCTCACCCTGAGCGCGACGCAACAGGGCAACCACACGCGCCACCACCTCTTTGGCAGAGAACGGCTTGCAGATGTAGTCATCGACGCCCAAATCAAAACCGGTCAGGCGATCCTGCTCTTCGCGCCGCGCCGTAAGCATGATGACCGGAACCGATGACTCTTTGCGCAGTTCACGGCAGACCGTAAGGCCGTCACACCCCGGCAGCATCAGGTCCAGCAACACCAGACTGGGGCTGTTCTTGCGCAGCCAAGGCAAGACCTCAAGCCCGTTGGCGATCCGATGGGTGCGCGCCCCGGCCGCCTGCAAATACTCACAGATCACCGAAGCGATCTTGTCTTCATCCTCTACCACCAGAATCAGAGCGTCGTTCATGACGTGACCACCGGAACAAGTTTGATGTCAAAGCGCAAACCACCCAGCGGCGATTGCGAAGCAGAAATGCTGCCGCTGTGAGCGGCAACAATAGAATGAACAATGGCCAATCCCAAGCCGGAGCCGCCACTGGCGCGGTTGCGAGATGACTCCCCCCGGTAAAGCCTTTTGAACAGGTGCGCCAATTCAAAAGTCGCTACGGAAGGCGAACTGTCCTCAAAGGTAATGGCAATGTGCTGGATCTCTCGGCAAGCCTGAATACGCACGCAGCCACCCGCATCGGTATAGCGCAAGCTGTTTTCCAGCAGGTTCATGAAGACTTGCCGCAACCGGTCTGCGTCGCCAATGGTCTTCAAGTTATCGCTGTCGCGCACGCTGTACTCCAGCGTCAGGTTTCTTTGCGTGAAGCGCGTCTTGGACAATTCGATACAAGAGGCTAACAACACACCCACATCAAGGTCAGCCGGATGCAGCGGGGCGATTCCGCCGTCCAGCAGAGACAATTGATGCAGATCATCGATCAGCCTCCAAAGGCGCTTGGCCTCCTCCTGCAGTGAGCGGAAGCCTTCGGTAGTCGGTGCCCGCAGTCCGTCTATGACTGCCTCAGCTTCAGCCAGCAAGATAGCTACCGGCGTGCGCAATTCATGGGAGATTTCCGCCAGCCATTGCCGCTGCAGATCCTGATTGCGCTTGAGGGCGCTAGCCAATTGATTGAAGTCGGCTGCAAGATCACTGAGTTCATCGTTAGATTCCAGCGGCAACGTTTCCACCTGCTGTCCATCAGCCAGCAGCCGCGCTGCCAGACCAATCTGCTGCACCGGCCGCGTGACCAGTCTGGCAATGAAAAATGCAGGCAACATGGCCAGCAGCACGCTGCCGCCAAGGATCAGTCCGCGCGCAGTCAAAAATCGCTGCCGGAACTGCTGGTCATAGGGCGTTGCCTTATTGAGGGCCAGGCCCAGAATGCCAACGACTGCGTTACCGCTGTGGATGGGCCATTGGCGCATCCCCACATCCAGCGAGGCGGTGCCGATCAGCAAGCGCTTTTGCTCATCCAGCAACACGAACCGCAGCGGCAGCGGCGCGGGAATAGATTCCGGAAACTCGTTGCCCTTGAACTGTTCGAATAGCGCTTCCAGCTCAGCGATGTCACCGGGCTTGTGCCCCGCTGCCACCATAGCCAACTCCGCCCAACGGCCATGGTTGGATTGCAGCGCCTGCCAGTTACCACTCTTGGCATATTCGGCCTGCAGGTTGTCGGCAAAGATCTGGGCACGCTGATCATTAAAGGAGTTCATGTACTCCGCGAAACCCTTGTCAAACGACCAGCCGACCAGCAACGAGAACGCGAACACCACCAGCAGCGACTGCACCAACAGCAGCAGGAAGACCTTGGATCGTATGTTGAGTCTGCGTGGCAGCGGACGACGCTGCCGGAAGACCCGGCGGCGAAAGCTCAGAGCAAGCGATGGCGAAACAGTCGGGCTGGGGCTTTGAGGTTGCTGCTGATCGGTTTGCATGACTGCTTCTGTGTCGGTACGAGCTGTGTACTGTGTACGCGCCTGCCGCCTTTGGGGTCAATCAGCAAGCCAGCGGCCCGCCGGGTTTTCGCATTTCTTCCATATTCGTTGGCAAATTCAGTCCTAGCCTCACTGCATTGAGCCACAACAAGAACTGAGAACCCATGGCATCTGCAGACACCTCCAACGCCGGGATACCGGCGGGCACGAACCGCAATCGTCAACTCATACTCGGCATCATCACGATGATGGCGGTATCCAGTCCGCAGTACGTGTGGACGCTGTTTGTGCCGGCACTCAAGGACGGACTGGCTGTGCCGCTGTCCCAATTGCAGATCACCATCGCCATCTTCAGCGTGTGCATGTGTGGTTTGGGTCCGATACATGGCTATCTGGCGCAACGCATCTCAGCGCGCACCTTTATCGCCGTGGGTGGTTTTCTCGCCGGACTGGGCTGGGTGCTTTCGGCAATGGCTACCAGCCTGACCATGCTGTACTGGAGTTACGGCGTCATCACCGGCGTGGGCGTCGGCATGGTGTATGTGGCCGGTAGCGATCTGGCTGCCCAGTGGTTTCCTGATCGGCGCGGATTAGCTGTAGGCCTGGTCGCCGGCAGCTATGGTTTTGGCGCGGTTGTCACCACGTTTCCCATCGACGCGGCAATCAAGGCCGGTGGCTATCAGCATGCACTGCAGACCTACGGTGTGCTGTTGGGTCTGGTCTGCATCCTCGCAGCTCTAGGGATGCGCAAACGCACGCCCTCAGATGTAATCCCCATGGCGGCGGGCCAGCTCGCCAACATCCGCAGCTACACCCCGCGGGAAATGCTCAGCACACCGGTCTATTGGCTGCTCTTTACCATGATGACGCTGGTAGCCACCGGCGGTCTGATGGTCATCTCGCAGATGAGCGTCTTCGCCAAGAGCTTCGGCATCACCTCGACAACGCTGGTGCTGGGCGTCTCGGCGCTGCCTCTGGCGTTGACCTTGGACCGCATTGCAAATGGCTTCACGCGGCCTCTGTTCGGCTGGGTTTCCGACCACATCGGTCGCGAAAACACCATGGCGCTGGCCTTCTTCATGGAAGCGGTAGCTATCGTGCTGCTGATGTTGGTGGGTCACCAGCCCGTGCTGTTCGTGCTGCTGTCAGCCATCGTTTTCCTGGGCTGGGGCGAGATCTTCTCGCTGTTCCCGGCCACCCAGGCCGACATGTTTGGTCCCAAGCATCAGGCGACCAACCTAGGCTTCCTGATGGTGTCTATCGGCGTTGCATCGGTGTTTGGCGGCCCGCTGGCATCACTGGTCTTTGAGCAGACCGGATCCTGGACACCGGTGTTCTACCTGGTCAGCGGTCTGGACTTCATCGCAGCCGTACTGGCACTGGCAGTCCTCAAACCCATACGCCGCAACTGGCACAACAGCCAGTAAGGACTGCATCGGGCTCAGTCCGCTTGCAGGGCCGGCGCGTCAGGCGACCCCATGATGACTGAGAACGTCATGCCGTAATGGCGCTGTAACAAGTCGACGGCGTCAGCAGGACGCCGCGACAGACAGGCCTCAACAATGGCCTGATGTTCGGCGAGTTCATTGCGTTCAGAGATCTGCTGAGCCGCTAGCAACCGATAGCGCTCAGCGGCGTCAAACAACTGCTCCGAGATGCGCCGCGTCCAACGTGAGCCGCAGCCACTGACCAACGCACAATGAAACTCCCGGTGCAGATTCTCCCAGCTCATCTCGCCGACCGGCAGTTGCTCATCGGCCTGGCGACTGGCTCGCGACAGCCGATGCAGCGCCAACACCAGACCTTCCTCCCAGGGAACATCAAACCGGCGTATCGATTCGCTGATGGCCGCGCCATCGATCGCACAACGCGCCAGCACCAGTTCCTGCAAATCGCTTTCGCTGACCGGTGCGACTCGAAACCCCTTCTGATCTTCCAGTGCGACAAAGCCCTCCGACACCAGCCGGTTCAGTGCCTCCCGGATGGGGCTGCTGGCGATATTGAAGCGCTTACGCAAGTCCTCTGCCCGCAGCTTCACACCGGGCTTGAGTCGACCCGACAGGACCTCTGTCCGCAACTCCCGGTACACCGCCGTACTGAGCGTCATGGAAGGCTTCTTGGCTTCTGCGTCGGGTGTCGTCGGTTTGAGTCTGCGTGTCATAGGTGTCGCGTCGGGGTGGGAATCGAGTTGGAGAATAATGGAAAACGCCAGTTCTGCCGCAAGTCCCTGCTGATTTCCGCATTTTTATCGATTTTATAGATACAATTTCATAAATTTTGAGATTATTTGCCTGCTGGGGGACGATTTCAGTCCGCCCGGCACCCTATACGAGGAGCGTCTAGCCATGAAATTAGGAATTGCGGGATTGGGATGGTGGGGTGGCACGCTGGTCGATGCGGTGCAACAGAGCCCTGGCCTGTCTTTTGTGGCCGCCTACACGCGTTCCCGCTCGGAGCAGGATCAACAGATCGCCCAAAAACATGGCTTGCGGCTGACCGAAAGCTATCAAGCGATGCTGGATGATCCGGAGATCGACGGCGTGGTTCTGGCGACGCCACCCATCTCCCATTGCGATCAAATCCTTGCCGCAGCCGCCGCGGGCAAGCATGTGTTCTGCGAGAAGCCCTTCACGATGTCGCGCGCTGAAGCCGAGCGCGCAGTCAGCGCCATGGACAAGGCCGGCCTGACCTTAGGCCTGGGCTACAACCGGCGTTTTCACCCGTCCTGGCAGGACCTCAAGCAGCGCATTGCCAACGATGAACTCGGCGTGATCCTGCATGCCGAATGCACCATGTCGGGCCCGAATGGCCTGACGCTGGCCAAGAACGCCTGGCGTGGCAGCAGCGAGCAGGCGCCCTGTGGTGGGCTGTTTCCGATGGGCGTGCATGCCATCGATGGATTCATCGACCTGTTTGGTGAGATCAGCTCCGTGTTCTGCCTCAGCAACAGACGGGCCGTGCCGCCGGGCAACGATGACAACACCTCGGTGCTGTTTCGGACCCAGAGCGGACTGTCAGCCTATCTGGGCACGATGATGGCCACCGCGCCGACCTTCCGTTTCCAGGTGTATGGGTCCAAGGCCATGGCCCTGCTCGGCGGTACCGTCCATGTCGCAGGCCAGTCCTCACAACATCGGCGTTCCGGCTTGTTCGGCACCTATCTCATACAACCCATCAAAGGCGATGCGCTGTCTCTGGACGTGCCAGTCTTCGATGTGAACTGCGCCGAGCTTGAGGCTTTTGCACGCGCTGTCGCCGGCGTCGAAGCCTATCCCATTCCCACCGCACAGATGATCCATGGCGTTGCCGTAACTGACGCGGTTGTCCGCTCATCGCAATCGCAAACATTTGAGCCGGTAGTCTGACTACAGCCCGCAACGGAGTTTCAATACTATGG
>CAIVTJ010000098.1 GCA_903908825.1 uncultured Pseudomonadota bacterium | reverse complement strand
GTCCCGGGGCAGGCGGCGTCCAAGCCGCCGGGTTGCTGCTTTAATTGATCGAAGCGTTCACGTAGCCGGCGTCGTTCGGCCGGTGCCAGCTCCCGCAGTTGCTCAAACCGCTGCCGTGCCTTCAGGCGCTCGGCAGGTGGCAGCCGCTTAAACTGTTCACGTTGCGTCAGCGCTTGCTGGCGCTGAGTCTCACTGAGTTGTTGCCACTGTTGCAGGCGTTGCTGCGCCAGTTCGCGCCGCGCGGGTGGCAGTTGTGCGATGCGCAGTGCGTTGGCCGCCAGCTGGTCACGACGCGGCTCAGGCAGGCCATCAAACCGCGCTTGCAAGGGCGCCAGCACCGACTGCTGCGCCGGCGTGAGTTGCTCCCACAGCGGTGCGGCAGCCCAACTGCTGCCGGCATAGGCGGCCAGTGCAACAACCAGCAGCCCCCGCTTAAACACGGCTGTCGGTCTCATGGGCCAGCCACTGCAGCATGTCGAGGTCCTGATAGAACTCGGGCTCGGGTTCTTCGGCGAGCACTTCGACGGTCTCGAGGTTGTTGCTGTCGCCGGCCTGACCGGAAGAGAACTGCGGCAGTTGCTGTGGCAGCACAAGACCCAGCACGACCAGCAGGGTGGTAATAGCCAGCCCGTCGATGCCACTCAGCCAAGCCTTGCCCAGCCGCCGTGGTGTCGACAGCGCTTGTTGTCGCAACAGCGCCAGACGCGCGCTGGTGGCCGCATCGACGGTCTCAGCAGCGCGTAACTGACTGCGCAGTGCGCGTGCCAACGGCTGTTGGGTGACGTCCAGATCGTTGAGGTCGGTCATGGCCAATATCCTTGCAGGTCTTCACGCAAGCGGTGCAGGGCACGGGAAAGGTGCGTTTTGACGCTGCCTTGTGAACAGCCCATGGCTACGGCAGTGTCCTGTACATCCAAGCCTTCCCAGATGCGCAGTTCAAAGGCTTCGCGTTGCCGCGCCGGCAATTGCCCCAAGCTGGCTTGCAACTGCTGCAGCATTTGGCCGTTGGCCAGTTGATGCAGCCCTTCGCTTGCGTGCGGATCGGCGACTTGATCGAAGGGTGACGCGGAGTCTTCGCCTTCGGGCTCTGCGGGCAGCCAGAAAAACAGTTTGCGGCGCAGCGTCTGGCGGCGGTGCCAGTCACGGATGCCATTGGTCACGATGCGGGCGAACAGCATCGGCCATTCGCTGGCCGGGCGCTGCGCATAGCGGTACGAGAGCTGCATCATCGCGTCTTGTACGATGTCTAAAGCGTCATCGGCGTGGCGTGTGGCCAGCAGCGCGCGCCGGTAGGCCCGCTTTTCAGACGAGGCCAGAAAAGCGCCCAGACTCTGCGGCGCACTACAGCTGTGTTCTGCGGTGTCAGCCAGTGCTGTGGCGATGTTATAGGGTGGCGGCATCAGTAAACCCGGGCGCGCTCAGGCGTCGATGGCTGCTTAACGGCGCAGGGGCAGGGTCGGTTGACAAGCCTTCGCTTAATCTCGCGGGCGGCGCGGAAAGAAGGCCGACGTACGCCGGATGTAGTCGGCATAAGCCGGACGGCGTTCACCGATGTCTTTTTCCAGCAGCGCCACGCCCGATACTTTGAGCAGCAGCACTGACATCAGCAACGGGCCGGCCAGACTCCACCAGCCTCCAGCTCCCAGCGCCAGGGCATAAAACCCCCACCACACACAGAAGTCACCGAAATAGTTGGGGTGACGGGTGTAGCGCCACAGCCCCCGGTCGAACACCTGACCGGCATGGGTGGGGTTGGCTTTAAAGCGCGCCAACTGCCAGTCGCCGCCGGCTTCAAACACCATGCCGACAGTCCACAGCACTACGCCGGCTGCATCAAACAAACCCAGTGGCGCGTTGCCGCTGGACGCCGCCAGCAGCGGTAGCGAGATGATCCAAGCCAGCAAGGCCTGCAACCCGAAGATGATGTAGAGGCTCTTGTAGGCAAAGCCGGGCTCGTTGTTCTGACGGATGGCCTGATAGCGGCGATCTTCGCCATGACCGTGATTGCGAGCTGTGATGTAGACCGACAGCCGCACAGCCCAGATGGCCACCAGTATCAGCAACAGCAGTGCGCGCGGACTCTGGGTCTGCTGCAAGCCCACATACAAACCTGCGCAGAGCAAAAACTTCAGTGACCACAGGGTGTCGACCAGGCTGACATTGCGCAGCGGCAGGCTGACCAACCAGGCAAGGATCGCAACGCCCAACAGGCCGACCAGTGCGTGTAACCACAGCGCTAAATCAAACATGTCAGTGCAGCAGTCCGTAGTTGATGAGTTTGTCCTGATAGCCGGTCACTTTAAGGGTGATGGTGATGGGTTGTTCGCTGACGTTGAGCCAGTACCAACCGTGTTCGCCTGCAAACGGCGCCACCAGCGAGCCGTTGCCGCTGCTGATGCCATCGGCTTCCAGATAACGCACCCAGAAGCGCTCGCCTAAAGTCGGGCTGTGGCCATGAAAGTCGACATAGACGTTGCCGCCCGTGACGCTCCACGAATAGACCATCATCTTGCCTTCTGCCAGCTGCGCTTTTATCTCGGTTTTTTCATCGACGCCCAGCTTGATGGTCAGGGTGTCGGTACGCGGTGCTTGCGCCTGCAGTTGGTGCACCTTGGGGTTGGGCAGCGGCACCGGGTCGCGACCATCACCTACGGGCAATGAGGTCACTTGATCGTTGCCACCGGTCACATTGTTCAGTTGCACAGTCTGCGCCGGCAATGCCGCCGGTTCAGCCTTGGCATGCAGTGCTGTCAGCCCCAGCAATTTGCCGATGCCGGTGGGGTCTCGCCCGTATTCGGCGGGCAGCACGAGGGTGACCAGCAGGATAAGCGCGGCCACCAGGGCCAGACCCAAACGACGCAGCGCGGTGGCTGGAGTGATTGCTTCTTGTGTCATCGTTGTTCCTTGTCAGGTCTGACCGTAACCGGCCAGTTGATAGCCGCACAGCACAAAGCCGGCAACCATCAGCAGCGTGTTGGCCAGGCGTGCATGCCGGGTAAAGCTGCCGGTTGCGCGCCACAGCGTGAACAGCAGCACCATCACGGTCAGCGCCGCAAGCTGGCCCAGTTCCACGCCCAGATTAAAGCCGATCATGTTGGTCAGCAGGCCATCGCGCGACAGCGATAAGTCTTGCAGCTTGGTCGCCAGCCCCAGTCCATGGGCCAGACCGAAGACCAGCACCGCCCAGCGTGCATCGATGCGTAGCCCCAGTTCGCGCAAGCCGCCGAGATTTTCAAAGGCCTTATAAACGACTGACAGTCCGATCAGTGCATCGACCAGATGCGCATCGGCCCGCCACCCGCCCAGCACAGAGCCCAGCAGTGTCAGGCTGTGGCCGACAGCAAATAACGAGGCATACAGCGCCACGTCGCGCACGCGGTACAGAAAAAAGATGACGCCGGCCAGAAACAACAGGTGGTCATAGCCGGTGACCATGTGCTTGGCACCCAGGTAAGCATAGGGCCAGAAGTGCACGCCCGCTGCCTGCTCGATAAAACCGGCATCGCGCGCGGCAACGCCATGCGCCAGCAGCAAGGCCGGGGCGCACATCAGCAGCGCAGTCAGGGCAAGGCGTGAGGTTCGCGTCATCAGGTGCTGCTCATCGGTACTCAAGCCGCCTTGCGAAATGTCAGGTTGAAACGGTAGGGCCCGGTCAATGCGTGACTGCCGGTACCTACCCGCGCCACACCATGATAGTACAGCCGCGAGGCGCCTCCCCAGACCACGACATCACCATGCTGCAAGGCTACGCGCTGCACAGCATCGCTGCGCCGTGCGCCGCCGAACAGAAAGTTGGCCGGCAAGCCTAGCGAAACCGAGACGATGGGTGCTGCCTTATCGCGTTCATCGCGATCGATATGCAGTCCCATCGAGGCGCCCACTGCGTAGCGGTTGATCAGGCACACGTCTGGTTCAAAGGCGGCAAAGCCGGCGGCGTCTGCTGCAGTGCGGGCCAGTTGCAGCAAGGGTTCTGGCAGTCCGGGCCAGGCATCGCCGGTCTGTGGATCAACGGGTGAGTAGCGATAGCCTTGTGCGTCACTGATCCAGCCCAGCGCGCCGCAGTTGCTCATGGCTGCTGATAAGGGTTGCCCGCGCGGCGTGCGCATGTGGCGTAGCGGTGCCAAGGCGAGCACGCTGTCGATAGCGGTTAAAATGGCGCGTTCGTATGGCAAGGCATAGTGCCGCAGCAGCAGCGCCTGCGGCGCCAGCGTTTGCACCGCTGGCAGTTCGAACAAAGGCAGGGTGTCGCTGCTGCGACTCATGTTGCGCCCGTTACGGCTGACTCCCGTTGCAGCAAAGCACGCTTGAGCTCCAGCCCCCAGCGAAACCCGCCCAGGCCGCCGTCGGCACGCAAGACCCGATGACAAGGGATGAGCACGGCGATGGGATTGGCCGCGCAGGCCGAGGCGACCGCCCGGGTGGCAGCGGGCTTACCCATTAACGCGGCGACTTGGCCGTACGTGCGTGTTTGACCTGCGGGTATGGTTTGCAGCACGCGCCATACAGCGCGTTGAAACTCGCTGCCCTGAGGCACCAGCGGTGGCGTCAAGGTCGAGCCGGCTTGTTCCAGCGCCTGTAAGGCTGCTGCCCGACGTCCGTCATTATCGGTGGTCACTGGCGACAACGGCGCGCGCTGATGTCGTTTTTGCAGATCTGCTAACAGCGCTTGCCGGTCATCACCGGGTAGTGCTGCGCACAAGCCGTCGGGCGAAAACGCCAGCAATACGGTGCCCAATGACCACTGGGCATAGTAATAGTGCAATGACAATGAAGCAGTCATGGCCTGACCCTGTGTGGTGACTGTGCAAAGGCGGTTGATGTTGTTACCGTGACCGCCGGGGCAACTACGGAATAAAACAATGAACGCTGACCAGAACGCGGCTGTCACCAGCCCGCCGGGCTACCAGACACGGCTGATCATACTGCTGACGCTGAGCTTCGGCTTTGTGTTTCTCGATCGCAACGCCTTCAGTTTCCTGTCGCCGTTTATTGCCACGGATCTTAAGCTCAGTAACAGTCAGATCGGTGACATCACATCGGCGCTGTCATTCACCTGGGCTATTGCCGGTTATCTGATCAGCCGCGCCTCCGATGCCACCGGCCGTCGCAAGCCGTTTCTGCTGGCTGCGTTTTTATTGTTCTCGCTGACCTCGGTCGTCAGTGGCTTGGCTCAGGGCTTCATCATGCTGCTGGCCGTGCGTCTGGTTATGGGATTTGCCGAAGGCCCCATCCTGCCTATCTCGCAGTCGCTGGTGGTTGCCGAGACCACGGCCAGCAACCGTGGCAATGCCATGGGCATCATGCAGAACTTCGGCAGCAACTTTATCGGCAGCTTTGTTGCGCCCTTGTTGCTGGTCTGGATCGCGCAAACCTGGAGTTGGCGCATTGCCTTTTATGTCGCCGCCGTGCCGGGCTTGATCATGGCCACTCTGCTATGGCGAACGGTGCGTGAGCCACCGGCTGCGCCGCCGGTGCCGGCCGGTGAATCGGCCGGTGGTATGGGGCCGCTGCAGATGCTCAGCAACCGCAACATCCTGCTGTGTGTGTGCATCTGCTGCGTGATGGTGGCGTGGATGGTTCTGGGTTGGGCCTTTCTGCCCTTGTACTACATCAACGTCCGTCATTTGCCCGCGTCGGAAATGAGTTGGCTGATGGGAGTGCTGGGTCTGTCGGCTGCCGCCTTTGCGTTTGTCGTGCCGCGCCTGTCAGATCGCTTCGGCCGCCGCCCGGTCATCGTTCTGTTCTGCTTGATCGGCCTGTTGGTCCCGGTGTCGGCCTTGTACTTCCAAGGCTCATCGATCGTACTGGCGGTTCTCATCTTCCTGGGCTGGTCGGCCAGTGGTGCTATGCCGTTGATCATGGCAACCATTCCCTCCGAGACCTTGCCGCTGCGTTACATCGCGTCAGCCACAGGCTTGGTTGTGGGCTTAGGCGAGGTCATCGGTGGCGTGTCGGCACCCATGCTGGCCGGACGTGCAGCCGATCACTATGGCTTGCAAGCCCCGCTCTACATACAGGCCGGTTGCGCGGTGGTAGCCGGACTCATTGCCTTGGCACTTAAAGAGACGGCACCGGTTAGACTGCGGGCCAACTGATCCGCGGGAGCTTGCTGATGTTGCGTGCCACGATGCTGTGCTTGTCCGGTGCTCTGGTGTCTGTTGTGGCTTTGGCTGCCGATCCGCAGACCGGCAGCGAATATGATCGCGCCGCGGCCCGGGTGGCGGCGCGCGCTGCACAAAACCCATCCGGTTCAGCGCAGCGTGCCCGCAACGTCATCCTGTTCATCGGCGATGGCATGGGCATCTCGACGATCACCGCAGCGCGCATCCTGGAAGGGCAAAACAAGGGCGGGTTAGGCGAAGACAATCGCCTGTCGTTTGAAGAGTTCCCGCAGTCCGCGCTGGTCAAAACCTTCACGGCCAATCAGCAGACTCCCGATTCAGCGCCCACGGCCACGGCCATGGTGACCGGCTGGAAGGCCAATGACGGCGCCTTGTCGGTGTCGCCTGCAACGCCCGAGCGCGAGGCCGATGCAGCCAAAGTCGCTCCGAATAAACTCGCCACGCTGCTCGAGCAGGTCAGCGAGCGCGGGCTGTCAACCGGTGTGGTGACCACGACGCGCATCACCCATGCCACGCCGGCCGCCAACTATGCGCACACGCCCTACCGTGATTGGGAATATGACGCGCAGTTGCCGCCGGGTGCGACGCTGCAGGACATCGGTGCGCAGCTGGTCACGCGGCAGAAAACCGGGCAGGGCATCACCGTGGTGTTCGGTGGCGGCCGCGAATCGATGCTGCCGGCTACTACAGCCGACCCGGAATATCCGCAGATCAACGGCCGCCGTCACGACGGCCGCAATCTGATCGATGAATGGGTGGCAGCGCAGCCGCAGTCACGTTTTGTCTGGAATAAAGCGCAGTTCGATGCCATCGACGTCAATCAGGTACAGCACCTGATGGGATTGTTCGAGCCTTCGCATATGCACTACGAGGTCGATCGCCGCGAGGACGGTGCCGGCGAGCCTTCACTGGCCGAGATGACGCGCAAAGCCGTGCAGATTTTGCAGAAGAACCGCAAAGGTTATTTTCTGATGGTCGAGGGCGGACGCATCGACCACGCTCACCACGCCGGTAATGCCTATCGTGCGCTGACCGATACCATTGCCTTTTCGGATGCGATCCGTGCGGCAGCGCAGATGACAGCCGACAAAGACACCTTGATTCTGGTTACGGCCGATCACAGCCACGTGTTCACCATCGGTGGCTATCCGGCGCGCGGCAATCCTATTCTGGGTCTGGTGCGCGCACCCGACGCACCGGACTACACGCGCGATGTGCAAGGCAAGCCCTTTGCAACCTTGTCGTACGCAAACGGGCCGGGCTTCGCTGCGCTTGAAAAGGGCGGCGATGCAGGCCTAGGCCGGCCCGTGCAGCCCGGCCGCCGCGTCGACCTGAGCACTGTCGATACCGAAGATGAGGGCTATCACCAGGAATCGCTGGTGGGTCTCTCCGCCGAAACACACAGCGGTGAAGATGTGGCCTTGTATGCGCGCGGCCCGGGCTCAAGCGTGGTGCGCGGTTCAATCGAACAGAACGAGATCTATCACATCATGCGCAGGGCGCTGGGTTTCTGATAGACTGCGCGCCACGAGTTCGGCTAGGCGCGGTCAGCGCCGCCACTCGCTTCGAGCCGTCAAACCGCTACGATTGATCCACTCGCTCGCTACTGACCGTCTCCCGCTGTGCTATGCCGGCGGGTTCCGCGAGCTTATATACAAGGCTACACATGAGTTTTTCATCCCTCGGGCTACGTCCCGAGCTCGTCGCTGCCGTGACCGAAAAAGGCTACACGGAGCCCACTCCTATTCAATTGGCTGCTATCCCTGCGGTGCTGTCCGGTCGCGATGTGCTGGCCGGCGCTCAAACCGGTACCGGTAAGACGGCAGGTTTTGTGCTGCCCATGCTGCAAAAGCTGGTGGCCCGCGAGGGTCGCACACCGCGTGCACTCATCCTCACGCCCACGCGCGAACTGGCGGCGCAGGTCGCCGAAAGCGCGCAGCATTATGGTAAGAACACCGACCTGCGCACGCAGGTGGTGTTTGGCGGCATCAGCGAGCGTCCGCAAATCGACAAGCTGCGCAACGGCTGCGACATTCTGGTCGCCACGCCCGGCCGTCTGATGGATCTGGTCGAGCAGGGCGCCACACGCCTTGATGCGGTGCAGATGTTTGTTCTGGACGAAGCCGACCGCATGCTCGACATGGGTTTCATCCATGCCATCAAGCGCATCCGCACGCTGCTGCCCAAGCAGCGTCAGAACCTGATGTTCTCGGCCACTTATTCCGAAGACATCCGCGATCTGGCCAGCAAGTTGCTGACCAATCCGCTGAGCATAGACGTGGCACCGCCCAACAAGACCGCCGACAAGGTTGAGCAGACGGCCTATCGCGTGCCCAAAGATCACAAGCGCCACTTGCTGGCGCATCTGATTAACACTGGCAACTGGCATCAGGTGTTGATCTTCACGCGCACCAAGCACGGTGCCAACAGGCTCAGCGAACAACTCGAGCGCTATGGCATCCGCAGTTCGGCCATCCATGGCAACAAGAGTCAGGCGGCCCGTGTGCGTGCCTTGGAAGACTTCAAAGCCAATCGCATCGTCGCGCTGGTGGCCACCGAAGTCGCGGCCCGGGGTCTCGACATCAAAGAGCTGCCGTTCGTCGTCAATTACGAGCTGCCCAACGTGCCCGAGGACTATGTCCATCGCATCGGCCGCACAGCGCGTGCGGGCTCTACCGGTCAGGCTATCTCGCTGGTTTCGCCGGATGAGACCACCTATATGCGCGACATCGTGCGCTTATTGGGCAAGGACATTCCGGCACTGCCGACGCCGGAGTTTGAGATCCGCGATTTCGGTCCTACACCTTCCGATGAGCGTCGCGAGGCAGCCGGCAATTCCTGGGGTGGACCACAGCGGCAGGCTCAGCAGCGCTCCGCACCGGCACGCGGCGGACAGGGGCGCCCTGCAGCGCGCAGCTTTAAACCTGGCGGCGCACGCGGTCGTTAGGTTGTAAGTGTTGCCCGCGCCAGTCGCGGGCAATTTTTTTAAGTTCAACGCACATAAGAGTGGACTAAAACGTCCACGAATCTGTTTATCATCACGCAACGAATTTCACGATGGCCGATGGGTCATCAGAGTTGCAAGTTGCCGATGAACAACATCGATCTGCCTCATGCGCTTGAGGCTTATTTTGCTTTTGCCGAAATCGCTTCGACCCGTCACAGCCGGCGTTTCACCATTACCTTTCCATACTTCGACGGGCAGCGACTCGACCGTCTGCAGTGGTGGTGGCATGTGTCGCTGGCACAAGAGCGCGTTGTCGGTGAAGCGGGCATGGAGGCCTTGCGCCAGGAGGCCATAGAGCGCTTCCGGCAACATATACAGCGCTGGCTGGTCAACAGCCGCAACCGCTTGTTTGACGGCCAGCCTTTTCCGCGTCTGGCCTCGGTCGCACCGGCTGAAGAACCGGTTGAAGATACCCTCGTTGCCGAGCCTGTGGCCGAGCCGGTCTGGGCCGAACCCAAGGTGGTCAACGGCTAAAGCCTGTCTCAGGCTGCCTATAACTCTTTTGCGCCAAGATATTTTTGCGGCATACTATATCGGCCTGTATTAAGAGGTCTTTGCCCATGTCGCTGGAGCAGATTGCTCACGTCGAAGAAGCCCTGCTCAGGGCTGCCCGCCGCCTGCCGGAGATGGCTGTCGAAGAGTCGTTGATCCTGCGGGTACTGACCTTGCTGGGGCGCGATCTGACGGCACGCATGGACCAGTGGTTGCGCACCGACGGGCTGAGTGAAATCGAATTCCGCGCGCTGGCCACGGTCTTTGCCCATGGCACCGATCAGGTCTGCCCCAGCGACCTCGGCACACAGCTGGCGCAGAGCCCGGCCAACATGACCCGCATTACCGACGTGCTGGTGCAGCGTGGCCTCGTCACCCGCCACAACAATGAGCAGGACCGGCGCCGCGTCATGCTGGCCATCACAGCCGAAGGTGAACAGTTGATGCGCGATATCTTGCCGTTGATGGGTGCGTTTGTGCGCAGCCTGTTTCTGCCGTTCAGTCCGGGCGAGCGCAAGCGTTTGCTGTTTGATCTCAAGCGCCTCAGCGGCGCGCTCGATGCCACACCTTTGCCGCATCGCGGCACGGACGTGAAGTCATGAAGCTGTGGGCCGGCATACTGACCGGGGCAGCCTGTGTGCTGTTGGCTTCCTGTGCCGCAGCACCCTCTGTGCAACCGCTGGCCTTGCGGCAACAGACGCGTGTGTTGGCTGCTGACGCACAGCGCGGTGAACAATGGCCCGAGGCGCAGTGGTGGCAGCGGTATCACGACGCGGATCTCGACCACCTGATCGAGCTGGCTCTGCGTAATGCGCCCACGCTGGCGGCTGCCGAAGCACGTTTGGTCAGCGCACAGCAGTCGGTCCGGGTGACGGGGGCCGCGCAGGGGCTGCAACTGGAAGGCAGTGGCGGACTCAGTCGCCAGCGCATCAGCGACAACGGTTTGTTTCCGCCGCGCTTCCTGGAGTTCAACTCCTACAACCTGGCTGACCTGGGCGTTACCGCCCGCTATAGCTTTGATTGGTGGGGGCGTCAGCGCGCTAATGTCACCGCCGCGGTTGACGCTGCTCGCGCCGCGCAAGCAGAGCGTCGCGCTGCCGATTTGCAGATCTCGGCTTTGGTGGCCGAGCAATATTTCGGCTGGCAGGCCGATCAACAGCGACTGTTGCTGTTACAGCAGCGGCAGGCTCTGCTGACGCGGCAGGCAGGCATCACGCAGCGCCGTATTCAAGCGCAGCTCGATAACGGCGACGCGGTCCATCGCATTGCACAAGATCAGGCCGCAGCGGCCGAGCAAATCGCCATCGTGCAGGCCTCAGCGCAGTTGCGGCGCGTGGCCATGGCGGCGCTGCTGGGTGCGGTCGATCAGGACATCCCCAACCCGCCGGTGAAGACGCTGCCGCAGATCGATCTGCAGTTGCCGGCTGATGCCAGCTTGGACCTGGTGGCGCACCGCCCCGACATCACGGCAAGTCGCTGGCGTGTTGAGGCCCTGCAACAGGGGCTGGTGGCCGCACGCGCTGATTACTACCCGGATGTCAGTCTGCGTGCGCTGGTCGGACTGGAGAGCCGGGACTTGGGCAAGTTGCTGTTACCCGGCAGTGCCGTGCCGTCGCTGGGAGTAGCCTTGCACCTGCCGTTTTACGATGGCGGTTTGCGCGATGCACAGTTCGCAACGCAGCAGGCGCAGTTGCGCGCAGCGATCGCCGACTATGACGCGACGGTGTTTGGCGCTGCACGCGAAGCCGGTAATGCCGTGGCCGCGGGCCTCAGCGCAGCGGCCCAGCAACGCGGCCGTCAGCAGCAGATGCTCGAACTGCGCTCGCTAACCAACGCGGCTGCTGCACGTGTGCAAGCCGGTACCAGTGATATCCGCCCGCAGTTGGCTTTGGAACTCGAACAACTCGCCAGCCGTGATGCACTCACGCAACTTCAACTCTCCGCCCTCACGGCCGATATCGCGCTGCAACGCGCACTCGGTGGCGGCTATCTCGCAACGGAAGACAAGCCATGAACGACGCTGCTCCTGCTCCCGCCGGCAAGCGCCGCCGGATACTCACCACGCTGGCGCTGATATTTGCCGTGCTAGGGGGTGTCTGGTGGTTGATGTCGCACTATGTGTGGGGTCTGCGCGAACACACCGACGACGCCTATGTGGCCGGTCATCAGATCAGCGTGTCTTCGCAGGTCCCGGGCACGGTGATCGAAGTGACGGTCGACAACACGGCGCTGGTTGAAGCCGGGCAGGTGCTGGTGCGCCTGGACCCCATCGACGCGGCAACCGCGCTGGCACGCGCTGAAGCGCAGTTGGCGCAGGCTGTGCGTCAGGTACGCCAGCAGCGCGCTGTGGCGCAGCAGCAGGATGCCCAGATCGCGCAGCGCAAACTCGAACTGGCTCGCGCGGAGTTGGACTTGCAGCACCGCACGCCCTTGGCAGCCGAGCAGGCCATTGCCGCTGAAGACATCCGTCACGCGCAAGATGCCGTGAAGCTCGCGCGCGTTGGCTTACAACAGGCGCAGCAGCAGGCTGCGGCCGCGCATGTGCTGGTCGATGGTGGCCCGGTGCGTGACAACCCGTGGGTGGCTGATGCGGTGGCGCGTTATCGCGATGCCTTCGTCATGTCGCATCGCAACGCCATCATCGCGCCGGTGCGCGGCTATGTGGCGCAGCGCAACGTGCAACTGGGTCAGCGCATCACGCCCGGGCAGCCGCTGATGACGGTCATCGCGCTGGACGATCTGTGGATCGATGCCAACTTCAAAGAAAACCAGTTGCGCAATCTGCGTCTGGGTCAGGCCGTTGAAATCGAGAGCGATCTGTACGGCAGCAATGGCAAGTTTCATGGCCGTGTGATCGGCTTGGCCGCAGGCACCGGCGGGGCGTTCTCGTTGTTGCCGCCGCAGAATGCGACCGGCAACTGGATCAAAGTCGTGCAGCGTGTGCCGGTCAAGGTCTCGCTTGATGCACAAGAGTTGGCGCAGCGTCCGCTGCGCATTGGTTTGTCGACCACGGTCTACGTCGACACCCACGATCGTGACGGTCAGGTGTTGGCGCAAACCTCGGTGCCGGCCAGCAAGCCGGCAACCGATGTGTACGCCCAGGACATGCAGCAGGCTCAAGCCGCTGCGGATGCCATCATCGCGCGGCATGGCGGCGCGGCGCACTGATATGACAGACAAGCCCGGCGCCGCGCTTGCGCCCGGCGAATACCCGCCGCTGCAAGGTGCGGCCTTGGTGATGTTGACACTGGCTATTGCTGTGTCGAGCTTCATGGAAGTGCTCGACATGACCATCGTCAACGTGTCGGTGCCTTCTATCGCGGGCAGCCTGGGTGTCAGCCCCTCTGAGGGCACCTGGTCTATCAGCTCTTACATGCTCGCGGCAGCGGTGGTGCAACCGCTGGCTGGCTGGATAGGCCGGCGCTTTGGCGAAGTGCGCACGTTTGTCACATCCATCTGGCTGTTCGTCATCTTCTCGGCGCTGTGCGGTTTTGCCACCAGCATGCCCATGCTGATCTTCTGCCGCCTGATGCAGGGCTTTGTGTCCGGCCCGATGATGTCGGTGGCGCAAGCGCTGTTGCTGCGTAATTACCCGGTGCATCTGCGCGGCCTTGCGCTGGGCTTATGGGCCATGGTCATCATCTGCGCGCCGGTATTCGGACCCATCTTGGGCGGCTGGATCACTGACAACCTGTCCTGGCCCTGGCTGTTCTATATCAACGTGCCGGTAGGCGTGCTGGCGGCCATTGCGTCATGGCTCATCTTGCGGCGACGCGAGTCGGTGAAGGTCAAGGTGCCGGTCGACTTTGTCGGACTTGTTTTACTGGTGCTGGGTGTGGCCAGCCTGCAGTACCTGCTGGACAACGGCAACGACCTGAACTGGTTTGCTTCCGGTCGCATACAGGCAGCCGCGGCCATCTCTGTGGTGTCGCTGGCGTTCTTCATACCGTGGGAGCTGACCGATAAGCATCCCATCGTTGATCTGCAGTTATTCCGCCGCCGCAATTTTGTGGTCGGTTCGCTGGCGATCAGTGCCGGCTACTTTGCTTTCATGGGCATCAACGTGGTGTTTCCGCTGTGGTTGCAAACCACGCTGGGCTACACCAGCAGCTGGGCCGGCTATGCCATTGCGCCGGTGGGTGTGGTGGCGCTGTTTCTGGCGCCGGTCATCGGCAAGAACATACATCGCATCAATTTGCGCGCTGCACCAACCTTTGCCTTCTGCGTGTTCGCGACCAGCTTGTATTGGGTGTCCACACTCAACGATCAGGCCAGCTTCGTGCAGTTAGCAACGCCGCGCATATTGCAGGGCTTTGGTCTGGCACTGTTCTTCCTGCCCATCAACCAGATCATCATGTCGGGTGTCAGCGGCAATGAACTGGCCTCAGCGGCTGGCCTGAGCAACTTCTTGCGCACCATATCCGGCAGTCTGTCGACCGCGGTGTGCATCTGGCTGTGGAACGACAGAACGGAGTTCCATCACGGTCAGCTGATCCAGAACGTGGCCGCCAACGCACCCAACACACTGGCCTATCAGGCGCAGATGGCAGAGTTGGGCATCAGCGGTGTGCCGGGCCAGGCGCTGATGGAGCGGGTGATCGGCGGACAGGCCTCGACGCTGGGCGCCAACGATGTGTTCCTGCTGCTGTTCGTGCTGTACATCGCGATGATCCCGTTCATCTGGCTGTCGCGCCCGCCGTTCGGTGCGGCCGGTGCCGGTGGCGGCGGCCACTGACGCAGATCGATGCGTCAGCAGCAGCGCTTGATGTCAGCTGCGTAAGCGCCAGCCGCTGCGGATCATCCACGAAGTCAGCGCCAGGCAGAGTGCTAAAAAGCCGGCGATAAAGCCAAAGCTTAAGGCCAGGCTGACATCGGCCTGGCCGGTGAAGCACCAGCGGAATGCGCTGATCAGATACACCACCGGATTAAACAACGTGACCATGCGCCACAGCGGCGGCAACAGGTCCAACGAATAAAAGCTGCCGCCCAGGAAGGTCAGGGGTGTGATCACCAGTGTGGGCACGATGGTCAGCTTTTCCCAACTGCCGGCCCAGATGCCCAGCATGAAGCCGAACAGGCTGAAGGTGAAGGCGGTGACAATAAGCATCAGCACCATGGGCAGCGGATGCAGCACCTGCAAGGGCACAAACACCATCGAGGTGGCCAGGATGATCAGGCCTATCAGCACCGACTTGCTGGTGGCTGCGCCCACATAGCCCAGCACGATCTCGGGTGTGGAGACCGGTGCCGAGAGTAATTCGAAGATAGTCCCTGACCACTTGGGCATGTGAATGGCAAACGAAGCGTTGCCGATGCTTTCGGTAAGCACCGACAGCATGATCAGGCCGGGCACGATGAATGCCCCGTAAGAGACCCCGTGTATCTGCTGCATGCTGCTGCCGATGGCTGCGCCGAACACGATGAAGTACAGCGAGGTGGTCAGCACCGGTGCCAGGATGCTTTGCACCAGCGTGCGGAAGGTGCGCGCCATCTCAAAACGGTAGATGGCCTTGATGGCTTGCGTGTTCATTTGCCGGTGCTCACCAGTTGCACGAAAATTTCTTCTAAAGAGCTTTGCTGCGTGTGCAGGTCGCGCACGCTGCAGCCGGCTTGCTCAAGTTGCCGCAGCAGTTGCGTGATGGGTGGCATCTGGCCGCTGGCTTGCTCGAAACTGCAGCGCAGCGTCAAGCCATCTTCAGAAAGACTGAGGTCTGTTGCATCCATTCCGGGTGGCAACGCCGTCAGCGGTTGTTGCAAAGTCAGCGTGAGCTCGCGCCGTCCCAGTCTATGGATCAGCGTGGCAGTGTCTTCGACCAGCACCAGTTGGCCCTTGTTCAGGATGCCGATGCGATCGGCCATCTGTTCGGCTTCTTCGATGTAGTGCGTGGTCAGGATGATGGTCACGCCCTGATCGCGCAGCGAGCGCACGACCGCCCACATATCGCGCCGCAGTTCGACGTCCACACCGGCTGAGGGTTCATCCAGGAACAACACGCGCGGGTTGTGCGAGAGGGCCTTGGCGATCAGCACGCGCCGCTTCATACCGCCCGACAGCGTGGCGATGCGGCTGTTGCGCTTATCCCAGAGCGACAGGCTGCGCAGCACCTGTTCGATGTGGACCGCGTCGGGCGTGCAACCGAACAGCCCGCGACTGAAGCTCACCGCAGCCCAGACGGTCTCGAAGGCTTCGGTGGTCAACTCTTGCGGCACCAGACCGATGGCCGCGCGGGCGGCACGGAAGTTGACCACCACGTCATGGCCGTCGACGTGCACGCTGCCGCTGGTCGGGTTGACCAGTCCGCAGGCGATGCCGATCAGCGTGGTTTTACCTGCGCCGTTAGGGCCCAGCAAGGCAAAGATTTCACCACGCCGGATGTCCAGCGACACCGATTTCAAAGCCTGGTGGCCACCGGGATAGGCCTTGCACAGTTGCCGTATCGACAACACCGGCGCTTGGGTCATATTGCTCATGGTGCGTAGACTAACCGCCTTACGCTCACCGCGTGCATTCAGCCTGGAGTCCTCACTCATGAAGCGAACTGTAAAGCTGCTGTTAACCGGTCTGGGTCTGGCGCTGCTGGCTGCGTGTGCGCCCAAGCCACCCGCTGTGGCCCAGGCGCCGGCGCGGCAGGTGGCGCCGTTGCTGTCCACGCCCGAGGCGCAGGATGTGCATTCCTATGCGCGCCCCGCCGAGGCCCGGGTGACCAACGTCGATCTCGATCTGGCAGCCGATTTCATCCGCAAGCAACTGAGCGGCACGGCCCGGTTAACGGTGCAGGCTGCCGCCCCGGACGCGTCGCTGATCCTCGACACCCGCGATCTGACCATCGAGTCGGTCAGCGATGCCGCAGGCCGGCCCCTGACCTGGTCGCTGGGTAAGGCAGACGCCATTCTGGGCGCCCCGTTGACCGTGCAGTTGGGCAGCGCGCGCGAGCTGCTGGTGCGCTATCACACCAGCCCTGAGGCCGCTGCGCTGCAATGGCTGCCGCCGTCGCAAACCGCCGGCAAGCAGCATCCTTATTTGTTCAGTCAGGGCGAGGCCATCCTGACCCGCACCTGGGTACCCACCCAGGACAGCCCCGGCATCCGCCAGACCTGGTCGGCCCGCATCACCGCCCCGGCCGAACTACGGGTGGTGATGAGCGCTGAACAACTCACGCCCGAAGGCGAAGTGCTGGCCGATGGCCGCGCCTGGCGCTTTGTGATGGACAAACCCGTCGCGCCTTATCTGATCGCGCTGGCCATTGGTGATCTCGCCTTCAAGCCCTTGGGCGAGCGCACCGGCGTGTACACCGAGCCGTCCCGGCTGGAGGCTGCCGCCACCGAGCTGGCCGATGTCGAAGCCATGGTCAAGGCCGCCGAGTCGCTGTACGGCCCTTACCGCTGGGGTCGCTATGACTTGCTGGTGTTGCCGCCTTCATTCCCCTTCGGCGGCATGGAAAACCCTCGGCTGACCTTTGCGACGCCCACGGTCATCGCCGGCGATAAATCGCTGGTCAGTCTGGTGGCCCATGAACTGGCGCACAGCTGGTCAGGCAATCTGGTGACCAACGCCACCTGGTCCGACTTCTGGCTCAACGAGGGCTTCACCACTTATTTTGAAAATCGCATCATGGAGCGCGTCTACGGGCCTGCCGATGCGCTGATGCTGGCTGACCTGGGCTGGGACGGCCTGCAGGCCCAGATCAAGAGTCTCGGCGCCAAGGGCTTGGCCGACACCCGCTTGCACATCGATCTGGCCGGTCGCGATCCGGATGACGGCATGACCGACATCGCTTACGAGAAAGGCGCTGCGTTTCTGCGCACCATCGAAACGGCTGTAGGCCGGCAGCGCTGGGATGAGTACCTGCGCAGTTATTTCGATCGCCATGCCTTTGCGCCGCAGACCACGGCGGGCTTTCTGGCCGACCTGCACGAACACCTGCTGGCCGCCGACCCGGCGCTGGAAGAGCGCCTGCTGACGCGTGCCTGGGCCTATGACACCGGCTTGCCTGCCAATGCCGTGGCGCCGCGCAGCAGCCGTCTGGCGGCGGTCGACAAGCTGGCGGCGGCTTTTGCCCGTCAGGGCGCTAAGGCTGCCCCGGGGGCAGGCCAGTGGACCACAGCCGAGCGCGTGCGCTTCATCAACCGCCTGCCGCGCAAACTGCCGGCAGCGCGTCTGGCCGAGCTGGACAAGTTGCTGGGTCTGGCCCAACAGGGCAATAGCGAGGTGCGCTTCGCCTGGCTGCGCCTTGCGGTGGCCAATCACTACGCGCCTGCCGTACCGCAACTCGAGGCCTTTTTAACCTCGATGGGACGGCGCAAGTTTGTGCTGCCGCTGTTTGCTGACCTGATGGCGCAGGGGACATGGGGCCAGCCGATTGCGCAGCGCATCTATGCCCTGGCACGTCCGGGTTATCACTCGGTGACGGTGGGCAGCGTCGACAAGATCGTTCCTGTCACAGCGGCGCGCTGAGCACAGCCGCCGCCTGGGCTAGGCGGCGAACACCACCAGCAGGTTGTTCGCCGGCATCTCTTGCACGCTGTGCAGGCGCAGCCCATGGGCCACGGCCCGCTGCGTGACCGTGCCCAGATCGCGTAGGCCCCAGGCCGGGTTGCGTTGCTGCAGCGAGCGGTCGAAATCGGCATTAGAGGGTGCGGTGTCCACACCCTCGCGCTTAAACGGGCCATACAAAACGAGCAGGCCGGCGCCTTGTGGCCGCAGGGTGCGCAGCGCACCGCTGATCAGCGCATCGGTCGCAGACCAGGGCGCAATGTGGATCAGGTTGATAGCCAGCACCGCGTCGAACTGCTGCTGTAGGCCCCAGTCGGCTTGATGCACGTCCAACAGAACCGGCGCTGCAAGCTGCAAAGCGCTCAGGCCTTGGATGCGGGCCTGTATCAGCGGCAGGTTGTCAGGGTTGCTGTCTGTGGGTTGCCAGCGCGAGGCGGGCAAGGCCGCGGCGAAATGCGCGACGTGTTGTCCGGTGCCGGAGGCGATCTCCAGTACCGCCGCATCAGGGGGCAGCAGCAGGCGCAGCTGCTGCAGGATGGGCTGTTTGTTGCGCTCGGCCGCAGCGGAGGTTTTGGTCTCCGCCGCGGCCGGCGTCACAGGCTTACTTGCCTTCGGCTTGCTGCTGGATCTTGGCGGCATCCAAGGAGCGCGACACCATGCCAAAGTGCGTGCCACCGGCCAGATCGGCCGACACCACATAGCCACCCTCGCCACCGTTCTTCAGCGGTGCGACGTTGACGGTGACGATGTCACCCTCGTTGACCATGCCCTTGCGGTAGCCGTTGCGGTACATGTTGTTGGTGCTGTGTCCTTCGAACTCGACCAGGTGCTCGCCCTTGGCGTCATTGACGCGCAGGATCAGCTGCATGTGCGGGTTGATGGCGCGAAAGTGCGTCACGACACCCTTGATGGGCACTTGCTTGGTGAAGTCGAACTGCACAGCCGAGTGATGGGCCGAGGCAGCGCCGCTCAGTGCTGCGGCAACAGCGCCGGCGGCGATCAGGGTGATGAGCTTGTTCATGTGTATCTCCGGTAACGGGCTTGTGGGCAATCAGGGAACGGGAACGCCGGCTTTTTTGGCTATTTCAGCCAACCGGGCAGTCCAGCCTTCTTCGGCGCACTCGTAGGGCAGCAAACGCCCGTTAGGTACTTGCGCCCATCTCTTCTGCGCCGACACCGGCGCCGAATAGAACTTGGGATCGGTCAGGGTCATGTCAGCCACCAGCACGCGACGGCCTTTGTCGTCCAGCTTGGGCTCCAGATGATAGCGCTCGACGACCTTGGCCTCGTCGGAATGCGCAAACCGCTGGTCGATCTGGTCGACCAGGTTGTCGGTTTCCACCACCAGCGTGTCGCCTTCCCAGTGACCGCTGCTATAGCCGTTACGGCCGGGCACGCGGTCTTCCTGCGGTGCGTTGCGGGCGCCGAAATACACGCGCCGGGCTTCGTTGTGGGCTTCGTACACGATGTTGATCTGCTCTTCGCGCTGCACGATCTCCATCGGATAGCCGCCCGAGCCCAGCATGGAGCCGGGCAGTCCCGTACCCAGGCACCAGCCGCCGGGCGTTTCGCCCAGCGGTTGTACCAGCTTGTTGTAGGCATCCACCCGGGCTTTGGGCCCGGGCAGCATCGGCAGCGGGACGTTGGCCGCCGCGTTGGTGGTGCCGCCCATGGCCGGCGCACCGGCATTGGTCCAGACACCCGTGAAGTCCGGGTGTTTGGGTGCCGCCGCCAGTGCCGAGGCCGTCAGCAGCGTGGCAGCCAGCGCTACAGAGAGTTTATTGATCATGTGTTGTGTCCTCTGCTGCCGGTCAGAAGTTGAAGCGCACGCCAGCGCGCATGAAGCGGCCGATCTGGTCAAAGTAGACCGGATTGGTCGGGTAGGTCGTGCTCGGCGCTGCCGGCGGCTTGGTGCCCAGCAGGTTGTTGATCGACACGAACACCTGCACCTTGGTCGAACCTTCCTGGTGGATGTTGTAGCTGCCATTCAGGTTGTAATAGGTCGCGCTGGACACGGTGTTGTCGTTGATCGGCGAAATCACCACGCCATTGATGGTCTGCTGCTTGGTGTTATCGAAGCTGCCGTAAGCCGGATCGTTGGGGCCGATATAGGTCGCACTGTACAGACCAGCCGGGATGTAGCGGGCCGACACTGTGGCCGAGAACGGGCCCGTGGTGTAGGTGGCGTACAGGTTGATGATCGCGTCGGGCACGCCAGCACCGGTACCGGTGGCACCGACCTGGTTGGTGACCACGCCGAACAGGTTGGTTGAGCTCTCATAGGTCTTGGAGACCAGCGCGCGCAGACTCAGTTCACCGACAAAGTCGCTGACCATCGCGCTAAGCGGCACGCGATAGTCGGCCTCGACGTCCAAGCCGCGGGTGTGCAGCCACTGCAGGTTGACGTTGGCGTTGCGCACTTCGGTCAACACGCCGCGGGCGTTGCCCGAGGCATCGGCGGCAAAGCCTATGAGGTTACAGAACGAAGTTTCGTTGAACTTGTAGCAACGGTCGATGATGTTCTGACCGCCAGGTGCACCGATGTAGCCGTCGACCTTGATGTCGTAGTAGTCGGCCGACAGGCTGACTCGGCCCGCGGTATTCCAGTTGGGCCGCAAAACCATACCGATGGTGGTGGTGTGCGCCGTCTCAGGGCTCAACCCGGGGTTACCGCCGGCCAGACCGGACGGGAACTGCGACACGTTGTTGGCCCAAGGGTTGGCATAAGCGGTGAAGCTGCTGGCGCTGGCTTGGAACAACTCGTTGAAGTTGGGGGCGCGGATATCTTGCGAACGCGTGGCACGCAAGCGCAGCCAGTCGCTGACATCCCACAACAGGCCGACCTTCCAGGCGGTGGCGTCGAACTTGTTGGACGCTGCGGCCTGGTTGAAGCCGCCGAAACCGTCGAACTTGTACTGCGTCTGGCGGATGGCCGCATTTAGCGACGCATCCTGGACGAACAGCTTGTCCTTGAGCAGCGGCAGGTTGGCCTCGACATAGGCTTCGGTCACGTCCTGCGTGGCGTTGTAGTCCGCGCCGAAGTTCTGGAAGTAGGTGAACGAGTTGGACAACGAATCGTGTACCAGTGCGGTGGAGTCGCGGCGGTACTCGAGACCGGCGGCGACGGCCAAGGGGCCGGCCCACAGATCCAGCAGTTCACCCTGCACGTTGGCAGCGACCACGTGCTGCTTGATGTTGATCTCTTCAGTCAGCGTGCGGTAGACGTAGTCGAGCGCAGCCTTTGAGGCCTGGCCCTCGCCGAAGGGGTTGAGCGGTACGCAACCGGCGGCAGCTGCCGCCAAGGCGGCGTTGGTGCTGATGCTGGCGCGGCAGACGATGCGACGCTGCGCGGCCGGCAAGGCGGCATCGGCCGGGTTGTACACGGCGTCGGTCGCCCAGTACCAGTACGCCAGCGAATCGGCGTTGTTGGCGCCGCCGCTG
>CAIVTJ010000097.1 GCA_903908825.1 uncultured Pseudomonadota bacterium | reverse complement strand
GACTTTGCAGTGCGCGCGGCACTGGCATAGACCATGGCGGCATCATTCACATGCCTTGCGATGTTTATACGACCCGACAAGCTGCCATCCGCATCGTCAGCGGTATAAGACTGCGGCCGCAAGATAGATAGCTTGGCGTTGACCAGCGCAGGGGTGGTGGTGTCCAGGCCACCCGACACCACAGTGTCATAGCGACCGTTCTTGGTTTCTCGCGTGTAGCGCAGACCGGCCGTGACATCCCATTGCGCAGTGGCATGCCAAGTGGCTTCACCAAAGGCGGCGGTGCTGTTCGATTGAAAGCGCGTGTTGCCATCGCTGCGATAGCTATCAAGCAGGTTGGCTGGATAAGTGGGCGCTGCGCCCAGCAGCCAATAGGTGGCCTGCGAACCATAAGCCGTGACCGGCTTGCCGGTGATGGTTTGCGTAAAGCCATAGAGGCCCGCGACATAGTCGATGACCTTGCGGCCCTTGCTGGCGATGCGCAGTTCCTGACTGTACTGATCCTGCCTCGACGGGATGCCCTGTGTGGTTTGTATGAACAGACGCGTGTAGTCGCGATCGTTGGCGGCATTCCAAGCCCACCAGCGCCAGGCACTGACCGAGGTCAAGGTCGCTGCGTCCAGGTTCCAATCGGCAATGGCCGATATGCCGCCTTCATGGCTGCTCACCTTCAGCTTGGCATCGATGTCGGTCAGCCGGTCATAAGGGTTTAGGCCGGGCGGTGCGTAGCCCACGCCTGCAGCCAGTGCGGGGTATTGGCGCGCAGCCGGCTTCAGCGACGTGCCCACGCCGACATACACCTGCGTGCAGCAGCGCGTGTCTATCGAGCTGTAGTCACCGGTCAGTCGCAGCGAGAAGGCCTCGTTAGCGCGCATCAACAGCTGCGCGCGGATGGCAGCGTTGTTGACGTTGTTGTCTGTGTTGCCGGTGGTGACGTTGCGCAGCACGCCATCGCGCACGGTGGTCGCGGCAGACAAACGACCGGCGATCACATCACCCAACAGGGCACCGGTGGCCGAAGCCTTGGCTTGCAGGTAACCCAAATTGCCGGCGCTGAGTTCCGCGCGCAGTTGCGGCTCAAAGCCGGGTGCTTGAGTAGTCAGGTTGATGGCACCGGCAGTGGTGTTCTTGCCGAACAGCGTGCCCTGCGGGCCACGCAAGACTTCAACGCGTTCCAGGTCCAGCAGGTCAAAGGCGGCCGTGGCAGGACGGGCGTGATAGACCTGATCCACATAAAAGCCCACTCCCGGCTCCAAGCCATCGTTGGCCTGTGCGATGGCCACCACGCTGCTGCCCAAGCCGCGGATGGTCAGCGCCGTGTTGCGCGGGTTGGGCGAGGAATAGTTGACGCTGGGCACCAACTGCGTCAGCTGCGAGACGTTGTAGGTGGCCGTGGCATCGAGCAGTGCGCTGTCGACCACCGACAGGGCCATGGGCACTTGTTGCGCGTCTTCGCTGCGCAGACGGGCGGTGACCGTGACGGTTTCCAGCGCGGCAGCGGCGGGTGCCTCGGCGGCCGGGGCGCGCGTGGCCAAGGTGGCGATGGCGAGGGCCAGGGTCAGTGAGGCTTTGGTGATCACGATGGCATTATATCTTTCAGTATATAGCGTGTGGCGTCGTGTTATAGCAGGGGCGGCGCGCGCGGTTCACGCCTTGGGTTTGCCCGAGGTGGGCGGCGTCAG
>CAIVTJ010000096.1 GCA_903908825.1 uncultured Pseudomonadota bacterium | reverse complement strand
TTGGCCTGATAGGACAGCGCCATCAGCTCGAACATCAGCTTCAGGTGTTCTTCAAAGTCGGCCGGTACGCCAGCGGGTGCATCGGGCAGTTGCACGCCACCGGTGCCCTGCGCGCGCATCTTTTGTATGCGGCGCTCGATCTCGCGCACTGAGTCCAAGTAATCGGCGACCATGGCTTGGTCTTGCGCGCCCAGACGCTTTTGCAAGGCCAGTGCATCACCACTGACTGAATCCAAGATGCTGCCGGTCTCGGCAACGATGGCCACACGCTCATCGGCGGTGTCACCCTGACCGAACAGGCGATAAAACACCTTGCGCGGGTTGTACTCCATGGGCAGCGGCTGCGTCGGCGAACGGAACGAGATGGTGTTGCCATAGCTGCAACCATAGGCCGGGTCGCACACAGTGCCGCCTTCGGTCGATAACTCTAGCGACGGGAACGGCGTGTCATTGCTGATGACGCGCGCGGCCATCTGATCGATGGTGGTACCGGCGCGCGGGTCATGACTGACCGCAGGGGCCACGCAGCCCAGCCAAGTGCCGGCGATGATGGCATGCGGCGTGTTGCTCTCACCGCCGCGGTTACGCAGACCACTGACGATGGTCAGATAGTCTTTGTACTTGGCGGCAGGCTCTAAGATCTTGGGGATATCAAACGTGCTGCCGGTAGCCTTGGGCGTCCACTCGCCCATCACCGCGCCATGCGGAAAATAAACGAAGCCCAGCTTGGGCAGCGGCTTGGCCGCTGTGGCGCTGAGCGCCGTGTGCGCCGGGATCATGGCATCGAGCAGCGGCAGTGCAATGCTGGCACCCACGCCACGCAACACCGTGCGGCGATCGAGATGTTTTTTGGTGATGAACATGTGGGCTTACCTCAGCAGGATCAGTTGAGCACGGCAGCCTGACGCGTCTCAGGCAAAGGTTTATCGGCAGGCACACGGCGCTGCATGAACTGCGGGCTGCGGATGATGCCCATGAGCAGTGTCTGGAAGCGGTAATTGTCGCCTGCTGCGCTGCGCACGATGCCGCGTATGGTCGGCATGTCGTTCCATTCCATGGTGCGACCGGTGCCATAGGTCAGCAGCTTTTGGGTCAGCGTCTGCACGAACTGGTCGGACTGCGCCACCAGCGCCTTACGCAGCTGGTCCGGGCCGTTGACCGGCGTGCCATCGGGCATGGTGGCCGAGGTGTCGATGGCCGTACCGGCCAAGCGATCACGATCGCGCCAGTGACCCACCCCATCAAAGCTCTCTAGTGCAAAGCCCAGCGGGTCCATGACGCCATGACAAGCATGGCAGGACTTTTTGGAACTGTGTTCTGCCATCAGTTCGCGCACGGTCAGCACTTTGCCGCCGGCCACCGGGTCTTTGAGGGCTTCGACATTGGGCGGTGGCGGTGTGGGCGCTGCACCCAGCAGGTTCTCGAGTATCCAGGCGCCGCGCAGCACCGGGCCTGTGCGGTTGGGGTATGAGGTGACCATCAGCACCGCGCCCTTACCCAGCAAGCCATAGCGCGCCGACTCGGGCAGCGACACACGCCGGTACAGATCGCCCTTCACGTCTTTGATGCCGTAATGCAGCGCCAGCGGCTCGTTAAGGAAGCTGTAGTTGGCGTTCAGCAACTCGATGACGCTGCGGTTCTCGCGGAACACGCTATCGACAAACAGCTTGAGCTCTTCGCGGAAGTCTTTGCGCAAATCACCATCGATATCGCGATGGTTGGCCGCATACGGAAACACCGCCGGATCGGGTTCGATGTCCGCCAGCTTCTTCATGCCCAACCACTGAAAGGCAAAGTCTGCAGCCAGTGTTTGCGAACGCGGATCGGCCAGCATGCGTTTGACCTGCGCTTCGAGCACTGCAGGCTGTTGCAACTGACCACGCTCGGCCACGCCCAGCAGTTCATCGTCAGGCAGGCTGCTCCACAAGAAGAACGACAAGCGCGAGGCCAGTTGCAGGTCATCAAGCTCGAACGACTCGCCGGGCTGTAGGCCCGCAGGCGGCGCTTCGGCGCGATACAGAAAGTCGGGGCTGGCCAGGATGCGCGTTAAACCGGCGCGTATGCCTTCATCAAAGCTGCGGCCCTGACGTGCGGCGCTATAGGCCTTGAGCAACTCTTTCGTATCGACATCGGTCAGCGACCGGCGATAGGCGCGGTGCGCGATGGTGGTCAATATCTGCTTGGCGCAAGGCTGTTCTTGCTCTGCGCTTTGCGGCGTGCACGTGAACACGCGCTGGCGGCTGGCCGTCTGACTGACGCCGGTGGTGGTGAACGGGCCACGCACTTCAAAAGAGCGCACGCGAAGCACGCGCTCTTCACCGCCACCCGGCAGCAACGGCGATAAGCGTGAATCGCTTTCGGCAAAGCTGCGCGCCCTGAAGGTCACGGCCAACTTGCGCTGCCCGGCCTTGGCCTGAAAGCGGATGTTCTTGAGGCGACGGTTGATGGCATCGACCGACGGATCGCCCTTTTGATCGATGGCCTTCTGATCGGCATCACCGCCCAGGTTGACCTCAAAGACCTTGCGGCCGTCGACCAGCACCACCAGCGCGTTGTCGAACTCCATGCCCTCGACCCACAGCGCATGCGCCATGTCACCGATGTTGAGCTCGTATTCGCCATCGGCCGGGAAGACATGATCGACCACCATGCCGCCACGCGTACCCAGCGGCAGACCCTCAACGTGGGTCAGGTGTTTGCCGCCCTCGTTGTTGACGTAGGGCGTGCCCACCGGGCGTGCCGTAGGGTTGCCCACGGCCAGCACAGCGACGTTGCGCGCCGCGGCCAGATATTGATCGAGAAACGAAGGCGACACCTGCAGCACTTTGGCGACGTTGTCGAAGCCGTCGCTGTAGTCGTCCTGCGGCAGCAGCGAAGCCGGGTCCAGGTCCAGGTCGAGCAGATAGCGCACGGCATTGGTGTATTCGCGGCGGTTGAGGCGGTGCAGCGACACCTGACCGGGATCAACGCGACCGGCCGCGGCTTTGTCGATGCTGCCTTCCAGCCAGCCCACCAGCTCGGCCATCTGCGCTTTGGGCGGGCGCGGCTGACCGGGCGGCGGCATGAGGCCCCCACGGGTGCGATTGAGGACCTTTTCCCAGATCTTGGCATCGGCCGGAATGGCGTCGGGGCTCATCGTGTCGAAGGCCAGGCTGCCGGCCCAATCGTTGGCGTTGTGGCAGTCGACGCAGTACTTGTTGAGCACCGCAAAATGCCCCTGCTCTGCGGCCACTACAGGGCCCGCACAAGCCAGCAACACACCCGCCCACAACACGCTTTTGATCACGACCCGACCCCCGTTGCGGCGTGCGCGGCACGCCCCTGATGCATAGACCCGATAATAGGCCCGAAGTGCCCGCCAGTCGCCAACTGCGTTACAGTCCGGAGCCATGAAACAGACAGTATCGCGTCGCAGCGTCCTGCAAGCCGGCCTGGCCGGTGCAGCAGCCTTGAGTCTGGGCACTTTGGGCAGCGCCCTGCCCCGCTGGGCCGGCGCGGCCACACGCCCGCTGAGCAGCCAGCGGCTGTCTGACAACCTGCTGCTTATTTCCGGTGCCGGCGGCAACATCGTCGCCGCGCGCGATGCACGCGGGCTGCTGCTGGTCGATGGCGGCACGGCCGCCGCCGGGCCCGAAGCGCTGCAACGGGCGCTGCGCGAACTGGGCGCCCGCAGTGCGCATACGCTGATCAACACACACTGGCATGGCGAGCACACCGGCCTTAACGAAGCGCTGGGCCGTCAGGGCGCGCGCATCATCGCGCACGAGAACACACGGCTGTGGCTGTCTACCGATGTGCGCCTGACGCCCGACGCGGCGCCCATCAAACGCCTCAGCGCCAAGGCCCGCCCCAACGACACCACCTACACCACCGGCAGCACCGCGCTGGGCGACGAGACGGTCAGCTACGGCTATCTGTCGCAGGCCCACACCGATGGCGACCTGTATGTGAAGTTCGCCAAAGCCAACGTGCTGGTCACCGGTGGCGTGGTCGCAGGCCAAGGCTGGCCCACAGCCGACTGGGTGACCGGCGGCTGGATCAGCGGCACGGCAGCCGGCTACAAGACTCTGGTGGGCCTATGCGATGCGCAAACGCGCGTGATCACCGCCAACGGCACCCAGGTCATCGGCAAGGCCGAACTGGAAGCCGAGATGGCCATCATTGCCAACCTGGCGGATCAGCTGACCCGCATGCTGCGCAAGGGCTATGCGCCAGCCGACATGCTGGCTGCTGCGCCGGCCAAGGACTATGAGGCCAAGCTGGGTGATGCCACGCAGTTTCTGACCGAGTCGTTTAAGAGCTTGTGGCCACGGATGGCGCCGGACGCTTAAGGCCGGCCCTTCATCAAGCGCAGGGCCTCGTCGGCCTGTTCGCGATTGCCACCTGACGTACCACCCCGCTGCAGGGTGCCGCGATTAGCGCCAGCTGCGGCCTCTTCGCTGACCACCAGCGGCTTGGCGTTCTGCAATTCATTGCTGCTGGCATCGGCCTGCAGTTGTACCAGCGAAAACGCCGTGCCTTCGGCGCCAAAAACCTGCACCACACAATCACCCCACGCGGCAGGCACCGTCCATTCAGCATCGGGTTTGTAATCGAGCCTACGGCGCTGCAGACGGCAGACCAGATCGATGTACTGCAGTGGCCCGCCCTGCACATCGCTGAGCGTAAAGGTGTGCCGCGACAGATCGTGCAACCAGGCCCCGCGACCGATGCGACCGGCAGACACCAGCAACGGCTGCTTGCGCAACTGCTCTTGGGCCTGCTGCAAAGCCACAGTCAGCGGATCGTCCGCTGCCAGCTTGTCGATGCTGTTCAGCTCCTGATAAACCTGCGTCGCCTCGCTGACCGAGCCCAGCTGCAAAGCCAGATCAAAACGCATGCGCAGCGCGCTGACCAGGTTGTCGTGCGGCAGCAGATAAGGCCATTTGGACGCCTGCGGTCGGATCAAGGTGCCCGTAGGGGTTTCAAGGTCGGGCGGCACGTCTTTGAGTGTGGCCAGACGACTGACGCGCAAGGCTTCCTCGGGACGGTTGAGCCGCGCATAGATGGGGATCAGCGCCTTGTTCAGAAAGGCGTACTCGAACAGACCCTTCACACGCGTGCTGATCAGCGTTTCGATCTGCGCCGCTGCACCGGCATAGTCGCCCTTCTGATAGACCGCTTGAACGGCTTCATATTGGCTGCGAAACCCGGGCGTGATGGCCTGACCGAAGTTGTGACCCAGCCGGATGGTCTGCATCAATCCGTAATAGTCGACCGGCTGACCGCCCAGTGTGGCCGGCTCATGGCGCTCGTTACGCACGCGGATAACGATCGCGTTTGCGATCTCCTCGGTATAAAAGCCATCGGTGATTTGCACATCGGCGGTGCTGCCATCGGCCTTGACCGTGAAGCGCACGACGACGACGGCTTCACGCGATTCGCCCTGCAGATAGAGGCGCCAACCGTTGACGCTGGCTGCGGTGGCGCGCGGTGGCACCAACACGGTGTCGGTCTGGCTCAGGGCCAGCACGGGGAACATCAATAAGGCGATCCACCAGCGACGGCTCGTCATGATCGCACCCCTGATTTAGAAGCTGCCGGCATCCACGTCGAGAATGAACTTGATGAGGCCGGTCATATAGGTTTTCTGATCGTCGTACATCGCCATGTGACTGCCCTGCGGGCAATACAGATAGCGACCCTTGGCCACCGAACGGGCAATGCGCTGCATCTGCGCCGGCTCCATGGTGTCGTAGCGTGCACCGATGGCCAGCGTGGGGACTTTGATCTTGGGCAGGTCTGCCGTGCGGTCCCAGTTTAAAAGCTTGCCCGAGGCACCCATTTCGCTGGGTCCCTGCATGGGCGTATAGATTTTCTTGTTGATCTTGGCAAACGCGCGCGCCACCGGATCGGGCCACTGCGCCACCGGCAGGCGCAGCACATGTTGCGTGTAATAGCCCTCGAGCAGCTGCTCGTAGCGTGGATCATCAAACTTGCCGGCAGCCTCGAGCTTGCGGATCTCGGCGGTGACCTTGGGGTCCATCGCAGGGATCAGCACATTGTTGGCGTAGCGGTTGTATTCGGGGATGCTGGCGATCATGTTGGAGATGATCAGTCCCTTGAGGTGCTGCTGATACTTCAGCGCATATTCGATGGCCAGCAGCCCGCCCCAGGAATGCCCCAGCAAATAGAAGTTGTCTTTGTCCAGCTTCAGCGCCTGTCGCACCTGCTCGACTTCTTCGACAAAGCGCGGCAGTTCCCACAACGACGGGTCATCCGGCTGATCGCTATAGGCCGAGCCCAACTGGTCATAGTAGTAGTACTCGATGCCAGCACCGGGGAAGTAGCTGTCGAGTGCTTCGAAATACTCGTGGGTGGCAGCCGGTCCGCCGTGCAGCAACAGCACCTTGATGCGCGGGTTGTTGCCGGTGCGCTTGGTCCACACCTTGAAGTCGCCCTTGGGCGTGTGGATGCTGATCAGGCGCGCACCGCCGCTGAAGGCATCAGCACGACCGGTGGCATCGAAATAGGCAGCGGGTGTGGGCGGTGTGGCGGCGTTCGCCAGTGCGGGCACAAGGCCGGCACAGATCATCAGGGCAGTTGCGATCCGGACGATGCTGAACGGCATGGACGGAACCCCGGAAGAGAATTTGGTGGAGCTAGTCGGGATCGAACCGACGACCTCTTGCATGCCATGCAAGCGCTCTCCCAGCTGAGCTATAGCCCCACAGTGGGAGGGCGGCAAAGTACGCGCCCCCCGCAAACCTGTCAAGGAAACCGGCGCTTAAACTTGCCTTTGTAAGGCAGCCGTAAGACGGGCCATGGCCCGCTCGCGCCCCAGCAGGGCCACGGTCGCATCGATGGGCGGTGAAATGGTGCCGCCGCACAAGGCCACACGCAGAGGCTGGGCCACTTTGCCCAAGCCCAGCTGGTGCATGGCGGCAAAGGTTTCGAGGGTGTTGTGGATGGCCGGTGCCGACCAGTCGGCAAGCTCGGTCAGCTCTGCCTGCAGGCCGGCCAAGAGGGTAAGCGCCTCGGCCGTCAGGTGCTTGGCCACAGCCTTGTCGTCAAACACCGGTTCGCGGAAGAAGAACAGGCTGGCGGTGGCCATCTCTTTGAGGGTCTTGCTGCGCTCCCGCTGCGCCTCGACCACACCGGCCAGCAAGGTTTCATCACAACCGGTGACGCCCTGCACTGCCAGCTGTTCGGCCAGTGCCGCCACCAGCGTGGCCACAGGCGCTTTCATGATGTGCTGCTGGTTGAGCCACAGCAGCTTGTCGTTGTTAAAGGCCGAGGCAGCCTTGTTGACATCGGCGATGTCAAAAGCAGCGATCATCTGCTCACGCGTGAAGAACTCCTGGTCACCGTGTGACCAGCCCAGACGCACCAGGTAGTTCAGCAGCGCATCGGGCAAAAAGCCCTCTTTCTGATAATCGAGCACG
>CAIVTJ010000095.1 GCA_903908825.1 uncultured Pseudomonadota bacterium | reverse complement strand
CCTTGAGATATTGCACAGCGCCGCGGATGTCCTGGCTGGCGGCGTCGCCAAAATTAAGCCCGGTCATCAGGTGCTGAGCTTCGTTTTCGACCAGAGCGAGTTTGCCTTTGTACAGATCGGGCACCAGCGCGTTATAGCCCAGACCAGCCAGCCGGTCGGCCACCTGCTTGATCTGCGCGTTGAGCCCCCACCACTCCTGGATCACCACGATGCCGGGCGCTGCGGCGCCGGCGGCGGCCTGTGCCAAGTAACCGCTGGCCAACTGGCCATCGGGACGTGTGTAATTAACCAGTGAACCCATGACATTCTCCCTAATAACAACCGGTCGCCTGATTTTGGATCAGCTGGCAGTCGGCCGCGACGAGCCGTTCATCTATCAGTTGCTCAACGAGCGCGGCTTTATCGATAACATCGGAGATCGCGGTATCACCGATCTACACGCGGCTTCAGTCTACATACAGGACGGTCCGCAGCGCAGCTACCGTGAAAATGGTTTTGGATTGTGGCGGGTGTGCACTCGTGAAAGCGGGCAAGCGGTCGGGCTCTGCGGTCTGGTGCAGCGTGCTGGACTCGCGGTTCCCGATGTGGGTTATGCTTTTCTGGAGTCGGTATGGGGTCAAGGCTTGGCACAAGAGGCTGGAGCGGCGACCGTGGCCTACGCGCGCGATCAGTTGGGGCTTGCCAGTTTGGCGGCCATAGCCAAGCCCGATAACCAGGCCTCTATACGGGTACTCGAAAAGGTCGGCTTTCTAAGGCAGGGCCTCATTGATCTGCCCGGACAGCCGTTGCCCAACGCCTATTTCACTTTGCAGACGCTGAGCTGAGTTCAGTCCGCAGACCTCAACCGGAATCAAAGACCATGTCCTTGCATAAGCACCGTTCGCGCATCATCACTGACGGCCTCGCGCGGGCGCCGCAACGCGCGTTCCTGCGCGCGACCGGATTAGACGACACCGACATGGTCAAGTCCTTTGTCGGCATCGTGACCACGGCTGGTGAGAACACCCCGTGCTCCATGTCGCTGCTGCCGCAGGCTGATCAGGCACGCTTGGGTGTGGCCGCGGGCGGCGGCGTGCCGGTGAGCTTCACCACGGTTTCGGTGTCTGATGGCACGTCGATGAACCATGCCGGTATGCGCATGAGTCTGCTATCACGTGAGCTCATCGCCGACAGCGTTGAGCTGGTGGTGCGCGCTCATGGCTATGATGCCCTGGTGGCTTTCGGTGGCTGCGATAAGACGCTGCCTGGCCTGATGATGGCGCTGGTGCGGCTGAATGTGCCCGGCGTGTTTTTGTACGGCGGTGCGATGTTGCCGGGGCGCCTGCCTGATGGCAGAGAGGGTTCTATTCTCGATGTCATCGAGGGTGTCGGTCGTGTGCAGACCGGTGCCATGACTCATGCCCAGCTGACTCACCTGGAGCGCAGTTGTACGCCCACCGTAGGCTCGTGCGCCGGACAGTTCACGGCCAACACCATGGCCATGGTCGGCGAGGCGCTGGGCTTGTCACCCTTGGGCTCAGCGATGATCCCTGCGGTCTACAGCGAGCGGCTGGCCCTGGCGCGACGCGCAGGCGAACAAGTCATGAAGTCCATTGCGCAGGGCGGGCCATTGCCGCGTGATCTGGTCACCCGCCAGAGTCTGGAAAATGCCTGTGCGGCGGTGTCTGCCACGGGCGGCTCTACCAATGCGGCCCTGCACATTCCCGCCATCGCACACGAAGCCGGCATCCGCTTCACGCTGGACGAT
>CAIVTJ010000094.1 GCA_903908825.1 uncultured Pseudomonadota bacterium | reverse complement strand
GATGACGTTGGCGCCCAGCACGCCGGACTCTTTGGCAATGCGTTCTAAGGGCGCGCCGCTGAGCAGTGCCTGACGCACATAGTTGAGCTGTACGCCGACATCCTGTTCGACAGTGAGGCCTTGAAGTGCCGGCTTGAGCGCCGAGCGGGCATCGACAAACACGCTGGCATTGGCTTCGTATTTGTCGGGCAGTGCAAAGATGATGGCCCAGCTGGTGATGGCCGTGACAAAAGCCGCGATGATCGCGACCCAGCGGAAGCGCCAGACGCTACGCAACTGGTCCAGCAGATTTTCGATAGGGGCGTCCATGGTTTTAGAAACGGCTCTCCGGTACCAGCAATAAATCACCCGGGCGCAAGGCCACGTTGCTACTCATGTCGCCGCTCTCAATGAGCTTGTCGAGACGTAGCTTGATCTCGACCTGCTTACCGTTTTCGGTACGCACCAAGCGCGCCCGGTTACCGGCCGCAAATTGACTCAAGCCGCCCACCGCCAGCACCGCATCGAGCACCGTCATGCCTTCGCGATACGGCAAAGCCTGTGGCCTCTGCACCTGACCGACGATCTTGACCTGACTGAAGAAGCTGACCGGCTGCGTCACAATGACATTGACCTGCGGCGCTTTGACGTACTCACCCAGCACTTTTTCAATGTCACGGGCCAGTTGTGAGGGGTTTTTGCCCACGGCCACCATGTCTTCGACCAACGGCGTTGAAATCTTGCCATCGGGGCGCACCGGCACCGTGGACGTGAGTTCCGGGTTGCGCCACACGAACACCTGCAGCATGTCGCCCGGACCGATCTGATAATCGGCGCTGACTACCGCAGCAGGGGTAGCGGGCGCTTGGATAGCCTCTTGGGCGTGGCCCAGCGGTGAACCGGACAGCACGCTGAGTAACAGCAGGCAACGGGCTAAAGCACGCTTCATGATGACAAGGCCTCTGAATAGATGGTGCTGCACATTATTGCTTAGTCAGGCTATCACGGAGCTTCAGGGCTTCATCGCGTCCGAAGAAGTCTTCATCGCCGCGTAGCGCCTCCAGCACCATGCTGCGCGCGCCTTCCCGATCGCCGGTGCGCGCCAGCACATCAGCCAGGTGGTAGCGCATCTCAGGCAAGGCTGGCGAGCCTTTGACGGCGGCCTGCAACAAGGGCAAGGCCTGTTGCGCCGCACCGGACTGCGCCAGCAACCAGCCATAGGTATCGGCCACAACCGGTGCCTTGGGCGTGATGTCATAGGCCCTCTTGGCCATGGGCAGAGCGCGCGGGTCCTTACGCTGCCCGTAGATAATGGCCAGGTTGTTCAGCGCGATGACCGTGTTGGGCTTGGCACGCAAGATGCGCTCGTAATCGGCTTGCGCCTGGTCCGGATTACCTGCAGTCGCCTCGGCATCGGCCAGCAACAGCCGCACCGCATAGTCTTCGGGCTTGGTCTGTAGCCAGCGACGCATAGGCTCGGGTGAGTCGGCCATTTTGGCGTCGCGCTTGGCGCGCGACAGCGCCACGGCCAGGTCTGCCGTCGGCGCGACCTTCCACAACTGCTCATAGACATCGACTGCCTTGGCGTATTCGCGGCTGGCCACCTGCGCTTGGGCGAGCATGCCCAGCGCCAGCGCCTTGTCGGGCTGGCTTTCGGCCAGCGCCAGCGCGCGCTTGAGCGCATCGCTCTTGCGACGCGCTTGCAGATCTAACGCGATGCGGCCAGCGGCAAGGTCTGCTGAGTCGGGATATTTGACCAAGGCGGCATCGAGAGTGCGTGTGGCGATATGCGGCTCGCCCATCAGCACCTGCGCTGAGGCACTGGCCACGGCGCGCTCGACGCTGCCCTGCGCGGCCGCTGCGGCAGCGCGGATAGGCCCGCGTGCTGCGGCTGCGCGGCGGTCTTCGCCGGAGGCCTTGACCAGTTCATCGACCTGACGCAGAGCCAGCTCGAAACTCTCTTTGTCGAGCAGTGCCGTGATCAGTGCCGCATGGACCTGTTGGAAATCGGGTACTTCACCGGCCAGCGTGGTCAGGTCAGCCGATGCGACCGAGACATCGCCGGCGGCCAAAGCGATTTCAGAGGCATAGAGGCGCACCAGCGGGCTGCCGGGCGTCATGCCCTGCATGGTCTTGTAGACATTGCGGGCGGTCTGCAAATCGCCGCCCTGTAAGGCCGTCATGAAACTGTTGGACAGCAGCGCCAGATATTGTGTGAACGAGAGTTGCCCGGGGGCGAGGCCGATGGCTTTCTGGCGCGCGTCGCGGGCTTCGTCGAAACGCTCCAGCACATCAAGCAAGCCGCCGCGTGTGGCCCAGCCTTCAGCGGACTTGGGGTCAGTCTGCAGGGCGAGGTCTACTTGTTGCAGGGCCAGTTGAGTGCGCCCCAACATGGCATGGGCATCGGCCGAACGCAGCCGTGCCTCGATCAGAGCCGGCTCTTTGACCAACAGCGTTTCATAGCCCAACTGGGCCTCGGCGATGCGGCCCAAACCCAACAGCGCGTGCGCGCGGTACAGCGAACGCAGCGGCTCTGCCAAGTCGGACTTGCCGGCATCGATGTCGGCGAGCAGCTGATCGAGCTTGCCTTGATAGCCCAGCAACTTGGCCCGCGACTCGGCCAGCTCGACCGGCGTAGCGCCCGCTTTGGCTGCCGCGTCGAGGGCACGCTGAGCAGCTTCCAGATCGCCGCGCTGCAGATGGGCGCGCACCAGCAACAGCTGCGCGGCTTTATTGGCAGCATCTTTTTCGACCACACCACGCAACTCGATAACCGCGCGGTTGTAATCGCCCTGACCCATGGCCTGCTCGGCCTTCTTGATGTGCCCTGACGCACCGGCCAGCCAACCGCAGCCGGACAACGACAGCACCAAGGCCAGCAACAGGGGACGGACGAGGTATTTCATGGGTGTCACCAAAGTGAATAGGCTGAATCAGGTGGGATCAGCAAGACCGGCCTGAAAGGTACGCAACAACTGTGTGGCTGATACGCAATCTGCGCTGCACTGCGCCCGTAGTATGCGCACAGTCGACAAGGGGGAATGCCCGCCGGTCAAAGACTGCAGCGCATAGGCAAACTGACCTTGCAGCGGGTCGGCATAAGGCCGGTCGCCGACTTGGTATTGCAGGGCCAGCAGCCACAGTACGTTGCCGGGCGCCAAGACCTGCTGCAGTTGCACAGGCTGACCCTGCCACAGCTCGGTGCTGCTCTGCAGCACTGGGGCGTCTACGAAGGGGCTGTTGTGATAGCCGGCAAACTTGTGTGTTAGGTCTTGCCGGACGTAGTGCCCCCGATAGACATCCACGCGCTGCCCTGCGGATGAACTGAAAGATTGCTGTTGCTGCTCATCGATGCCATCGAACAGCACCCGCCACGGATCGAGGACCGGCACGGGTACCGTTTGCCAAGCTGCCGGTGTCGGCAGCACAGCCACTGACGGCAGTTGCGCGGGGCGTGCCGCAAGGCTCTGCCACAGCGGCGGCAGCAGCAGGACAAGCACCGCCAGCGCAAGGCTTGCGGCCACGGGCTGACTTGGGTTCTGCCGAACTGGCGCTGCTGCAGACTGGGAATCGGGCACAGGCACCGTCTCCCACGGAATGCGTCTTTCTATGTAGAGAAACACCATCATCATGATGGCGAACAGCACCCAGCCATAACCGTAATGCGACTTGGCCACGATGTAGTTCTGCATCTGCGACAGATGCCCGACCAACACTATCGAAAACACACGCAGCCAGTTCATGGCGACCGCCATAGCCGCAGCCAGAATCATGACTTTACGGCGGCGGCGCAAGGTGTCGCCATTGAGTTCGCCCAGTAGCGCGGCGATGGCCAAGGCCGCAATGAGAAAATGCAGACCACTGCAACCGCCGGCCACTTCGAAACTACCCGAGGGCAGATGCACACGGTTGGCCTCGAACAGCACCGGGACGTCGGCCACGGTCAGCATGCCGCGAACCGCAAACACCGTGCCCCACTGCAGCACTGAGTTGATGGACGACCACAGCGGCAAGGCGAAGAACAGAAACCCGATAGCGAACAGACAGCGCTGGAACACGGCTTTGCCGAACAAGGCCAGCACAGCCAAAGCCGCCACAGCCGGTAACAGCGTCATGGCTGGCGTGCGCAACCCGGTCTGTGTGCACACGACCAGGATGAGCCCTAGGACCGCCAGTAACGCCATACCGGTTTTGTCGGGCTGCAAGCTCAGCGGCGGAGCGTGTTCCCCGCTGCGCCAGATCAATGCGGCACTGATCAGCAGCAGCAAATAGCCATGCATATAGGTGGGGCTGTCGTGGTCCAGCCACAGGCCGTGCAGCGCGGTGGCCGGGCCGGCGTATAGCACAGGCACCAGCGCGCACAGCAGCAGCACCGGCCACTGACTGAACCACCAGGGCTTGATCAAGGCGTTATCAGGTGCCGCGGACAAACTGCTTCCCCCGTTCCACCCAAGTGCCCTGTTGAACCACGCGCGAGAGCGAAACCGACAGCGCAAAACGCGCCAAGGTATAGCCCTTGCCCCCGGCCGGCAGGTCTAGGCGGGCGAAATCCCCCACCGTCGAGCACGCCCCGGTGAAGCCCATATCGCGCGCGATCTGCTCATCGCGCGGGCCGAAGTCACTGGCATAACCGGTG
>CAIVTJ010000093.1 GCA_903908825.1 uncultured Pseudomonadota bacterium | reverse complement strand
GGCTCAAGCGCAGTGCATCAGTGGCATCCCAGTCCGCACCCATAGACCAGGTTTTAGCGGTCTCGGGCTTGAGGTCCAGATTGGCACCCGACAGCGCTGAACCGAGGATGGGAGCACCACCGGCCGGGTTCTGGTAGTTCTGCTGATAGAGGTTGTTGCTGTTGCCATAGATCTCGGCAATGAGCGGCGCGCGGAACGACGTGCCATAGCTGCCCCGCAGCATAAGACCGGCCAGCGGCGACCAGTTCAAACCGAACTTGGGATTGGTGGTACCGCCGACGTCATCGTAACGATCGCTGCGCCAGGCAATGTTGGCCTCCAGCTTCTGGAAACCCGTGATCGCATTGGCCGCACTGAATACCGGCAGTGACAACTCACCGTAGAAAGAGTCCACCCGACGGGTGAAGTTGCGATAGACCATTGCCGTAGTGGGTGCACCGCGCGCAGAGCCTAGATCGACACCGATCTCCTGACCTTCATAGCCTGCTGCCAGCTTGACCTCGCCGGCCGGCACGGTGAACAGCGCACCGTTCAAACGGGCCTCATAGCCTTTGAAGCTGCCCAGGGTCGGGGCAAAGAATATCTGATTGCCGAGCAGCGCCAGCGTGGCCGCTGAGGTGCGGTGCAAGCCATAAGGATCAAAGGCCGTGGCCGGGTCGCTGCTGGCCGCTGCAGTATTGAGCGCTGTAGTGTTGATACCGACGGACTGATTGGCCTCATCATGCGTACGGCCATAGGTCATCAGCGCTTCAAACTGCCAGTCATGGGGCAACTTGACGCGTATGCCTGGCGTCACTTCCCAGCTTTGCGCATAGCCGGTCTGCACGTTGTTGGGCAGATCGCCTATGAAGTTGTAGCCCACGGTGTAGCTGCTGCCGGTAAAGCCAGTCGGCCGCACGAACCAGGCGTTGGTGCTGGGCACAGTGATGGTGGCGGTGGAATTGGCCGGGTGACGTACATAGTCACGGCGGCTGAAGAAGCCATCGGCAAACACCTCTATGCTGCCAGTGATTTCCTGATTAAAGGTTGCATTGACCGAGTCGTACTTCTGCTCGGGGAACAGGTCCTGACCGGTGATCGAGTTGCACTTGTTTGCCGTGCCGGCAACCAGCGAACCGGCAGTGGCCGCAGTCACACCGGCATCTGGAATAGCATAGGTGACGCCAGCAGCGGTAATGGTGCCAGGCGAGCAGGTCGTGACTCGGTAATCACGGCCACCGTTACGGGTTTGGTCAGCATTACTGAAAAAATTGCGGTCATCGCCAGACAGGTTAGAGCGGTCTACATGCTCATAAGCGATCATCGCTTGGCCGCTGCTCCAGACTTTGCCCTGCGCAAAGCCCAGTTGATACTCATCAAACTTGCCATCGGCAGAGCGACCGTAACGAGCAACGGCCTCGCCTCCATTGAAACCACGGCGGGGAATCAGGTTGACGACACCGGCAATGGCATCAGAGCCATACACACCTGACGCACCATCGGCGACGATCTCGACGCGCTCAAACAGGCGAAATAGAGGTCGATCTGCCCGAAGGTTCAACTGCGGCAGAACTGCTGGTTGCGCTTGCCGACATCGTTGATGACACGCGCTGCGTAGTCGCAGTCAACCGGCAGTACACAG
>CAIVTJ010000092.1 GCA_903908825.1 uncultured Pseudomonadota bacterium | reverse complement strand
TTCCGTATCTGGATCGTCAACCTGCTGCTCAGCATCATCACGCTGGGCGTCTATTCGGCTTGGGCCAAGGTGCGCCGGCTGCGCTACTTCCATGGCAGCACTTATCTGGACGGGCATGCTTTCGACTATCACGCTGAGCCAAAAGCCATCTTGCTCGGCCGCATCATCATCGTTGTTGGTTATGCCTTGTTGGGCTTAGCAGGCAAGGTCAACCCGGTGTTCAACATTGTCGTGCTGCCGCTGCTGTGGTTTGGCTATCCCTGGGTGATCATGCGTTCGCGGCGATTCCATCTGCGCATGACCTCCTGGCGCGGGCTCCGTTTTGGCTTTCACGGCGACTACAAGGGCGCCTTTCAAGCCTATGGGCTGTGGAATCTGCTTGCAGTGCTGTCGCTGGGTACGCTGGTGCCGTTTTACCTGCAGCGCTCGCAGCGTTATCAACTCGACAACACCGCCTACGGCTCGCAGCGTGCCGCGATCAACATACCGGTTAAGCGCTACTACAATTTCTATGCGAGATTTGCCATGCAGGCCTTTCTTATCCTGCTGGCAGCCTCGGCAGTTTCCGGAGCGGCTGCTGTGCTGAGGGACGTGTTACCGAAGAGCGCTTTAATTGTTTGGCCGGCTCTATCATTCATTGTTGCCGGGTTGGTACTCAGCGGCTGCTTCCAGGCCAATTTGCTGAATCTCGTGTTCAACAATCTGAGTCTGGGTCGAAACCGATTTAACTGCACGATGTCCCCGGCATCGTTAGCTTTCCTGAAGCTGAGCAACTTTGCGTTGATCGTGATCACCGTTGGTCTATACACACCATGGGCCAAAGTCAGCCTGCTGCGCTATCAGCTCGACAACCTGCAGGTTCTGGCCGCCGGTGATCTGGGTGAGTTCACAGCCGGTGCAACAGCCGACCACAGCCAGGCACTGGCCGATGAGATCAGCGACTTCTTCAATGTCGATTTCGCCATCTGACCTGCCTCTCATCCAAGGCACCTGGTTCGATGGCCGCAGTGCCAGAGCCTGTGCCGCCGCGCTGCGTCCACAATCGGCAGACTTGTGTTGGCTTGAAGCCGAAGCGCAGCAATGCGAGGTGTTTCTGACAGAGGTCTCGGTCTCAGCGCGCATCGGTCAGATACCGCGCCGCCTCACTTTCGCTGACGGCAGCTATTTCGAAACGGCAGATAACGACGGCATAGATGTGCTGATGGCCGCCCGTGGGTCCAGCCGCGGCTGGGTCCCGTGGCTAGAGCGCCAATGGAAAGTCGCGCTGCTAGCCTTGCTCGGCGTCGCCGGTATCTGCATCTTGTTGGTCACAGTTGTTCTGCCTAGGCTGGCAACGCGCATCGCCGACGCGGTGCCAACATCGGTCGATGCCCAGATTGGCGCAGGTGTGTTGCGCACCCTGGACGGCCGGTTGCTACTGCCCAGCACGCTGTCACCTCAGCGACAGAAACAACTCCAGACGCATTTTGCTGCAGTCACCGCTGATAGCAGTCGGGGGACAGCCTGGCAGTTGCAACTGCGCGACGCTGCATCCATCGGGCCCAACGCCTTTGCCTTTCCTGGCGGCACCGTGGTCATGACTGATCAATTAGTGAACCTAGCGCAGAACGATGAGGAACTGCTGTCCGTGTTGGCGCATGAAGCCGGCCATGTTTATCGCCGGCATGGTCTGCGGCAACTGGTACAAGGTCTGGGCATATCGGCGCTGGCCATGATCGTGTTGGGTGACGTGTCAGCGATAACTTCTCTGGCAGGTGCAGCCCCGGCCTTGCTGCAAGCCAGCTATTCACGCGACATGGAGCGCGAAGCCGATGCTTACTCGCGCGACTGGCTCAACCGTCACGGCATTCCACCGCAACGCTTCGATGATCTCTTGTGTCGTCTTGCTGCCTCTGACACCCATAGCAATGCAAAAAACACGGCTGACTACTTCGCCAGCCACCCTGCTGTCAGTGATCGAGCCCACTGCCCATAGCGACGCAGGCCCTGTACCATCGGCCACACTGTTTCGCGGAGTGCGTACCTAATGCGATTGATCTTCTTGTGCTGCGCACTCATTGCCCTGACGGGTGTGGCTCCGGCTGTTGCGACG
>CAIVTJ010000091.1 GCA_903908825.1 uncultured Pseudomonadota bacterium | reverse complement strand
CGGCTTGATAACCATGCCCGGCTGCACACGCTGCAGTCCATTGACCACGATGCGTTCACCGGGCTTGAGACCATCGCGCACCACGCGCAGGCCATCGACAATAGGGCCGGTGCGCAGCGCGCGGTATTGCACCTTGTCGCCCTCGCCGACCACCAGCACAAAGCGCCGGTCCTGATCGGTGGCAATAGCGCGGTCGTTGATCAGTGCGCCCTTGTACTTGCCCTTACCGATCAGCCGCACGCGCACAAACATACCCGGCGTCAGATAGCGGTCGGGGTTGGGGAACACCGCGCGACCGGTCAGCGTGCCGGTGCTGTTGTTGACGTGGTTGTCGACGAAGTCCATGTAGCCGCGATGCTTGAACTCGGTCTCGTTGCCGACCGCCATCAGCACCGGGTTGCGCGCATCGCGCGAGCTGGGGCGCTCACCGCTGCGCGCCAAGTCGTCGTACTTCAGGTAGTCCTGCTCGGCCGCCTCAAAATAGGCATACATGGGCTGCATGGACACCACGGTGGTCAGGCGCGTGGCCTGTCCACCCAGTCCACCGGTCACAAGGTTGCCCTGCGTGACTTCAGCGCGACCCACGCGGCCATCGATGGGCGAGGTGATGCGCGTGTAGGCCAGATTGAGGCGCGCCACTTGCACCGCAGCCTCTGCGCCCTTGAGCTGTGCACCGGCATTGACGCTGGCGGCACGGCGCTGCTCGTACTCTTCTTGCGAAATAGCCTGTGAACCCAGCAGCCGGTCACCGCGCGCCAAGTCAGCACGCGCTAGGTCTGCTGCGGCCACGGCCTGCTCTTGCACGGCCATTGCGCGGGCCAACTCGGCTTCGAAGGGGCGCGGGTCGATCTGGAACAGCAGATCGCCCTTGCGCACAGGCTTGCCCTCGGCAAACACCACGCGTTGCAGATAGCCCGACACCTGCGGCTTGATCTCGACGGTGTCGACAGCCTCAAGCCGGCCGGTGTATTCGTCCCACTCGGTGATGTCCCGCTCGGGCACGACCGCGACGCTGATCTCGGGTGCAGGCATGCCCGCGCCGCCCGGCCCACCCGGACCGGGGCCGCCCGCACCGCCGGGGCCTGCGCCACCGCAGGCCGACAACAGCAAGGGCAGCGCTGCCCACAGCAGCACTGCGCGGTTTAGCAGGCTCATACGTTGACGCTGAAGCCCTCGCCCTTGGCGTCGAGTTTGATGCGGCCGTTCTGCATGGCCGAGACAAACTTGCATGTCTTCAGGAAGCCGCCGAAGGCAAAGAAATGCAGGCCGCCGAAGTTGGTTTTACCCGAGGACTGCGCCTTGGCCAGCGTACGGATGGACTCTTCGGGGCCGCTATCGCCCAGCAGGCTGGCGACCAGCGCCATCTTGCCGCCGCTGCCCAGTGCACGGATGGAGGCACCTGCGCCGCAGATCTTGGCGTAACGCAGCAGCGTCTTGAGGCTGGCCGGACCCGGCAGACCCGGGCGGGCCTGGTTGGTGATGCCGTGGGCACGCAGCGTGTTTTCCCACTCGATCATCGGCTCGGGCTCGAACACCACCTGG
>CAIVTJ010000090.1 GCA_903908825.1 uncultured Pseudomonadota bacterium | reverse complement strand
TGCCACCACCATGGCGCAGTTGGCGACTAACGTTGGCAGTGCCGCTGTGACGCTGGATGCGCAGGTTCTGGCAGAGCTGGATGCGGTGCATCGCAGCCAGCCCAACCCGTGTCCGTGAGCTTGCATCGCAGCGGACCACTGGATTGAGGACTGACGCGGTGGGCGCTAACGATGCGGCAGGCAGGCAAAGCCCGCGCAGGTCAGCAACAGACCGGCGCTGCTGGCTAACAGCGCCGGTGTATAGCTGCCACTGACATCGCGCACCAGGCCTATCCACAGCGGCCCCAAGCCAGAGCCCAGGATGAACGCGCCGTATTGCAGACCATAGATACGGCCGAACTGCGCCAGCTTGAAATGCTGTGCCACCAGAAACCCAAGCAGATCCAGCTCGGCACCTAAGGCAACGCCCAACGCGATCGCTGCGAGCCCGGCGTGTGAGGCGCCGGATTGGTACAGGATCAATCCGCCGCTGGCTCCGATAACGCAGATGCCGATACCGATCCACGGTGCAGGCAGTCTGTCGAGCAGCAGGCCGACGACCAGTCGGCTGGCGATCACGGCTAAGCCGATCTGGCCCGCGATGCCCGCTGCCTGCACCGGCGCAAGGCCCATATCGAGGAGCATCGGTACGAAGTGGGGCAGCAATCCGCCAAACGAAAACGACATCAACGAGAAGGTTGCGGCCAGCACCCAGAAGGTGCGCGAGGCCAACCACGTTCTATCCTCTGCAGCGGATTGCGCAGTGGTGTGCACAGGTAGGGCTGTCGCCTCAGTGCGAGGCAGCAGCAGGGCCGTCAGCACAGCGCCGCACAACGGCACCAGCGCGAGCGCACTGTAGCCGGCACGCCAGCCCTCAGCCGCGATGGTGCGGGCGATCAGCGGTGGCAGCAAGGCTGCACCCAGGCCTATGCCCGTCATGGTTAAGCCCAGAGCAAGGCCACGATGCCGCGTGAAGGTCGTGCCTATCAGCTTGGTGTAGGCGATGGGTCCACACGCGGCACCCAACAGGGCCAGCAGCATCTGCAGCAGCAGGTAAGAGGCCACAGAGTCTGTGTAACGACCCAGCGCCGCAAAGCCTGCAGCAAGCATCAGCAGACCCAACACCGAAAGTCGGCGCGCTCCGAAGCGATCTACCAGCCAGCCGACCATCGGGTTGGCTACGGCCAAGCTGATGGACACCAGCAAAACGCCCAGCCCGAACTGTGCCCGGGTCAGTCCGAACTCCTGAGCGAGCCCGGCAACAAACAGGCCGTTGGTATAAAGCAAGACGGCCGAGATGCCCGTGGCGCTGCCGACCACAGCACCGGTTAGTACGCGCGGCCACGCCGCTGATAGCTGTAACGTTGGTGTGTGCTGTTGCATAGTGGCGGGCACTTTAAGGCATCGCTGCGGTGTGTAATCTGATTCCGTGAGGCAAGACGCTATGACTGACGTGACGTTGCAAGGCAGTTGTTTGTGCGGTGCGGTCCGATATGAGGTTGCCGGCAAGGCTACGCGTTTTTATCACTGCCATTGTTCCCGCTGCCGCAAAGCCACGGGCACGGGCCACGCTTCTAATCTGTTCCTGCAGCCAGGCACGCTCAGTTGGCTAAGTGGCGAAGAGCTAGTCACTTCGTACAAGGTCCCGCAGGCGACGCGCTTTGCCAACACCTTTTGCAAGACCTGTGGCGGACGCGTGCCGCGTCAGGCTGCGGGCTCGGACCTTGTCATGATCCCCGCAGGTTCCTTGGATGACGAAGCACCCATCCAGCCTCAGGCCGTTATTTTTGCCGGCTCGCGTGCGGGCTGGTCTTGCGACAGCGGTGAAATGCCGGCCTATCCGCAGTATCCGCCGCCCTAACGGGTGGCCGGCTGTCGCCAGGGGCTGTACCGCGCGCGGCAAATAGGTCTATAAACGTAGGCAGGCGGCCGAGACCGCTCGTTATAAAAAACCGGGGAGGGGATGCGATGAAGTACGCAATCTGGTTCGTGCGGTTCTGGTATGTGGCGTGGATGATTCCCGCCGGCATCGAACATTTCTATCACATCTATCCGCAGCCCGGCGCCACCACGCCGCATCCGCTGGCGGCCGAGATGCTCAGTGCGCTGCTCGCCACGCATCTGTTCGACATCGTTAAAGCCGTCGAATTGCTGCTGGGTCTGGCGGTTCTGTTCGGCTACTTCACGCCGCTTTGGTTGCTGGCCTGCATGCCGGTGGCGTTTTGCGTCTTCTGGTGGGACGCACCGCTGTCCAACTGGAGCACTAACAGTGTCATCGCCGGCGCGAGGGTGCTGGCCTCCAATCTACTGCTGTGCGTGGCTTACATCGCAAGCCTGCGGGCCATGTTCACCTTGCGCGCAAGTGTTGCCGGTGCCGGCAAGTGGGTGCCGGTGGCCCGCGTGGTGTTCGGTGTGTGGATGCTGGCCAATGGCCTCAATCATTTCTTTTTCACACTCTGGCCTACGCCACCCGGCGCAACGGCGCTGTCTGCACAACTGATGACCGCACTGGTCAACTCAAGCCTGCTCGACGTCTGCAGGCTGATTGAACTGGTCGCCGGTGCGCTGATCCTGGCTGGTGTTTATGTGCCGGCCGCGCTGTGCACCGTCATGGCCGTTTCGACCTGCGCCTTGTTCTGGGCGCTGCTGGATCATCAGCCGCTGACACTGGCCTTGGGTCTGGCTGCTTTCGCCCTGAACGGCCTGCTGATGCTGGCCTACCTGCCTTACTACAAGGGCGTGCTACAGCGTGCACCGCTGACACTGGGCGAGACCGATCCGGGCACGTCCTGGAATGCCTTGTTCGTTAAGTCCGTCGGCCGCACCTCGCGTGCTCAGTTCACGGCGGCTTTGATCCCGCTGGTGTTAGCCACCGCGTGGTATGCGGTCAAGGGCCCTGCCGTCGACTACGCCCCGTGGGGTGTGCTGGTGTTGGTGTATCCGGCGGTCGTGCTGCACCTTGGGCGCTTGAAAGACATGGGCCGCAGCGGGTGGCTGACTCTGGTGCCGGCTGTGCTGTCGGTGCTGGCTATGCTCATGTGGGCAGGGCGCATCAGTCTGGGCGTCCAGCTCGACGCGGCAGTGCCCATTGCAGCGTTGGTTGCTGTCGTGGGCCTTGCCGCTTGGGGCTGTATCGCGCAAGGCAGTACCGAGGCCACCGCTAAATAGGCACAGCCTCTACCACGCACAGGCGTCCCGGGTTCGCGCTCACCTTGTCCACGGCGAACCCGGTGCTTGCCAGCAGCTGGCGCAGTTCGCTCAGCGAGCGCTCGCGCCCTGTGCACCAGATCATCATCAGCAGGTCGAACTCGAACGCCATATCCGGGGAAATTGTCTCGGGCAGCAGACGGTCAATGACTACGATGCGCCCGGCCGGCGCAATGGCCGCGCGCACCGACTTTAGGATGGTGAGACAGTGCGCATCATCCCAGTTGTGCAGGATCTGCTTCAGCAGATAGACATCACCACCGGCCGGTACCGAGTGCAGGAAGTCACCGCCGGCCGCTTGCACACGATGGCCTTGCGGATGCGCGCGCAGGCGCTCTGCGGCCCCCGCAGCAACGTCCGGCAGATCAAAGACGATGCCGCGTGCATCAGCGTGCTGGGCTAGCAATCCCAGCAGCAAGGTTCCATGGCTGCCGCCGATGTCCACGGCGAGGCGAAAGGGCTCGAGCTGCAGCTGGGCTAGGACCAGCGGCTCGTCATGCAGCGTGATCTGGCTCATGCGTCCGGCAAAGTGGTTCGCCATCTCCGGGTTTGCCGCCAGATAGTCAAACGCAGGCGCGCCGAAGCAGGCCTCGAATCCGGTCTTGCCGGTGCGCAGCGCATCGCTTAGACACAGCCCGGCTTGCAGCGCCATCCCTTGCACCCTGATCGACGAGTGCATCGTCTGCAGGGCACGGGAGCGGGGCGTGTGGCAGATGGCGCCGTCCGGCGCGAAGGCCAGCACACCTTGAGAGACCAGCACCTTAATCAAGCGACCCAGCTGCGCCTCGGGGATACCGACGCGCGGAGCCAGTTCACTCAAATGGGCGGGCTGCGAGTCCCACTGGTCCAGCAAGCGGGTGCGGGCGAGGACCTGTAGCAACGATTGAAAGGCGTTGATCTGGTGCAGCCAGGACTGGAAGTCCTGAGGATGATCCAGCAGTTCGCCGAGGGTGTTGCTCACTGCATAACCTCTATCGCCCTGTCTTAAGCTGGAACGCTATGGATCAAAGACAGGGAGAATCTGATGGTGCCCAGGAGAGGACTCGAACCTCCACGGTGTTACCCGCTAGTACCTGAAACTAGTGCGTCTACCAATTCCGCCACCTGGGCATCAGGGGCGGCAAATGTATGCAGCAAGGCTGTCAGTGTCAATCTAATTAGTGATCGACTGTGGCGGTTGTCGCAGGCGGCACTTAGGGTGTAGCGTCGTGACGGCGTTGCGCCATAGAACAAAAACCGGGGTTCCCATGCAAAAGTCCTTCCTTGCCACTGTCGCCGGCCTGCTGCTGGCCTGTGTGCCTGCTCTGTCCTTGGCCGGCTATGCCGATGACCGTGCCGAGATCATGAATCTGTCCAACCGCTACATGGTCGCGGTGGACGCCGGTGACATCGAGACCGTCATGTCGACCTGGGCTGATGACGGCGTGCTGATCTGGATCTATGGCACCGAGGTGGGCAAGGCCGCTGTGCGCAAGGCCATGTCGGGCTTTGGCGGCGCCAAGAAGGTGGACATCCCCGAGGGCGCCACCTCGCGGCCGCGCACCCGCCATCAGATCATGAACCACGTGATCGATGTCGATGGCAACAAGGCCAAGACCATTGCCTATTGGTTCGCAATGACCAACAACACGCCGCAAAAGGACGTGCAGTTGCTGTATTTCGGGCACTACGAAGACACGCTGGAAAAGATCAACGGCAAGTGGTTGTTCAAGAGCCGCCACGTCTATAACGAGTCGCAGCCCAACCGCGCTGTGTACTACCCGGGTCTGGGCGAAAAAGACCCGCGCGTACCGGCCAAGAAGTAAGCCGGGCGATGCGTCGTTCTGCCGGTTTTACAGCGGCTGTGTGCGCGCTGGTGGCTTGGGCGGCACCGGCAGCGCCGCTGGCCCGTGGCGACGTCTATGTGGCCCTGGGCAGCTCGTATGCAGCCGGCCCCGGCATCGTGCCGGTGGTGCAGGGCTCACCGGCGCGCTGCGCCCGCTCGCAACTGAACTATCCGCATCAGCTGGCGCAGTTGCGCGGTCTGCAGCTGATCGATGCCAGCTGCAGTGGTGCCACGACGGCGCATCTGTTGGGGCCGTGGAACGAACTGCCGCCGCAACTCGATGCACTGACCGCTGACGCGCGGCTGGTCACCGTCACCATCGGCGGCAACGACCTGGCTTACATGGGTTCGCTGATGGGCGCGTCGGCCTGCGCAGCCGCTGCGCCTTGCAACGCAGTCAAACAGCCGACTGAGCAGGACTATGCGGCGCTGGGTCAGCGTCTGGCCCGCATCGCGGCCGAGGTGCACCGGCGTTCGCCTGAAGCCCAACTGGTGTTTGTCGATTACTTCACCGTGCTGCCGTCCCAGGGCGGCTGTGCGGCTGCGCCCTTGCAGGCTGCCGATGCAAGCTCCCTGCGGGCCATCGCTGCACGGCTGGCACAACTGACCGCCACCGCAGCGCGTGAGGGCGGGGCGTTGTTGTTGCCGCTGGCGGCACTCAGCACGGACCATGGCGTCTGTGCTGCCCAGCCTTGGCTCAATGGCTTTCAGCGTCCGCCGGGTGATGTGCCGTTCGCGGCCTATCACCCGACCAGCGCCGGGATGGCCGCTGCCGCCAGTGCGCTGGATGCCTTACTGCCCCGCCAGCACTAATGCCGGGCCGCGCAGCGGCGCGGTGTAACATGGTGCGGTGAAAAAACGTATCGCTAAGACCGGAGGCCCCACACGGGGTCGCTCGGCACAATTTGGGGGCCGGCGTCAGGACCGGTCCGCATCTCAGGCCACACTCGACACCCAGACGGTGGAAGGGCAGGTCATCGCCAACCGCGCCGGCTTCGGCTTTCTGCGCGTCGAAGGCATGGTCGACAACATTTTTCTGCCGCCACGCGAAATGGCCGGCCTCATGCACGGCGACCGTGTGCGGGTCACCGCCCGTCAGGGCGCTGACAAGCGCTGGTCCGGTCAGGTCGACAAACTTCTAGAGCGCGGCGTCGAGGCCTTTCTGGCCACGGTCGAGATCCATGGACGCAACGCCAGCGTGCACTCTGCAGACCGGCGCCTGTCGCTCTATTGCCAGGTCGCACCTGAGCATCTGGGCGGCGCCCGTCAGGGCGATTGGGTTATCGCCCGCGTACTCAAATATCCCACCGATGGCAGCGTCGGTACGGCGCGCGTCGAACGCTTGCTGGACCCGGAACAACCGGTGACGCTGGCCACCGAAGCGGCCATTGCCCGCTATGACCTGCCGCAGGGCTTTACTGCCGAGGTTGTTCAACAGGCCGAAGGCTATGGCACCCACATCGACCCGGTCGAGGCTGCACGGCGCTTTGACCTGCGTAACGTGCCGTTGGTCACCATCGATGGTGAAGACGCCAAGGACTTTGACGATGCGGTCTATGCCGAGGCCGTCGAGGGTGGCTTCCGGCTCATCGTCGCCATTGCCGACGTCAGCCATTACGTGCGCGAAGGCACAGCGCTGGACGATGAGGCCCGTGCCCGCGGCACTTCGGTGTATTTCCCGCAGCGCGTGGTACCCATGCTGCCGCCGGCTTTGTCTGATCGCTTGTGCTCCCTGCAGCCGCAGGTCGACAGGCTTTGCTTGGTGGCCGATATGCTGGTGTCGCGTGGCGGTGCCTTAAAGGGCGCCACCTTTTACCCGGCCGTCATGCGTTCGGCCGCGCGCCTGACCTATAACCTGGCGCATGAAGCCTTGTTCGAGGGCCGTCCCGAAGCGCGCCGCAAGATCGGGCCGGTGCTCGAGCGACTGATGCCGCTGGTCGATGTCTACCGTGCTTTGCACACCGCGCGTGCCAAACGCGGCGCACTCGATTTTGATGCGCCCGAAGCGCGTTTTCAGATCGATGCCGCCGAACACATCAAAGGCATCGGCCTGTATCCGCGCAACGATGCGCACCGCTTGGTCGAAGAGTGCATGGTGCTGGCCAACGTGGCTGCAGCACGCGAACTCGAATCGCACAAGCTGCCGACGCTGTATCGCGTTCATGCGCAGCCGGAAGAGCGCAAGCTCGACACGTTGGTGACCACGCTGCGCGCGCTGGGCATCGGTGTCGAGCTGCCTGCAGAAATCACCACGCGTGATCTGCAAAAGATCGCACCGCGCATCAAAGACCCGGCAGCCCGTCCGTTCGTTGAGTCGCTGGTGGTGCGCTCGATGATGCAGGCGGTGTATCAGCCGGCCAACATCGGTCACTTTGGCTTGGCGCTGAAGCAGTACGCGCATTTCACCTCGCCCATACGCCGCTATCCGGACCTGCTGGTGCATCGCAGCATCAAGGCGCGTCTGTCGGCCAGTGACCCCAGCGGTCGCAGCTATAGCGTCGAGCAGATGCTGGTGATGGGCGAGCAGCTAACGACACTTGAAAAGCGCTCGGATGAAGCCGATCGCTATGTCGATAACTTTTTAAAGTGCGTCTATCTGCGTGACCGTATCGGCCAGACCTTCGAGGGCATCATCACCTCGGTGGTTGATTTCGGTTGTTTCGTGCAGATCCTCGAAGCGGCCAGCGATGGTCTGCTGCACCTTGATAACCTGCGCGACGATGAATACGTCAAAGACGATGACGGTCAGGCTTGGGTGGGGCTGCGCAACAAGCGCCGCTTGCGCCTCGGCACGCATGTGCGGGTCATCGTCACATCCGTTAACCCGGTCGAAGGTCTCATCGACCTAGATCTGGCCATTGAACCCCCGGTGCCGCGATGAGTGAACCGCAACTGGTCTATGGGCTGCATGCGGTGCGCGCTTTGTTGCAGCGCGCCTCGGGTCGCGTGCGTCGCGTTTCACTGCAACTGCGCCGTGATGATCCGCGCAGCCGCGAAATCGAGTCGCTGGCTGCTGCCGCCAATGTACGCGTCGAGCGTGTCGAAGCCGAACTCATCAAGCGCTGGCTGGGCGATGTCGTCCATCAGGGCGTGGTGGCGCAGGTCGAGCCTTTGCCGGTCTGGTCGGAAGGGGATCTGATCGACGCGCTGGCGGCGCAACCCGATCCGCTGGTGCTGGTGCTTGATGGCGTCACCGATCCGCATAACCTCGGCGCCTGTTTGCGCACGGCCGATGCCTGCGGCGCAGTGGCCGTGGTGGTGCCCAAAGACCGCGCCGCCAGCCTCAATGCGACAGTGCGCAAAGTCGCTGCCGGTGCAGCCGAGACCACGCCCATCGTCACCGTCACCAACCTGGTGCGTTCGCTGAAGTTGCTGCAGGAGGCCGGGCTGTGGGTGGTCGGCGCTGACGCGGAGGGCGGGCAGGTGGCTTGGGAGGCGGACCTTGCCGGGCCGCGCGCGCTGGTGCTGGGTGCAGAGGGCGCCGGTTTGCGCGATCTGACCCGCAAGAGCTGCGATTACCTGGTGCGCTTGCCGCAACTGGGCAGTGTCGAGAGCCTCAACGTGTCGGTGGCCACCGGCATGCTGTTGTATGAGGCCGTACGCCAGCGTCAGCAGTCCCGCTGACGTTCACCGCACATCGTTTGCGCTTGTGGTTGCCACAGGCAGGGGTCGTGCGTACACTTGCCGGCCCTTCTTGCCACACCGCCTATGCCTTGGGCGGGTGGCTTTAATCCTCGAGGAGGAAACAATGAGGCATTACGAGATCGTGGTCCTGGTGCATCCGGACCAAAGCGAGCAGGTTCCTGCCATGCTCGAGCGTTACAAGACCCTGATCACGGGGTCCGGTGGCGCCATTCACCGCGTCGAAGACTGGGGCCGCCGTCAGCTGGCTTACCCCATCGCCAAGGTTCATAAAGCGCATTACGTGCTGATGAACATCGAGACCGACCAGAAGACTCTGGCCGAGCTCAATGGCGCGTTCCGTTTCAGCGATGCTGTGCTGCGTCACATGGTCACCACCTGCGACAAGGCCATCATCGAGCCTTCACCCATGGCACGTGGTGAAGAAGAGAACGAAGAGCGCCGTCGTGATCGTGATCTGCCTATGGGCGACGATGACGACATGCCGATGGGCCGCGGCTGACCGCCACTACTGGGGAACCAAACATGTCACGCTTCATTCGTCGCAAAAAATTCTGCCGTTTCACTGCCGATAACGTTGAGTCCATCGACTACAAAGACATCGGTACGTTGAAGGCCTATATCTCGGAAACGGGCAAGATCGTTCCGAGCCGTATCACCGGCACCAAGAGCTTCTTTCAGCGCCAGCTGTCAGTAGCCATCAAGCGGGCGCGTTTCCTCGCCCTGCTGCCGTACACCGATCAGCACTGAGGTCACCGTCCATGGATGTCATTCTTCTGGAAAAGGTCGCCAATCTGGGCAACCTGGGTGACCGCGTTGCGGTCCGTTCGGGCTATGCCCGTAATTTCCTGCTGCCCAAGGGCAAAGCCACGCTGGCCACTGTCGCCAATGTCGCTCGCTTTGAGGCGCGTCGTGCCGAACTTGAAAAGGCTGCCAACGAACTGTTGTCCAGTGCTCAGGCTCGCGCTGCGGCCTTCGAGGGCTACAAGCTGACGCTGACGGCCAAGGCCGGCAACGAAGGCAAGCTGTTCGGCTCTATCGGCACCAGCGATATCGCCGAAGCAGCCAGCCGTGATGGCAAGGTGCTCGAGCGTGCCGAAGTGCGCATGCCCAACGGTCCGTTGCGGACGGTCGGCGAGCATGTGGTAGCGGTGCATCTGCATACCGACGTCGATGTCGAGCTGCAGGTGCTCATCGTTGCCGACGAGCCTGGCTGACGGCTGACGCAGCGGCACAGCAGGCAAGTCCACCGTGGCCGGTCCACAACGACTGGGCATGGCAGCGCCTGACGGCGCGGACTTGCTGCGTGTGCCGCCGCACTCCATCGAAGCCGAGCAGGCGGTGCTGGGCGGGCTCATGCTCGACCCGGCAGCTTGGGATCAGGTGGGCGATAGCGTCACCGCCGACGATTTCTATCGTCCCGATCACCGCCTCATCTTTGACTCAATCAGCATGCTGGCTAGCGAAAACAAGCCGCGCGATCTGGTTACTATTTCCGAGCAGCTGCAGCGCCTGGGGCGTTTAGAAGACGCCGGCGGCCTGGCCTATCTGGGCACCTTGGCGCGCGATACCCCGACCTCGGCCAATGTTCGTGCCTATGCGCAGATCGTGCGTGAACGGGCCCTGATGCGCGGCCTCGTAAGTGCCGGCAATGCCATCATCTCATCGGTGTACAGCCGTGACGGGGTCAGTGCGGCTGACCTGGTCAACATGGCCGAACAAAAAGTCTTTGAGATTGCCGAGCGCGGTGCGCGTGGCAACGAAGGCGCGCAGAGCGTGCGCTCTATGCTGCCCAAGCTCATCGACAAGATCGATGAATGGCATAACAACCCCGATGGCTTGCGCGGCTTGGCCACAGGCTTTGACGCCTTCGACAAGCTGACCGGTGGCTTGCGCGGCGGTGACTTGCTCATCGTCGCCGGTCGTCCTTCCATGGGTAAGACCACGTTGGCCATCAATATCGCCGAGAACGTGGCTGTCGATCCGCGCACTCGCGGTTCGGTGCTGGTGTTCAGCATGGAGATGCCTTCCGAGCAGCTGATGACGCGCATGTTGTCATCGGTGGGCGGCGTGCCCTTGCACAACATCCGCAGTGGCCGCATCAGCGATGAAGAATGGGTGCGCGTGACCAGTGCCACCAGTCAGTTGGCCGAAGCGCGCATCTTCATCGATGAAACACCGGGCCTTACGCCTACCGAACTGCGCGCGCGTGCGCGGCGTATCAAACGC
>CAIVTJ010000089.1 GCA_903908825.1 uncultured Pseudomonadota bacterium | reverse complement strand
CTGGCCGCATAGGTCAGCACATCAGCGCTGCGATAGCCCTGCGGGTTGCCCTGGGGCGTGCCCATATAACGCTCGGTGTAGTGCGTGTCGTACAGCCGCCAGTCGGTGACCGGTGCACCGGCCACGGCCGCGTTAAAGCTGTCGGGTGCGCGCAGGATGCATTGCAGCGTCAGATAGCCGCCATAGCTCCAGCCCCAGACGCCGATGCGTTGACCATCGACATAGGACTGTTTGCGCAGCCACGCCACGCCTGCGACCTGGTCTTCGACTTCGACATCTGACAGGTGCTGCCAGGAGGCGGCCTCAAAACGGTCGCCACGCTGGCCGCTGCCGCGGTTATCGAGCGTGAACACCACAAAGCCGTTCTGGGCCAGCAACTGATTGAAACCCTGACCGGCGCCCCAGCTGTCGGTGACATTCTGCACGTGCGGCCCGCCATATAACGAGACGATGACCGGGTAGCGCTTGCCGGCCTGCATGTGCGGCGGTTTGATGAGCTGATAGTGCAGCGTCTGGCCATCGACCGCAGTCAGCGTGCCGTATTCGGGTGTGGAGTGATGGTCCAGGTAAGGGAAGTAGGGGTGGCCGGCCACCAGTTTGTTTTCGACCAACGTCTGCAGCGCTTTACCATCGGCTGCGCGCAGCGTGATGGAAGGCGGCTGCGTGCTGCTGGAATAGCTGTCGATAAATACGCTGGCATCTTCGGCCATGCGCACCGAATGCCAGCCGGCGCCTTGGGTGATCTGCTGCGCCGCGCCGGGTTTGCCCAGTGGCACCCGGTACATCTGCCGCTGCAGCACCGAGGCCGCGTTGGACATGAAATAGACCCAGCCCTGCTTTTCGTCCACACCGCGCAGACCCGACTCGCTGTTGTCGCCGATGGTCATGGTGGTGCCGCTGGTCAGGGCGCGCAGCAGCGTACCGTCCAGGTTGTACAGATAGAGGTGGCGATAGCCGTCGCGGTCAGACGCCCAGATAAAGCGCGCTGACTGGTCTAAAAAGCGCAGGTCATCGTGCAGCGGCACCCAGTGCGGGCTGCGCTCGGTCAGCAGCGTGCGTGCGCTGCCTGTGCTGGCATCGACCAGCAACAGGTCCAGTTGCTTTTGGTCGCGGCTGTGGCGCTGGGCCGCCAGCCGGCGGCTGTCGGGCAGCCACTGCACACGTGCCAGATAGGTGTCACCGTTGCCCAGATCAGCGCGTACCGCGGCCGCCGGCGTCGCGACCGGCACCACAAATAACTGCACCGAGGCATTGGCCGAGCCGGCATAGGGGTAGCGCTGCGCCACCACCTTGACATCCGTGGCGTTGATTTCGAAACGCTGCGTTTCGGCGACGGGTGACTCGTCGACCCGCGTATAGGCGATGCGGCTGTCGTCAGGTGACCACCAATAGCCGGTGTCGCGGTCCATCTCTTCCTGAGCGATGAACTCGGCCGTGGCAAAGCTGATGAGTCCGCCACCGTCGCGGGTGATGGCCTGCTCCCGGCCGCTGGCCAGATCCATCACATACAGGTTCTGGTCGCGCACATAACTGACGTAATGACCCTGCGGCGAGAAACGCGCGTCGGTTTCATAGCCCGGTGTCTGCGTCAGACGGCGCAGTTGCTGGCCGGCTGCGGCTTGCAGGTCGTACAGATACAGGTCGCCAGCCAGCGGCACCAGCAAGCGATGCGAGTCGTTGGCAAAGGCATATTCGACGATGCCTGACAGCGCCGAACTGCGTTGCCGTTCGCGACGTGCAGCTTCCTCGGGTGACAGCGTTTCGCCCTCTGCCGGCAGCAACTGACGCGCATCGATGAGCTGCCGGTGGCTGCGTGTGCGCAGGTCATAGGCCCACAGGTCGAGCCGGTCTTTGTTATCGGCCGCACCCTTCAGATAAGCCACCAGCTTGCCGTCCGGTGCGATGCGCGCCGCGCGCAGACCCGAGCCGGCCAGTTCGGGCGCTGCGAATAGCCGCGCGATATCTAACTGCTCGGCAGCCGCGGGCAGTGCGCACAGCAGCAGGGCGAGCACTGGAATATGATGCAGGGCAAACAAGCGGGGGTTTTTCATGCGAAGCAGATTAGGCTGGCTGTTGCCCAAGCTTCAAGTGCCACGTGCGCTGTGGCTGGCTGCAGGAGTGTCACTGTTGGCAGGATGTGTTTCCGGCTTGCATCTGGAGCGGGCGGTGTATCCGGCCACGGCTCGTGTGGGTGTGGTGGACAACTACCATGGCCTGCGGGTGGCCGACCCTTACCGTTGGCTGGAAGGCTTGGACAGCAGCGCGACAGCGCAATGGGTCAATGCGCAGAACCGGTTGTCGCTGCCTTATCTCAAGGCCCTGCCGCAACGGGCTTGGTTGCAAGAGCGCCTGACACAGCTGTATCGCTATGAACGTTACGGTGTGCCGCGCCGCGTGGCCGACCGCTATTTCTTTGTGCATAACGATGGTCAGCAAAACCAGGCTGCACTCTATGTGGCGAACTCGCCCACCGAAGCCGGTCGCCGGCTCATAGACCCCGACACCATCCGTGGCGATGCCACTGTGTCGCTGGGCGATTACGAGCCGTCGCCCGACGGCCGCTTGCTGGCCTATTCACTGTCCGATGCCGGTTCAGACTGGAAGAGCTGGTATGTGCGTGAGGTCGACACCGGCATCGACCGGCCCGATGTGTTGCGCCAGACCAAGTTCACCCAGGTCAGCTGGGCTCACGATGGTAGTGGTTTTTACTACAGCAGCTATCCGGGTGGTGATGAGCAGTTGCAGCCGGTGATTCATTTTCACCGGCTGGGTCAGACACAAGATCAGGATGCGCGCATCTTCGCGGTGACCGGCAACAGCACGCGCGTACCCGATGGCCGGGTCAGTGAGGACGGTCGTTATCTGGTCATCACTTTGGATGACGGCACGGTCAGCAACGCGGTCAGTGTGATGACGCTCGACGGCAGTGCGCAGGTGACTGCGGTGTTTGCCGGTGGTGGCGGCATGCAGACCTATCTGGGTTCGCGCCAAGGTGTGGGCACAGAGCTGTTGTTTAGAACCACCGCGGGTGCAGCGCGCGGGGCGGTGGTGGCGGTCGATCTGGGTAAGCCCGAGGCCAGCCGTCTGCGCGTGGTGGTGCCCGAAGCCGCCGATGTGCTCGAACAGGCCGCGCTGGTCGGGCAGCGGCTGTATGTCACTTACCTCAAAGATGCGCATGCGCAGGTGCGCAGCGTCGATGTGGCCAGCGGTGCAGCGCTGGGCGACGTACCGCTGCCGGGTCTGGGCACAGTGACTGCCTTCAGCGGTGATGGCAGCAGCACGGAAGGTTATTTCGGTTACACCGATTTCTTTACGCCGACGCGCATCTATCAGGTGAATGCGGCCGATGGTGCGTTGCGTTTGCTGCGTCAGCCGGCCATCGCTGCAGACTTGGCCGGCTATGAAACCGAGCAGGTGTTTTACAGCAGCCGCGATGGCACGCGCGTGCCGATGTTCCTGGTGCACAAACGCGGCTTGCAACGTGACGGGCGCAACCCCGTCATGCTCTATGGCTATGGCGGCTTTGATATTTCGCTGACGCCCTCGTTTGCACCGGCGACGCTGGCCTGGCTGGAGATGGGCGGTGTGTATGCCGTGGCCAATCTGCGCGGCGGTGGCGAATATGGGGCGCAGTGGCATCTGGCCGGGACCCGCGCCAACAAGCAAAACGTGTTCGATGATTTCATCGCCGCTGCCGAATATCTGATCGATCAGCACTACACCGTGCCGCAGCGTCTGGTGATACGTGGCGGTAGCAATGGCGGTTTGCTGGTGGGTGCTGTGTTGACGCAGCGGCCTGAACTGTTCGGTGCCGCGCTGCCTGATGTGGGTGTGCTCGACATGCTGCGCTATCACCTGGCCAGCGCCAATGCGCGGCAGTGGTCTGATGACTATGGCTTGTCAGACGATGCGGCGGACTTCAAAGCGCAGTGGGCCTATTCGCCCTATCACAATGCCTCGCGTCACTCGTGTTATCCGCCGACGCTGGTGACCACGGCAGCGCATGACAATCGTGTCGTGCCCTGGCACAGCTTTAAGTTCACGGCGGCGCTACAGGCGGCACAGCAGTGTGCGCGGCCGGTGCTCATACGCGTGGAAACCCGCGCCGGGCATGGCGCCGGCAAGCCGACTTGGATGCAAGTCGAGCAGTTGGCCGATCAGTGGGCGTTTGCGGCTGCCGCGCTGGGCATGGGTGGACAGCACTAACCGGCTGCTTGCGCCGGCAGCTGCGGATTCAGGTGTCCGCGCTGTTGTCGTCGGCCGGTAGCGGCTCACCTGGGATGGCGTGGCCTTCGTTGAGCCATTGTCCCAAGTCCACCAGCCGGCAGCGCTCGGTGCAAAACGGCCGCCACGGGTTGTCTGTAGACCACACGCTTTCGCGCTGGCAGGTGGGGCATTTGACGCGCATGACCTGCGGCTTGGGCTCAGCCGCAGCAGGTCAGCAGAAAGGGCAGTTCACCCTGCGCCTGGGTGGCGCGCAACAGCAGGCCGTTCCAAGTTAGAAAACGTACGCTGCAGCGATGCTGGTTGCCGCTGATTTCAGGGTATAGCCCGGTATCGGCCTGCACGCTGATACGCAGCAGTTGCACCGGTGAGTCTTTATCGAAGGTGACGCTGTAACAGCCGTCCTGGGCCAGTTCGTGCCGTGAACGACCGTTCTGCCGCGTAAGCCACAACAACTCGGCGATGGCATCACACAGCGGCCGCAACATGGCCAGCCATTCGTTGAAGGTCTGTACCCGCGCCTCGGCGTCCTGGTTGAGCCAGTAGAAATAGTCGGGCAGGTCAAACTCGCAGGTGCCGCCGGGGATGCTGCTGCGATGTTTGATGGCAGCCAAAAACTGCGAGTCGCGCAGCGGTTGCAGATAGGTGCCACCGGCAGCGAGCAGCGCAGCGCGTAAACGCGTGAGGTTGGCGATCAGTGCACGCAGGCGGGTGGCGTCGACTCCGGCTTTGTGCTCGAAGTCGTTGAGCAGCGTCAGGTGCCGCTCGAGTTCTTTGAGGACGTCTGTGCGCACATCGCCGCGACCGGAGATGGACAGGATGTCTATGAGGCT
>CAIVTJ010000088.1 GCA_903908825.1 uncultured Pseudomonadota bacterium | reverse complement strand
GGCATCTGCAAGGCGACCTTGACGTTGCCAGCGATCAGCGGGCCGGTGTTGTTGACGGTCAGCACATAGCTTGAGGCGCTACCGTTGACAGCAACACTGGCACCCGTGCCGCTCAGCACTAACGCAGTGCCCAGTTGCAACGCGGCTGCGACATTCAGACGTGGTGTGACGCGACTGTTGGCCGGGTCAGTGACAGGGGTGCCGGCCAGTTGCAGTCGCTGCAAGGTGCTACTGACCGATTCATTCGGATAGCGCGCCCGCAAGATAGCCACGGCACCCGACACATGCGGCGTGGCCTGTGAGGTGCCCGACTTGATCAGGGTGCTATCCGGTGCAGCGACAAACGTGCCCGGTGCCAGCAACGACAGGAAGCTTGCGCTCTGCGAGAAGCAGGTCACCGTGTCGGCGCCTGTGGTGGCGTCGGTGCAGATGGGGCTTGTATTCCAGCTGCGACTGCCATAATCCTTGTCGTAGACAGCGCCCACCGATATCGCACCCGGTACGCAGGCCGGATCGCTGATGCCGGTTTTAGATCCACTGTTGCCAGCCGCCACAACCACGGCAATGCCGGCATTACGCGCGGTGGTCACTGCAGAATAAAACGAGCTGGCAGTGCAGCTGCTGACATTGCTGCCCGAATCTCCAAGGCTCAGGTTGATCGCCACAAAGTTGTAGCTGCTGCGATGCGCCACCACGTAGTTCATCGCACTGATGATGTCGGCCACTGAGGCGCTACCGCCATTGAACACGTCGAACATCGCCAGCTTGGTGCCCGGTGCAGTGCCCAAGGCGATGGCGGCCACGTTGGTGCCATGAGCCGTGCTAGTCGACTGGCCCGGGTAGGTGACGCGGTTCAACACCACACGGCAAGTGGCGGCGGGTGTGGCAATGTCGGTGCACGGCCCGAAGTCGCTGGTCGACAGGTAGCTCAAATCCAAGCCGCCATCGATGACGGCAATAGTGGTGCCGGCACCGCTGGCACCTGTGGCGATGGCAGCAGGCTGGCTGATGAGGCCCAGATCGCTGACAGAGGATGGTCGCAGCGCGGCATTTTCGTGGACAGCGCGCACGCCTAGCAGCGACTGCACCCGCCGCAAGGCGGCCAGTGAACGCAGCTCCCAGGCCGCCATCGGTAAGTGGCTGTAGTCCATCAAGTGTGTGAAGTCCGGACCGGCTGTGGCCCGCTCTAAGGGGGCTTTGAGGGACCGGTAGCCGTCGCGCCGCAACTGCCCGATCGCTTCATCATCCTGCGGCAGCTTGCGACGCAGACGCTCGGTGGCTGCCTGCGTCTCGATGGCATCGCCGTCAAACTCGACCAGCACCCAGGTGCTTTGACCGGCAGCCAGCCGCGCCAGTGTGTTGGCTGAGACCGGCGCTGCCGCAGCAGGCGGCGTCGCAAACAACGCAGACACAGCCAGCAGCCAGACGGCAACAGTTGTTGCGCCGTCGGTCTGTAAGGTGTCGCAGATGCGGTACCGGGCCAAGGCAGCTCAATTTGCAGCTAAAGGGCTCTAGAGCCTAGTTGTGCATTCTTACAATTTGCCTTCGGCTTGAGGTCAGTGCGCGCAGTTAAGCCGCAGGTCTGCGGCTAATGCAGGTGCACTTGCAGCCAGTCCAGCACGGTGTCGTACCACTGCAGGCTGTTGGCGGGCTTGAGTACCCAGTGGTTCTCGTCCGGAAACACCAGCAGGCGACTCTCTATGCCGCGCCGCTGCAGCGCCGTAAACGTCGCCAGGCCCTGGGTGTCGGGCACGCGGAAGTCCTTCTCGCCGTGGATGACCAGCATGGGTGTGCGCCACTGGTTAACGTGCGCTGCCGGATTGAACTGCTCATGCGCTGCAGGGTGGTCAAAGTAGGTGCCACCGTTTTCCCATTCGGTAAACCACAGCTCTTCGGTCGAGTAGTACATCGAGCGCGTATCGAAAATACCGTCGTGATTGACCAGGCAGCGGAAGCGGTCGGACCAGTTGCCGGCGATCCAGTTGATCATGAACCCGCCATAGGACGCGCCCAGTGCGCAGGCGCGATTACCGTCTAGAAACTCATAGCGCGCCAGCGCGGCAGCTAATCCGAGTTGCAGATCGACCAGCGGCTTGCCGCCCCAATCGCGGCTGATTGAATCGGTGAAGGCCTGTCCGTAACCGGGCGTGCCATGAAAGTCGATGAACAGCACCGCATAGCCGGCACCGGCAAAGGTCTTGGGATTCCATCGGAAACTCCAGGCGTTACCAAAGGCACTCTGCGGACCGCCATGGATCAGCAGGGCGATGGGATAGCGCTGGCCAGGGACATAGCCCTGCGGTTTGACAACATAGCCTGACACCTGCGCGTTATCTGCACCGGTAAAGCTAAATTGCTCGGCTTCGATGGGCAGGCGTGCTGCCAACAAGGTTTGGTTGACGGCGCTGAGTGCTTGCAGCGCACCGCCGCGTGCCGGCAACAGGAATAATTCTGACGGCGCATCCAGGCTGGCCAGTGCCAACACGATGCCGCCGCGTGCCGGTGCAAAGGCCGTGATCTGTCCTTGGCCGTGCAAACGCGTGACGCTGCCGCTGCGCGACTCGATGGCAAACAAAGAGACCTGACCGTGGTCATCGGCAGTAGCCAACAGGTTGCGGCCATCGCTGCTGGCAGCCAGATGACTGACGGAGTAATCCCAGTCCTTGGCCAGCACACGCGTGACCCCGGTGCGCGCATCCCGCAGCATTATCCGGAAGCGATCGGCCTCGAAGCCCGCGCGCGACATGGCCAGCCACGCCAGACTGCCATCGGCCAGAAATACCGGTTGTGTGTCCCAGGCAGGGTTGTCGGCCGTCAGATTACGCGCCGTGCCACTGCCATCCGCGGCGACGTCATAGAGGTCATAGTTGGTTGACCACGCCTCAGTGCGGTCCGCAGTGCGGGCCGCATAGACCACACGTTGGCTGTCGGGACTGAAGGTGAACTCTTCGTCGCCGCCGTCAGGACGCGACGGCACATTGGCGCGCAGTTTGTGCATCAACGAGACCGGCTCACCGGCCACGCCTTGTGCATCGAGCTTGGCGGTGTAGAGCTGCGCCAGCGTGCCATCTTCCCAGCGGTCCCAGTGACGCACAAACAGCTGTGAATACAGCCGGCCGCTGGCGGCGTTGGCCGCCGGCTGCGCCGCACGTGCGGCATTGCAGGCCATGTCAGCGCATTCGGGGTAGCTGTCCAGTGAGAGTGCGAGGCGCGTGCCATCCGGCGAGAGACGCAAGGCGTTGACGTCCAGCGGATAGCGGGTCACCTGTTGCGGTTCACCGCCGGACATCGGTAAACGCCACACTTGTGAGCTGCCGCTGCGCGTCGATAAGAAGTAGAGGTAGCGGCCATCCGGCGACCAGCGCGGATTGCTGTCGTTGGCGGCATCGGTCGTCAGTTGCCGCGGCGCCGCGCCGGGATGGGTGAGGTCGACCACAAACAGATCGCTGCGGCCGCGGTTGGCTGCCAGATCGGTGCGGCGCAGCACGTAAGCCACCTGCAGCCCGTCGGCAGAAACCTCTGGATCGGATAAGCGGTTGAGTGCCACCAGATCGCGCGCGGTGAACGGCGTGCGCGCAACGGACGGGTCTTGCGCCAACGCAGGGGTGGTGGCCAGCAACAGCAGCGTCAGCGTCACGGTCACGTTGCGCATAGCGGCCTCAGTTTGTTTTGTTGTCTTTGGCTTTCAGTGCTTCCAGATGTCTTTGCAGCTTGATGTGCTCGGACAAGCGGCGCATTTCCGCCAGACGGCTGCGCGGTGAGGGCTCCGGGGTGGCGGGTTTGGCCGCCGCACTATCCGGATAGGCATGCTCAGTGAGTAAGCGCAGATTGGGGACGGTCGGGTCCTTGTTGTCTTCGCCCGTGTCGGTCGTGGGCGTAGCAAAATCGGCGAACGTGAAACCAGGGTCTTTACGGCTCATGTGAGTTCCGGTAGTCGGCCTGCAGCCAGCAGGGCGTGTGTGCGCAGTATGGCGATGGCGGTCTTGGCATCGGAATATTCACCGTCAACCGTGCGTTGCCAGACCTCGTCGAAAGGCAACCAATGGACTTCGATGACTTCGTGGTCTTCATGTGCCGTAACGCAGGGCGTGAGCCCGCGGGCGATGAACAGATGTATGACCTCGGCATAGACGCCGGGTGAAGGCAGCATACGACCCAAGTCGTGCCAATGCCTTGCCGTGACGCCGGCCTCTTCGATCAATTCACGCTGTGCAGTGTGCAACGGCAGCTCACCAGGCTCGAGCTTGCCCGCCGGTAGCTCCCACAACCAGCCGCCGGCCGCGTGACGATATTGGCGCAGCATGCAGATGTTGTTGTGTTCATCCAGCGCCACGATGGTCGCGCCACCGGGATGACGCACAATCTCTAAGGCTGCCAAGCGCCCGTTGGGCAGCAGCACCTTTTCGATGTTGACCGTGATGATACGGCCCTTGAAACGGGTGTCGATATCCATGACTGGCCAGCCGTCAGCGCGGCTTGACGAACTTCATCGTGAAGCGGTCGCTCTCACCGATGGCAAGGTAGCGGTCACGATCTTTGTCGCCATCGATCAGCGTGGGAGGCAGGTTCCACACGCCGCGCGGATGGTCGCGGGTGTCGCGCGCATTGGCGTTGATCTCGGCTGTAGCGACCAGCTTGAAGCCGGCTGCTTCGATCAAGCGGATGGCATAGGCTTCGTTGACATAACCTGACTTGGCACGAGGGTCTTGGGTGACCTGCGGGTTACCCCGATGGTCAACGATGCCCAGCACACCACCGGGCTTGAGCGCGTTGTACATATCGCGCAGTGCGGCGGCGGCCGACTCGTCAGCCATCCAGCCATGCAGGCTGCGGAAGCTAAGCACCAGATCGACGCTGTTGGCGGCCACGATAGGTTGCTTGCCCGGGCTGAACGGTGCGCGTTCGATGCGGTTAAACACTTGGGGTCGTGAGGCGATGATCGTTTCGAGACGTTCGCGCTCGCGTGTGGCACCGCGTTGCTCCGGCGTGACCGGTGGCAGCGCCGCGATGTAGCGGCCTTTGTCACGCAGCAGCGGCGCCAGTACTTGCAAGTACCAGCCGGTACCCGGATCTATTTCGATGACAGTGGCATTGCTGCGCAGCCCGAAAAACAACAGCGTCTGCCGCGGGTGGCGCCAGATGTCGCGTGCCCGGTCTGCCTGCGGACGCAGGGGGTTGGCCAACACTTCGTCTATAGAGGCCGCGGTGTCAGCGCGTGTGCCCGGCCCGGCGCAGGCTGCCAAGCCCAGCGTGCACAGCAGCACTAGCGCAGTCGACACGCGCATGGCGAAGGGCTTGTTCAACGCCGGAAGGGCCCGCCGCCCTGACGTTGATGCGCTTGTGCAGGACTGACCCGCAGGCTGCGACCTTGTAGCGTTTGGCCGTTGAGTGCGGCTATGGCCGCGGCCGCATAGGGTTCAGGCATGTTGATGAAGCCGAAACCGCGCCGTTGGCCGGTGGCCAAGTCGGTCGGCAGCGTCACGGACTGCACATCGCCATGCTGAGAAAACAGGGCGCGCAGGTCCTCTTCCGTGACCGTGATAGGTAGGTTGCTCACGTGGATGGAAGCCGCAGCGTTCATGTCGAGATAAATCCCGTCACCTGATTAACAGGCTGATGCTACGCCCCTCGCGCCGCGCAAGTAAACCTGACGGCAGACGCGAGTCTTCAGGGCTCAAGATAAGCGTAGCCGTCCAGTTCGCCTTCATAAAAGCGCTTTAGCGCTTGGCTCTCGGCCACCGTCATACGATTCTCGCGCACGGCACGTTCACAATCGCGGGCCAGCGCCGGATAGAGCTCTGCGACGTCGTACTCCATGTACTCGAGTACTTTGTTGGCGGTGTCACCTTTGACGATCTCTTCGATCCACCAGCCGCCTTCATCATGCAGGCGGATATGCACAACATGCGTGTCGCCGAACAGGTTGTGCAGGTCACCCAGCGTTTCCTGGTAGGC
>CAIVTJ010000087.1 GCA_903908825.1 uncultured Pseudomonadota bacterium | reverse complement strand
TGGAAGCGACGCGCGCGGTGCGTGCGCCAAACTCGACGAGGCGTGCTGAACTGTGAAGAGCTATCCAATGAGAAGTCGCGCTCAACCGGTCCAGCCTTCAACCCGCAGCGTTAATGCGGACACAGTGCGGACACGATGTTTTATGAAATTTGCTATTGCTGAAAAACTATTGATTTTAATGGTGCCCAGGGGCGGAATCGAACCACCGACACGCGGATTTTCAATCCGCTGCTCTACCAACTGAGCTACCTGGGCAATGCGTGAACCGCGATGCGAGCCGGCGATTAGACCGTTCTATGGGCCCCGGCGTCAACCCTGCGTGGGGTCCTTGTACGCATCGGGCTTGGCCGAGCCGCTGCCGAACAAAAACCGCTCCATCTCGCCTTCCAGACGCGCACGGTCCTGCGGCCGCACCGGCGACAAGCGGTACTCGTTGATGAGCATGGTCTGGTGGCCCACCCAGCGCGCCCAAGCCTCTTTGGATACGTTGGCAAACACGCGCTGACCCAGCTCGCCCGGATAGGGCACGCGGTCCAGGCCCGGCGCCTCTTGCTGCAACACGACACAAAAAACGCTACGGCTCATGGGCTGCACTGCTCGCTGACTAAGCGGTAAGCGCGGCCAGCAGCACGGCAACCGGTGCCGGCAACCCGACGCGCGCGGGATGCCGGGGGTTATACCACAGCCCCTGCGCCCCCTCGGGCGCGGCATCGGCAACAGCGTCGGCAACGGCCTGCGGCGGCGCCCAGTCATCGCCCACCTGCGCCAGCAGCGGCGTGATGCACAGATCAAAGTGCGTGAACACATGCTGCACATCGGCCAGCCGCTGCACGCCCGCCCCCGGCGGCAACAGCTGCGCGGCCTGTGCCACATCGGGCGCCAGCGGCGGCGTCCACAGCCCGCCCCAGATGCCTCGGGCCGGCCGCTTGCCCAGCCACACGCTGCCATCGGCGCGGCAGGCCAGCAGCAGCGCCACGGACTCGCGTCGCCGCGCCTTGGTCGCCGCCTTGCGCGGCGCAGGCAACTCGTGCTGCCGCCCGCTGCGCAGCGCCAGACAGCCCCCGGCCAGCGGACAGCGCTCGCAGGCGGGTTTGCGGCGCGTACACAGCGTCGCGCCTAGATCCATGATGGCCTGTGTGTACACATCCACCTGTTCGTGCGGAGTCTGCTGCTCGGCCAGCGCCCACAGCTGCGTCTCAAAGACCCGCTCGCCGGGCCGCCCGTCCACGGCAAACACCCGCGCCAGCACCCGCTTGACGTTGCCGTCGCAGATGGCGTGCCGCTGACCTTGGCTTAAGGCCAGGATGGCTCCGGCCGTAGAGCGGCCTATGCCGGGCAGCGCGGCCACGTCATCAAAGGCAGTCGGGAACTCACCGTCGTGCTGGATGCACACCTGCTGCGCCGCGCGCTGCAGGTTGCGGGCCCGCGCGTAGTAACCCAGACCCGTCCACAAGTGCAGCACCTCGTCCTGGGGCGCCTGCGCCAAGTCGGCCACCGTGGCAAACCGCGCCATGAAGCGCTCGAAATAGCCGATAACGGTGGTGACTTGGGTCTGTTGCAGCATCACTTCAGACACCCACACGCGGTAAGGCGTGCGCTGGCTCTGCCACGGCAAGTCGTGCCGGCCGGCCACCGCGTGCCAAGCCAGCAACGGCGCGGCGATTGCGCTGTCATCGGAATTGGTTCCAATTGTCATAATTCGAGCCGACTCTTAGCCAGTCAGTAACTTGCGGGTTGGTGTGGCCATGCGTTTTCAAAACAGCCTTATTGCGTTGATAACGGCTCTTGCGTTGGCCTCTACCGCGCAGGCCACCATCATAGCCGCCCCGGGTGCGGCCTCGGCCTCGGGCACGCTGCCGCTCAGCGCCGAGACGCTGGCCTCTGGCACCACCGGCACCGGCGCCAACCCCACGCTGACGCTGCCCGCCTCGTTTAACTATGGCAACAGCTTTCAGACCACTGGTACGGCCCTGCCGGGCGACGCCACCTTAAGCTTCATCGACGCCTATGCCTTTACCGTGGCCAGCGCTGGCGGCACGATCACCGCCAACAGCATCAACTTCAGCACGCTGCTGGGCATCAGCAACCTGACGGCGCGGCTTTATCAAGCCAACGCCGGCGATGTCATCCCCCTGAATGGCCAGCCGGCCAGCTTCGGCAATGCCAACAGCTATTACACCGCCACCATCACCAGCACGCCGGTGCCCGGCGGCTACACCACGGTGGTGACGGCCGCGCTCGACCCGGTGGTGCTCAACGCGGGCACCTATGTGCTGGAAGTGCGCGGCTTGGTCAGCGGCCAGTTCGGCGGCAGCTATTCGGGCAACCTCAGCCTGCTGCCGCAGGATATTTTGCCGGCCTCACCGGTGCCGCTGCCGGCGGGTCTGCCGCTGCTGGGCAGCGCTGTGGCGGCCTTGGCTGCGCTGCGTCGCCGCTCGCGCCAAGCGGCCACCGCGGCCTCTGCCTTGGCCGGTGCCACGGTGGTCGGCGGTCTGCTGGCCTGCGGCACCGCGGGTGCCACCAACATCGCGCTGGATTCCGCCATCGTCACCCCGGGCCAACTGGCGCTCAGCGCCACCCTGGATGCCAACGGCACCAGCGGCTCCGGCACCAACCTCGACCTGCCGCTGCCCGGCAGCTATGTGTACGGCCACAGCTTTGCCAGCGCGGGCATCGCCCTGCCGGCAGACCGCAGCCTCAGCTTCATCGACGCTTATGCGTTTACCGTGGTCGCCTCGGGCGGCAGTTCGATCAGCACCTCTATTGCCATTTCAGGCTTGCAGGGCATCAGCAACCTAGACACGCGGCTGTATCAGGCCAACATCGGCGACAGCATCCCGGTGCTGGGTCTGCCGGCCTCTTATGGCAGCAGCCAAGGCTATTACGCGGCCAGCAACAGCTATACACCGCTGGGTGGCTTTGGCACCTTGACCACCTCGGCGCTGGACCCGATTTACTTGAACGCCGGCACCTATGTGCTGGAAGTGCGCGGACTGGTGTCCGGCAGTTTGGGTGGCAGCTATTCGGGTGCGCTGACGCTGGTGCCCAACAGCATCCTGCCGCCGCCGCCCCCGCCTGTGACGGTGCCCGAGGCTGGCATCAGCAGCCTGATGCTGGCCGGCGGCCTGATGGCTTGGACGCGCCGTCGCCGCCCGTCGGCGCGCTGAGCGGCCAAACACCGCCCAGCGCCTTGCTGTCTTCAGCCCTTGCTGTCAGCCCTTGCTGGGAGCCTTGGTCTTATCGTAAGTGCCCAAGCCCGGCTTGTAGGTCTTCTCGTCGATGAACTGGCGGATGCCTTCCTTGCGACCGCTGTTGTCGAAGTAGTTGGCCGCTTCCTGTGCGCGGATCAGGTAATCCTCGGCATTGTCGAAGGTCATTTCCTTGGTGCGACGGACCGCATCTTTGGTGGCCTTGAGTGCAACCGGGTTCTTCTTCAGCAGCACGTTACACAGCTCGATGACACGCGCTTCCAGCTGTGCCAAAGGCACGCTCTCGTTGACCAAGCGCCACGCAGCGGCCTTCTTGCCATCGATGAGTTCGCCGGTCATGGCGTGATACATCGCATCGCGCATCGACATCAGATCGACAGCGACCTTGGTCGCGCCACCGCCAGGCAAGATGCCCCAGTTGATCTCGGACAGTGCGTACTGCGCCTCGTCTGCCGAGATAGCCAGATCGCAGGCATATAGCGGGCCGTAGCCACCGCCAAAGCACCAGCCGTTAACCATGGCGACGGTGGGCTTCTGGAACCAGCGCAGACGCTTCCACCAGTTGTAAGCCTCACGCTGCGACTTGCGCGTGGCCCACAGGCCCTGCGCCTCGGTCTCACGGAAGTATTCCTTGAGGTCCATGCCCGCCGACCAGGCAGTGCCCTCGCCCTTGAGCACCAGCACGCCGAAGTCATCGCGATATTCGAGCTCATCGAGCAACTCACCCATGCGACGGTTGAGTGCCGGGTTCATGCAGTTGCGCTTATCGGGACGGTTGAAGCTAAGCCAGGCTATGCCGTTTTCGATGTGGTACTTGGCGGGACTGGTGTCGCTCATGGAAGGCTCCGGGTGTGGATCTGAAATGAAAGATGAATGATACGTAGCGCTGTCAGGTGACGAAGGTCGCGCCGATGTGGCCGGTTTTAATAAACACCTGCGCACCGGCGGGACCGGCTGCAAAGGCAGTGCTACTGCCGCGCGGGTAACGCAGCCAAGTGCCTGCGGCATAGCTGCCCTGCGCATCGTGTAACTGACCTTCAAGCAGCAACAGCTCAAAGCCACCGGCATGCTGCTGCGCGGACTGCACAGCACCCGGTGCAAAGCGCAGCAACTGTGTGTCTATGCCACTGGCCGAGTGCAGTGGCTGGCACTGCACACCAACGGAACCGGTGTCGAGCCACTGGCCCTGTGCGGTGCGCAGCACCAACTGCTGCGGATCACCCGGTGTGAACTGCCGCAGTTTGACGAAGATAGTACAGCCGGCTTCGGGGCGCGGCGCATGACTGGTGCCCGGCGGATTGCGCAGATAAGTGCCGGGCGGATAGTCCCCGTGCTCATCCGAGAAGCTGCCTTGCAGCACCAGAATCTCTTCGCCAGCGCCGTGGGTGTGC
>CAIVTJ010000086.1 GCA_903908825.1 uncultured Pseudomonadota bacterium | reverse complement strand
TTCAATGGCATTACTCGTTGCTCGCCACCGCTTCAGGTGCGACGGGCCACCCCACACAGAAGCAGCGACACGCAGCGCCGTTGTCTTACCTGTTGAGGAAGAACCCACAAAGTGAAAGCCGCCGGAATCTTCATTGGTGATATCAAGCAGCGGCCCGGCAAGCGCTGCACAGATCGCAAAGTTCAATCGTGAATTGCGCTCACTGGGCTGTGCAATATGGGCTTGCCATTCCGTCAAAGTGCCGCCCTGATCGAAGGCCGCGTGCTTCCCGGAATTGGTCAGCACTATTTCTTCGCAGCCGTCAGGCAGAACTCTGTTGCCCAACACAAAGGCGCGTTTTCCATCAGCCAGCATATGCCAGCCACCTGTCTCGACAGTTCGCACGCGCCGGGACAGTGGGTGATTCGAAACGTATGCGATCAGCAATTCCCGTTGCGTCGGTCTAGGCGAAAGTTTCGCGCCAGAATCCCTCAACAGACGTTCAACATCCCGGCCATCGGCAAACATCCGCGCAGCGATCACAATGGAATGCAAAACCCCGTCTGAATCCTTGACCAGCACCAGACGGCCCCAGTTTTTACTCGCAGCGTCTCGGCTATCTGCTAACGGTTCAATGGGACTTGATAGCCACGACCACGACTCATCAGCCTTTGCCCGGTGATACACGCCACCGGCGCGAAGCTCGTAGCCGACTGCCTCTGAATTGCCACAGTCTGCGGGAACCTGTGGCAGCACCTGTGGCGCGTCCACGCCCCGGATTTCCTCTTCTATACAGGCACTTGCGCTATCTGCCACAGATGCCACAGATGCCACAGGCACTTTTGATCGACTGCGGTTAGGTGATTGGCTAAGCATGATTCGCCCCCAGCAGGACATCGCACGGGTCGAACCCTTCGCGCTCCGGGACGATCAGCGTAACGGCACAGCATTCGCCAATCAGACGATCCCGTAGTGCCTGCGCGGCCTCGATGCCCACAGGATCATGGTCAGCGTGTATCTGCACCTCGACCACGCCAGCAGGTATCTGAAGCGATTTAAGACCACCTGCCGATATAGCAGCCCATACGGGCCACCCAGTCTGCACACGCACCGCCAATGCGCTCTCAATGCCTTCAGCGACAGCCAGCCGCTTATCGCAGGGATACAACTGGACAGCAGCCCCTGTGATCGAAGCAGCGCATTTACGCATCAGCTTCTTGGGTGAACCGACAGCAGCCTTGTTGCCGTTGAAGTCCAGGAATGTCCTGTGTGCTGAAACGATTTCACCGGCGACGTTTCGCACCGGCAGCACCATTGCGGGATGGCATCCAGCAAACGAATCGGCCTCCCAGTATTCAGCGGCCTGAACTTCGCGCATTTCAGGTGGCAGATCGTCCAGCACCGCCGACAGTCCACGCCGCGCCAGATAGCAGCGAACTGCGCCACCAACCGCCGGGCGCTTGCCCTGCGCCAACAGCTTTTCGATTTCCCGTTGCTCACTTCGCCAATCAGGGACTGCTGCGGGATCAAGCGGCAATGTCACGCGCCGGGACAGTGGCGCAATTATGCGACTTTGAATAATCGTTGCTGGCAGGCCAACTGCCCGGCCTACCATTTCGACAGCATCGACGAACCCAACACCGAAAACGTGCTGCACCAGATCGAAGCCGTCGCCAGCACGATCACCAGCGCCACCCTGCGAACAGAAATAACTACCGCGCCCGGCCATGTCATCAAAGCGGAACCGATCAGTTCCACCACAGCCCGGACATGGGCCATGTCGATCACGCAGCGCCTCCGAAGCAACGCCCATGCCACGCAGGATTTCCCGCCAGCGTCCACGCGTCGCAGCTTTCACCGCATCGCTATAGGCACTCATTGCGCTTGCTCAGCGTCACGCGCCGCAACTCGCTCAGCGAGGAAGCGCTCGATGTCGCTTGATAACCAGCCGACCGACCGCCCAGACGCAGACGCAGACAACTTGATCGGTTTTGGGTAAATGCCTCTCTTAACGCCGGTCAGCCACGTTGAACGGGACACGCCGACGCAAGAAAGAACAGCAGGTAACTTTTTGATTGATTCGGTCATCGCACAACTCCTAACTCAGGTGCTTGTGCGAGGCGAAGTGATGCCTGCACAAGCGGGGGGCTTGTGCAGACCTGCGATACCTTGCGCTTCCAGCGCTGTAATTCTCTTTTGAGAATCCATCACCACTGTTTTAAGTGGCGGTAGGTTTTTTTGTCGGCGCTATCCGACAATCTAAACGTCGCACCGGTCTACTTTGTGCGCCGAAGAAAGGTGGCTACCCTTTCGCTTGTAATCGCGCCATTAAGATATCTTCGGGCGCAATTAGATGCAAGGGGCATCATTTATGCCAGCGCCAGCCCGGCCAGCGCAGCCGTTGCTCGACTGGCGACCATGTGGCCGTAGTGCTTCTGGATCATCGCAACGCTTGTGCCGCTCAGAATCGCAACGGTCATCAGGTCTAGCCCGTGATGCGTGACCAGATCGGTTATAGCGCTATGGCGCAGCGTATAGGCCACAGCGTCAACCGGCAGGCCAGCGCCTGCAACAGCGGCCCTAACTGGCAGCTTCCAAGAATGCCTCGACCATGCGCTTCCATCAGCACGGGCGAAGATCGGCGCAGCCGCTATCTTGTCGCGGCATTGCTCAGCAAAGAACTTGCCCGTCTCTGGCGGTAGGCGAATGGTTCGCTCGCCCCGGCCTTTATCGTCACGAATGCGGAGGTCATTAGTGCGTTTGTCGAAATCCTGGACTCTCAGATTCGCCATAGCACCGGGGCGCAGCGGCAACCAGCACAGCGCCGTGATAAACGGGCGCACCTCGTTTGTCGCAGCGTCCTGCAATGCTTTGCGCTGCAATGAGTCCAGATAGGCCGTGCGTCGCCCGTTAGCGTTAGAGGCCGGTAACAACGAGACAGACCACGCAGCATCGATAGTGACCAGCCGGTCACGCAGCGCCAGATTCAGCGCAGCCCGAACGGCAACCAGATCGCGGTTCACACTTGACGCAGCCCTTTGCGTCCCCGTGCCTTGCTTCGCCTTGTCCTGCGGCAGCGTCAGCGTCCGGGCCAGCGCCTTGCGCCAATCCTGCAACTTGGCATGGGTCAACTTTTGCAGCTTCACAGTGCCGATTGGCTTGCCGAACACCCAGCGTTTAAAGCGGCCTTGAGCGTCCACAGCAGCCGCTGTGCGCCCTTCATCGCGCAGCGACTCAAGATAGCGGTTGCAGGCATCTGCGAGCGTTAACGACTCTTTACGACCGCCTGCGCCCATGTGGGCGAACCATTCTTCGGCAGCTTTCTTTGCAGCGTCATAGCGCTTGTTGGGCGGCAGTTCGCCAAAGGTTCCGAGTTTTTTGGTTGGGCGTGCGTCAGTTTCAGGGTCGCGATAACGGGCCATCCATGTGCCATCAGCGTCCTTCGACATCTTGCGATAGCCCAAATGGCAACCACGGGACAACAAGACGTAACGCGGTTCCCGGTCCGGATCTAATTTCTTCCGGTCTTTAGCGGTATATATGGACTCCGACATGGTGAGCCTCAGTGGGTACGTCAGGAAATGTGAGTATGGCAAAAGTATGGCAAACCATATCACATCATCCCGAATCGCTTAACACCTCAGATTGAGTCTGCGATACGCACAAAACACTGTAGAAATAGGCTTTTTGAATCTTTCAGAACTTCTTAGAACTGATAGCAGATTGATCGAGAAATGATCGAATCCGTCCCTCCGAAGGCAGGGGTCGCGCGTTCGAATCGCGCCGGGCGCACCATGAAATCAATGACTTACAGAATTCGCCGTTTTTGAGTATGGAAAAAGTATGACAATCCGGGTCAAAAACCGGCCCTGTCAGAAGCCTAGCTCAGTGGCCGGTCTCGCGTCCAAGCGCTTCCAGTTCATCGGCCAACTGGCGCAGCACAGCCGGTGAATCTCGACCATGTACGCGCAGCAGCCGCGCTAAGAACACGCGACCGATACGCCAGAACTTGCGGGTTTCATCCATGCGCTCAGCATGGCATCAGGCTCAGTGCTGGCGCTCGCTCGATATCTGGTGCGTTTGGGCAGAAATACGCTGGCGCAGGGGCAAGTCAAAGGCAATTGACTCAAATCCTAAGCCTATGTTTCGCAAAGGTATTTTGACCCAAAGATCCTGGCCTAAACACATGGTTCGCGGCCAACGCTCAGACAGGTTGCCCCCAAGAAACGCCAATCTGTGTTTCGACGTTTGAGTGGCCCTCGATTCGCTGCATCTTGGGCAGATGAAACTCAAGCAAACTGACGTAAGCCTTGAAGGCAGCAGAAGCGCCCTCAGCCGCGTGAATCTCATCTAGCCAAGTCTGCAAGCGGTCTAGGTTGCCATCCACAAACACGGCCAGCGCCTCTCTAGAGGCCGCTGTCGCCTTGTTGGGCGTGCCTTTGCGCCTACCGCCTGTTTTTATGCCGTGTGCCATATCGGTCTAGTTTAGATCACCGACCATGACCACGGCCTCTTTCGAGCGTGATACTCGCGGCAATCGAACGGGCAGCGTGCGAACACCGGCCCATGCAACGCGCAATTGCCATCGCCTACTGGCACGGCCCCCAGCGTGAACTCGCGGCAATCCTCGCAAAGCACCAGCGCACCGGTTGCCAGCCCTGCCGCGTGAATGTCCCAGTGCATGACCACAGGCTCATGCTTTGAGCCACCATTGGTAACAGCGCCGCCAGCTTCTACCACTTTTCGCTGTGGCAACTGTGGCATCTGTGGCAGCGTGTTCGATGCGGCACTAACAGGTGCGGCAGGGTTCGAATTGAGTGCCACAGAATCTGCCACAGCGTCACCGCCAACTGTGGCAAACCGCTCGATGACTTGCAGCAACCGGCTATTGCTCATCGTCGCCACCCTGCAAAGCATCCGCCTTGATGACGTAGCACCGGGCCTTTCCCATCTGCGGCAGGCGTACTGATTGGGTATTGCTATCGCCGCTCTTCAAAATTACACCGGCAGCAGCCAACGCCTTGCACGCATCACGAAATGCAAACCCTTGAAGAATCACCTTCATCTGTTCCGACAGGACGTAGTAGCACCACCCATGATCGCCGTTCATTTTTTGAAAGCCTGCGCGGTTATGGGTAACCCTGTCTGGCGTTTCATTCCAACTTGCGAACCTTGATTCGCCGTTGGCCTCGATGAAAGCGCGCAACTGCGCCAACACCCGCGAAGGTTCAAGATTCCCTGTGCCACCGCGTGACTCGACCCAAGAATCAAAGCAGCGCTTTACAGCACTAGTGGCAGAACCCTCCTGCCAGCCCGTCAATCCCCACTGGGTCGCCAATTCCCCAGCCACTGCGGCAAGTGCAAAGCGCCCGGCAACTCGGCGAACCTGCCCTGCTTGACTCGTTCCAGCGAACGTCGCAGCCAATCGCTGCACGGCCTGACCAATATCTGCAACGCCTGCGCTATCCGCAATCAAATGCTCGACGAACTGCGAGCCTAGATGGCCGTAGTATTTTTTCGTCGCATTGTTCAGGCGATCGGCGAAGAAGTTTGCTTCGATGCCTTCAGGGACAACATCGAACAGCCCGAAACCAGCGCCAGCATCTGCGTCAATTTCGGCCAGCCTGACTTCCTGCCCCGCCTTCGCCTTGCGCTGCGCCTCTGCCATGTGCGCCGCCAGCCCGACTTCACCAGCACTTAAAAACAGCAGCCGCCATGTACTTATCGGCTTTGCTGAAGCATCAGCGTATGACCTGGCCTTGCCTTGACCGTTTGCCAATGAATACGCAATTGCTCCGGCATCTCGTGCCTCAACTTGGGCAAGCTCATCGAGTATCAGCGCCGCGTCACAATGCTGTACTGCGAGGCCTTCAATGGCATTACTCGTTGCTCGCCACCGCTTCAGGTGCGACGGGCCACCCCACACAGAAGCAGCGACACGCAGCGCCGTTGTCTTACCTGTTGAGGAAGAACCCACAAAGTGAAAGCCGCCGGAATCTTCATTGGTGAT
>CAIVTJ010000085.1 GCA_903908825.1 uncultured Pseudomonadota bacterium | reverse complement strand
GTCACCCCCAGTTGCGCGGCCAGTTGCGCACCCGACACGAAGCCGCGATAACCCGCTGCACTGGCCTGTGCCTCGATCAGCAACGCGAACAATCGCCCCGCCAGCGGCACGGTCTGGGTTGCGCTGCTCACGTGGGCACCTCGGCCAGCATGCAGCGCACGCTGCCCCCGCCGATGCGCTCGATGGTGGGCACAGCGGCAATGCACAGCGCATCGCTGTGGGTGCGTAGCTGCGTCAGCGTTGCGGCGGGCAGTGCCGCTGCGGCCGCAGCAGACATCACCAGCACCGTGCTGCCGCTGTGGCTGCGCAGTTGCAGCATGTTGCCGGCGAACTGCTGCAGCGCCGCGCCCGGCAGTTGCGCCACGCTGCGCCCCGAAGCCTGCAGCGAGGCCAGCACACGCTCACGGTCGTGCGGGGCTATCCATTCCAGCCCCACACCGGCGCTGCGCTCGCCTATCCACAACAAAACATTAGTGTGATAAACGGGCAGGCCATCGGGGGTGGCGGCATCAAACACCAGCGGCTCGTAATCCATGAGTTGGCACCAGTGCCGTACCAAGCCTTCGTCGGTGCGTGCAGACCTGTTCGCGTAGGCGATGCGCTGCCGGTGGTCCAGCACCAGGCTGCCGGTGCCTTCAAGGAACCGGCCTTGCGTCTCGAAATGACTCAGGTCGATATGCCGCCGCACCACAAAGCCCAGTTGTGCACAGACCTGCTCGACCAGGTCAGCGCGACGCTCGCTGCGCCGGTTGGCGGTGAGCATCGGATACAGCACCACCGTGCCGTCGGCATGAAAGCTGACCCAGTTGTTGGGGAACACCGCATCGGGCTTGGGCGGCCCGGGCGTGTCATCGACCACACAGACGCCGACGCCGGCGGCCTGGAGCTGCTGCACGAGGGCGTCAAACTCGATCAGCGCCGCCCCGGCCGCCGCCCCGGCGCCGTCTGCCGACTGAAACGCGTTGGTGGCTGCAGTCTGCGGGTTGTAGCCAAAGTGTGCAGGTCGCACCAGGCACACGTTGCGGCTGCAGGGGTTTACGGCGTGGGCCTTGGCGCTGACGGTCATCGGCAGATTATGGGCCTCTGACAGGCCGCTGCTCTAGACTGTTGTTCCCCTCATCGAGTCAGGGATGAGAGTTCGCACCCATGGACGTCTGGACCTTGTTGCCGGTTATCGCCGTCACGGCTGTCGTGACTGTCGTGCTGTGCCTGCTGGCCATCAACTTTGCGTCGGCCGAGCGTCGTTTGCAGCATCGTCCGCGACGGCTCTACACCCTGCAGGATGGCGATTTCCGCCGCGCCATGGGCGTGCTGCTCGGCCCGGCCATAGTGCCCGGCAACCTGATTCAGCCGCTTGCCAACGGCGATGCGATCTTCCCGCCCATGCTGCGCGCCATCGAGGCGGCGCGGGTGTCAGTGTGTTTCGAGACGTTTATTTACTGGTCCGGTGAAATCGGTGACCGCTTTGCCGATGCCTTGGTCAATGCAGCTGCCCGTGGCGTGGCGGTACATCTGGTGTTCGACTGGATAGGCTCGCGGGAACTGCAGTCTGCTTTGCTGGCCCGCTTCCGGCAGGCCGGCATCGTCGTGCATCTGTATCACCGCTTGTCGTGGTTGCACCTGGGGCGATTAAACAACCGCACGCACCGCAAGCTGCTCATCGTCGATGGTCGCTTGGGCTTCACCGGCGGTGTGGGCATAGGCACGCAGTGGACCGGCAATGCCCAAGACGCCGGGCACTGGCGCGACATGCACTATGCGGTGACCGGTCCGGTGGTGGCGCAGATGCAGGCGGTGTTCCTGGATAACTGGATCAAGGTCAGCGGCAACGTGTTACACGGCCCGGCTTACTTTCCGCCGCTTGAGGCTTGCGGTGATATGGATGCGCAGATGTTCGGCAGTTCGCCCAGCGGTGGCGCCGAGAGCATGCAGCTGATGTTTCTGTTGGCCATCACCGCGGCCCGCCGCAGCATCGATATCGCCAGTCCTTACTTTGTGCCCGACCGGCTCACCATAGACACCTTGGTGGCTGCGGCGCAGCGCGGTGTGCTGGTACGTGTGCTGGTGCCGGGTCGGCGCACCGACAATAGATTTGCGCGACGGGCTTCGCAGCGGCACTGGGGCCGCATGCTGCGCGCGGGCATTGCGCTGTTTGAGTTTGTGCCGACCATGATGCATAGCAAGTTCATGGTCATCGACGGCGAGTGGAGCACAGTGGGCTCGGCCAATTTTGATAACCGGTCTTTCCGGCTTAACGATGAAGCTAACCTTAACGTGTTCAGCGCACGGCTGGCCGGTGAGCATGCCGTGTTGTTTGAGGCAGATTTGGCGCGCAGCCGGCGCGTGTCTTATGTGGCTTGGAAGAATCGTTCACTGTGGCGGCGGCTGCGCGAATCGGTGGTCAGTGTGGTGGAGTCGCAGTTGTGAGTGAGCACGATCAGGCCTTGGCGCATTGGCAGCAACACCAGGAGCGCGAACGCGCCGCACTGGCGCGGCAGCTGCACGATCAACTGGGCGGCGCCTTGGCTGCACTGGGCTTGCAGCTGCACCGCGACGGTGTGGCCGCTACGTCCGCTGCACAAACACTGCTGGCGCAGGCGCAAGACTGCCAACGTCAGGTGGCCGCGCAATTGCATCCGCCCTTGCTGGCTCACATGGGTTTGTCAGCCGCTTTGACAGCGCTGTTTGAACAGCAGTGCGCAGAACATGGTGTGTCGCTGCAACTAGAGATGACCGGTGGCGCCGATCGCACATTGCCCGGGCATCTGGCCATTGCGCTTTATCGCGCAGCAGAGGTTGCGCTGCGCAATGTGCTGCAACATGCCGCAGCACAGACGCTGAGCTTGAGCATCCGCACTACGCCGCTGCGCTGTGAGCTCACGGTCAGCGACGATGGCGTGGGTTGTGAGCCGGCGCAGGCCTTTGCGGCAGCGCGCGGTCTGTGTGCCGCGCGTGCGTGGTTGCTGGGTGCCGGTGGCAGCCTCAGCTTGCAGACCAACACCACAACCGGCATGACCTTTAGCGCAGCAGCTGATTTCTGATCGCGTAGGTGACCAGGTCGGCGTTGCTGTGCAAACCCAGCTTGCTCAGCACACGGCTGCGATAGGTGCTGATGGTTTTGGCGCTGAGGTTCAGTTCCGCACCGATGGCCGTGACGCCCATGCCCTCGGCCAGTTTGCACAGGATCTGAAACTCACGTTGCGACAGGCACTGGTGCAAAGGGCCGCTGGCCGGCGCACCCAAGCCATTTACCAGCACATCGGTCAGGCCTTGGCTGACATAGCGACTGCCGCGCGCCACGGCGCGGATGGCACGCAACAGTTCCGCAGGTTCGGAAGTCTTGCTGATAAAACCGCGGGCCCCGGCGCGCAGCGCATGCAGTCCGAACTGTGTTTCGGGATAGCCCGACAGCATCAGCACAGCGACGTCAGGATGGTGACGCTGCAATTGCGGCAGCAGGTCAAGGCCGGACATATCGGGCAGCGACAGGTCGAGCAATAGGACGTTGCAGGGTTTTGCCGCGAGCAGAGCCAGCACTTCGTGCGCTGCGGCGCATTCGCCGCTGAGCACCATGTCGGCCTCTGCGGCGATAGTCTGCTGCAGACCGGCTCGAAACAGCGCGTGATCATCGACGACCACGATGCGGATGACGTTCATGCGCTGCGCGTCATGACGTCACCCTTGCTGCGGGTGTTCAGGCCTGCAGCGCGTGGGCTTCCATCATCAAGCCCGTGCCGCCGCCCGAGATGTGTGCCACCACGGCAGAGCGCCGGTGGACCTTCACAATGGTGCCCAGGTTGATGGCAAAAGCCAGATCGACCCGCTGCCCCATGCGCAGACCTAAGCCGGAGGTGTGCAGGAACACGCCCGAGGCACTGAGGTTGACCGCCTTGCATAGGCGACGACGCCCGCCGGGCATCATGATGTAGACAATCGTCCGTGCGCGATGGCGCGTATGCAGTCTTCTTTCCATGGTCGGTGCCTGAAGGGTTGTGGAGGCTGTTGAGGCGAGTATGCCCAAAACGGACTTGCGTCACGTTTCCACTTGACTTAATCACGCGGGAATTTTCAAACGCACGGCGATCGGGCAATGGTCGGACAGCCGGTAGCGGCGTGCGTCCGCTGGCGGGTAGGCCACCCGCTGGAACGAACCGGGCACCTGCAGGGCCTGCAAACCGCCGCCCAGAAAGATGTGGTCTATCGATGAGGCGTGATTTTGCCCGGCCCGGCAATTGCGAAACGGTGCGCCGGCAGCCGCATCGGCAAGACCGCCCGCGCCGCGGCCCGCCGCGCCCAAGCTCATCCATAAGCCGGCCGGGTCGTCTGCGCCCAGTTCGCGATTGAAGTCGCCCAGCACCGCAAAAGGCTGGCGCTGGCGGCTCTGCTGGCTGATCCAGCCGGCCACCAGCGGTAGCTGATTCTGCCATTGCCGGCAAGCTGCGGACGCAGAGGGCAAGTGGCTGCGCGGGCAGCCGGACTTCAGGTGTACGCCCAGTAAGCGGACGTTTTGGGCGGTGCCCGGATACAGCGACAGCACCACGCCGCGGCGCAGATGCTCGCCCTGCGACAGCTCACGCAGGTCGGCTTCGCAGCGGTAGGGCAGGCCGCGGCGGATGGCAAAGCCCAGGTTTTGGACAACGCGGCCCTCGCTGAGGCAGAAGCGGTAACCCGGGAACACCTGTGCGGCGACCTCGATGCTCTCGACCTCCTGGATGGCGATGACATCGGCGTCCAAGTCGCGCGCCAAGCGCGCCAGCGCGGCAAAGTCGGTGGCGCTGCGCGCCTGATCCAGAGCCACGTCGCAGGGCAGACGCGGGCGGGCGCCGGCCACACAGGCGTTGCGCGCTTCGCGGGTGGTGGCGGTTGATACCAGCCATTCGAGGTTCCAGCTGGCCAGCCGCAGGTCGCGTGCCGTGGCGCCAGCCGGGACTAACGCCGCCACACCCCACAGCAGCGCAGCCGTCAGTCGCAGGCGCGCGCCGGGGCCTCGAAGCACAGAGGGTCAGCCGCCCAGAAAGGGGCGGATAGCCGCATCGAAACGCGGCAAGTCGACCAGAAAGGCGTCGTGCCCCTCGATGCAGGGCATCTTGGCAAAGGTAGTGGGCACGCCGGCCAGGTCAAGCTGCCCGGCGATCCACGCCTGTTCGTCTATCGAAAACAGAAAGTCGGACTCGACGCCGATGACCAGCGCGGCCTCAAGGCCGGCCCGCGCCAACACCTCGCTGGGCTCGCCATGGCTGGTGAGGTCAAAGCAGTCCATGGCGCGCGATAGATACAGGTAGCAGTTGGCGTCAAAGATGCGCACGAAACGCTCGGCCTGCGCTTCCAGATAGCCCTCGACCGAAAAACGCGGGCCGAAACCTTCGGGGACCCGGCCGCGCACCTGCTGCGCCGCGCGCATGCCTTGCGGGCCGATGCCGGAACGCGCAAAGCGGTTGCGCCATTCTTCGGCCGAACGATAGGTGATGGTGCCCAGCTTGCGCGCGATGCGCATGCCGGCCCGCGGCCCCTGGGCCGGGCTGGCGTATTGGCCGGCGTGCCAGTCCGGGTCGCTCATGACGGCCTCGCGCTGCACTGAGCGCAGCGCGATGGCAAAAGCCGAGGCCGCAGCCGTGCCAGAGATGCTGATCAGCCGTCGCGCCTTACCCGGCAGGCAGGCGACAAAGGCCAGCGCGACGATGCCACCCAGCGACGGGCCGACCACCGCAGCCAACTGCGTGACGCCCAGCGAGACCATGACTTCCCAGCCGGCCCGGGCGATGTCCTCGACTGCAATTTCGGGGAAGTCGAGGCGCCAGGCCAGTCCGGTGCGCGGGTTGATGGACGCCGGTCCGCTGGAGCCGAAGCAGCTACCCAGCGAATTGACGCAGACGACGAAATGGCGGTCGGTGTCGATGGCCCGGCCGGGGCCGATCATCTGTTCCCACCAGCCGGGCTCGCGGTTGGCCGGGCTGGAGGCCGCGTGTGCCGTCGGCGACAGCCCGGTGAACAGCAGGATGGCATTGCTGGCGTCGGCATTGAGCTCGCCCCAGCACTCATAAGCGATGACGCCATCGGTCAGTGACCCGCCACGCCACAGCGCAAACGGGCTGGGCAACGCGGCGATGTGCACCGGGTTGAGGTCCGCATCGTCGATGGCGCGCAGGTCTGCGTTCAAGGTTCGTCGTCCGACCCGTCAGCGATGCCTTCGAACAACGCGGTGGACAGATAGCGCTCGCCGGTGTCGGTGATGACAGCCAGCAGCACGCTGCCCGCCGGCACTTGCTGCGCCAGCTTGAGCGCGGCGCCCACGCCGGCACCCGAGGAAATGCCGCACAGGATGCCTTCCTGACTGGCCAGCGCGCGCGCGGTGGCAATCGACTCGGCATCGCTGATGGTGATCAGCTGGTCGGGCACGGCGCGATTGAGCACGCCGGGCACGAAGTCCGGGGTCCAGCCCTGCACCTTGTGCGGCGCGAACGGCTTGCCGGCCAGCAGCGCGGCATTTTCCGGCTCAGCCGCGACGATCTTGACCTCGGGGCGCGCCAGCTTGAGCATTTCGCCCACGCCGGTGATGGTGCCGCCGGTGCCCCAGCCGCTGACAAAATAATCGAGCCGGCGACCGGCGAAGTCGCTGAGGATCTCGGGGCCGGTGGTGTTGCGGTGATAGGCCGGGTTGGCCGCGTTCTCGAACTGCCGGGTCAAATACCAGCCGTTCTTGGCAGCCAGTTCTTCGGCCTTGCGCACCATGCCCGTGCCGCGCTCGGCGGCCGGCGTCAGGATGACCTTGGCGCCGAGCATGCGCATGATGCGGCGGCGCTCGATCGAGAAGGTCTCGACCATCACGGCGACGAACGGATAGCCCTTGGCTGCGCACACCATGGCCAGCGCGATGCCGGTGTTGCCCGAGGTGGCCTCGACCACGGTCTGGCCGGGCTTGAGCGCACCGCTGCGCTCGGCGTCTTCGATGATGGCGATGGCTAAGCGGTCTTTCACCGACGAGGCCGGGTTAAAAAACTCGCACTTCACGTAGACCGTGACCCCGGCTGGTGCCAGGCGTTGCAGTTTGACGATGGGCGTGCGGCCGATGGTGCCGAGAATGCTGTCGTAAATCATTGCTGGCTCCTGCAACGGTGGGGACGGGACTCTATAGGCTGCGTGTGTCGGGCGATAGACGATCTGCGAGTTCGACATCGCCTGATAACAACTTGTTATGATGTGCGCCTATGAACTTCCATCAGCTTCAGTACGCCATCGCCATCGCCCGCAATGGCCTGTCGGTGACTCAGGCGGCCGCCTCGCTGGGCACCTCCCAGCCTGCCATCAGCCGCGCGCTCAAGGCACTCGAAAAAGAGCTGGGTTTCGACCTTTTTGTGCGCGAAGGCCGCGCCTTCGCCCGGATCACGCCCGAGGGCGTGCGGGTGCTCGAATATGCCGGCCGGGCGCTGGCCGAAGTCGAGAGCTTGCGGGCGGTGGCCGCCGACCTCAATCAGGACGCGCGCGGCACGCTGTCTATTGCCACCACCCACACGCAGGCGCGCTATGTGCTGCCGCCGGTGGTGCAGGCGTTTCGCAAGCGCTATCCGGAAGTCGACCTGCACCTGCATCAGGGCACCTCCGAGCAGATCTCCGAGATGGTGTCTTCGGATCGCGTGCAGTTGGCCATCGCCACCGGCTCCGAGGCCTTGTTTCCTGAACTGGTGTTGCTGCCGGTATACCGCTGGCATCGCCAGGTCATCGTCCCCAAGCATCATCCGCTGGCGCGTTCAACGGCCGGCAAGCTGACGCTGGCACAGCTGGCCACTTATCCGCTGGTCACCTATGTGTTCAGTTTTTCCGGCCCGTCGTCGCTGGAGACCCTGTTTGGCCGCGAAGGTCTCAAGCCGCGCGTGGCGCTGACCGCACGCGATTCAGATGTCATCAAGACCTATGTGCGCTTAGGCATGGGCGTGGGCATCGTCGCCAGCGTCGCCTTTGACCCGCAGGAAGACCAGGACCTGGTGGTGGTCGACGCCTCGCATCTGTTTCCCATCCACACCACCTGGGTCGGGTTCCGGCGCGGCACTTTGCTGCGCAACTTCGCCTACGAGTTCATGCAGCTGTTCGGTGCCCACCTGACCCGCCGCTTAGTCGAGCGCGCCATCGAAGCGCGTGATCCCGACAGCAAAGCGCAGTTATTCGCCAAAATCTCGCTGCCCGTACGATGAGCGAGCGCATCCAAAAGCTGCTGGCGTCGGCCGGCTTGGGTTCGCGCCGCGGCATCGAACTGTGGCTGCGCGACGGCCGCATCCGCGTCAATGGCCAGGTGGCCGGCTTGGGCGACCGCGCCACGGCGGCAGACCGCATCCTGCTGGATGGTCAGCCCGTCGATCTGGGCGGTCTGGCGCAGTCAGCCGGCAGCAACTCAGCCGGCGAAATATTGCTCTACCACAAGCCGGTCGGCGAGATGACCACGCGCAGCGACCCGCAGGGCCGTCCGACGGTATTCGAGCGTCTGCCCCAGCCGGTCCAGGGCCGCTGGGTGGTGGTCGGGCGCTTAGACGTCAACACTTCCGGCCTGCTGGTGTTCACCACCGACGGTGAGCTGGCGCACCGCCTGATGCACCCGTCCTACGAGCTGCGGCGCGAATACCTGGTCCGGGTGCGTGGCAACCCGCCCAAGGCGGCGCTGGACTCCATGCTGCGCGGCCTGCCGCTGGACGATGGCTTGGCACGCTTCGATCACCTGGAGGCCACCGGTCAGTCCGAGGGCCACAGCTGGTTCCGCGTCGCCCTGCACGAGGGCCGCAACCGCGAGGTCCGCCGGCTCTGGGAAGCTGCCGGATACGAGGTCAGCCGACTCAAGCGCATCGCTTACGGGCCGTTCCAGTTGCCCGACGATTTGCCGGTCTGCGGCACCCGGTTGCTGTCAACCGCCCAGGTGGACGACGCCCGGCGGACCATTCCCGACCAACCCGCGCCTCGCGACCCCCCGCCAGCCCCGCCGCCGCAAAATACCTCAAACGTGCGTTGACATAGGGGGCCGCCGAAATCAGAATACGCGGCTCGTTTTCGCGGAGGGGTACCCAAGCGGCCAACGGGAGCAGACTGTAAATCTGCCGGCTTACGCCTTCGTAGGTTCGAATCCTACCCCCTCCACCAGTTGGGGCTAGGCGTGCAGGGCGGACAGCAGGTGTCGGAGCGGAGCTTGGCGGGTGTAGTTCAATGGTAGAACCTCAGCCTTCCAAGCTGATGGTGTGGGTTCGATTCCCATCACCCGCTCCATTGTGAATGTATGAATTAGGAACTGACTGCGCCGTCGGGCGCGCTCAGTGTCGGGGAAGACTCCGCTGACGTAGCT
>CAIVTJ010000084.1 GCA_903908825.1 uncultured Pseudomonadota bacterium | reverse complement strand
ACCACACACCAGCGCAGTACACACCGGCTCCAGACCGCTGCCAGAGCGGCTCAACGCCGGACAGACCGTGGCATGAATGCTGCTTTACCTGACCTCCGGCAGTCCGCCGAAGCTCAGGAGTTGATCGCATGTCCAGCCCGTTACGCACTCCTCTGTCACTCGTCGTTGCCTTGGCCTTGGCCGCGCCAGCCTGTGCGATCGACAGCGACAGCGATAGCGCGCTGGACACCATTGTGGTCACGGCCCGCAAGCGCGAAGAAAACGTCCAGCGCGTGCCCGTGGCCATCTCGGTGCTGGGCAAAGACGCCTTGGCGCGCCAAGGCACCTATTCCATTGCACAGGTCGCGCAGCAGGCACCGACACTGCAATACACGTCATCGAACCCGCGCAACACCGCACTGACCGTGCGCGGCCTGGGCGTGTCCTTTGGCCTCGCCAACGACGGCTTGGAACAAGGCGTCGGCTTTTATGTGGATGGCGTCTATAACAGCCGTCCGGCAGCAGCGGCTTTTGACCTTATCGATATTGAGCGCGTTGAACTGCTGCGCGGTCCGCAGGGCACGCTGTTCGGTAAGAACACCACCGCCGGTGCGCTCAACATCACCACCCGTGCGCCCACCTTTAGCACCGACGGCGACTTCGAAGGCTCGGTGGGCGATCACGGCTTTATACAAGCCAAGGGCACGCTGGCCGGTGCGCTGAGTGATTCAGTGGCTGGCCGCATCACCTTCGGCAAGTCGCTGCGCGACGGCTACACCTACAACACCACCACCGCGCATAACGTCAACGACCAAGACAACCTCAGCACCCGTGGCCAGCTGCTGTGGAACGTCAACGACGCGCTGAAACTCAAAGCCTCGGCCGACTATGCGCTGCAGAACGCCGACTGCTGCACGCAGGTCATGTGGGCTATGGCACCTCGCTGCGCGCAGCCAACCGCCAATACCCCAGCATGGCCGCCGTCCTGAACTACACACCGCCCAGCACTAACCCCTATGACCGTCTGGCCGAGGTGGATGCGCCTATCAAAGCCCGCTCGGAAATAGGCGGTGCTTCGCTGAGCGCTGACTGGGACCTGGGTGCCAACGCGCTGACCTCGATCAGTGCCTGGCGCTACTGGGACTGGCAGCCGGCCAACGACCGCGACTACACACGCCTGGACATCCTGCGGCAGTCGGCCAACCCGGTGCAGCAGCAGCAGTATTCCCAAGAGCTGCGCATTGCCTCCACGGGCAACCGGACACTGGAGTACACCGCAGGCCTGTATGGCTATTACCAAGTGCTGCACGGCCAGAACATCACCGAGTGGGGTTCGGATGCCGCCTTCTGGCTGGTCGGCACGACAGTGCCCGCTGATCTGCTGAAGGGCTATGTCAGCCAATCCAGCGCGGTCTCGACCATCCGCAGCTATGCCGGCTTCGGACAGCTGACCTGGAATATCAGCGACACGCTGCACCTGACACCTGGCCTGCGCTACACCACCGAGAACAAGACCGCTGACTACGCCTCGCAAGTCAGCGGCGGCGGCGTGCCGGCCAACAGCACGCAGACCAATGCCAAGCTGTCCATCGCCAGACCGCAGGCCTATAACGTCGACTTCGACAACTCGGCGCTGACCCATGATGTGGCCTTGTCATGGAACGCCGGCGATGACGCTCTGGTTTATGCCAGCACTGCGCGAGGCTTTAAGTCCGGCGGTATCAACCTGGCCGGTCTACCGCTGAACACGCAGAACAACCCGGCCTTAGAACGCGCCGTGGTCAGCCCGGAGCGCTCGACAGCTTATGAATTGGGCATCAAAACGCAGTGGTTATCCCGGCGCGTCAGCGCCAACCTGGCGCTGTTCAACAGCGACGTGCGTGACTTCCAGGCCAATGTCGTCGACACCGGCCCGGGCGCACTGCGCGGCTATCTGGCCAACATCGACCACGTGCGTTCGCGCGGTGCCGAACTCGATCTGCTGCTGGCCCCTGTGGCCGGTTTCTCGGGCTATGTGCGCGGCGCCTATACCGATGCCAAGTACATCAGCTTTCCCAATGCCCCTTGCCCCTTAGAGCTGCAGGCCTCATCCACCTCGGTCTGCGACCTCAGCGGCGCGCAGCTTCCCGGTGCTTCGCGCTGGAGTGCCGCTGCAGGCAGCGAATACCGCGTAGCCACCCGCCACGACGGCTCATTCTATGCGGGTGTCGATGCCAGTTACCGCTCGTCGTTTTACGCCGATGCGTCGGCCTCCAAGTTCCTGCGCATCGACGGCTATACGTTGGTGAACCTGCGGGCGGGTTTTGCCTCCAACCACGGCTGGGAAGTCTTTGTACTGCTGCGCAACGCACTGGATCAGAACACTCTGCTGCTGCTAACGCCGCAGTCGGGTAACTCGGGGCTGATCTCCGGACAGACCGGCGACCCGCGCAACGTGCAACTGACGGCCCGCTATCACCTGGGCAACTGACAGGGCAATTTGGGTGACAGGCTGGCCCTTGTGCCCGTGCCCTCTTAGACTAGAGGCCTGATCGGCATCAGGGCCGCCCCGTCCGGCGGCCCCTTAACAACTTGGGGGATACATGAACCGTTCCGTCGCCCTGCTCCTGTTGACCACTCTGGCCGCCTCGTCTGCCTATGCCGACTGCAACTATCCCAAAGCCCCGGGCACCATTCCCGACGGCAAGACTGCCGCACTGGAAGACATGCTGGCCGCCAACAAGGCTGTGAAGGCCTATAACGCCGACATGGAAATCTACCTGGGCTGCATCAAGAAAGAAGTTGAAGAGAGCATTGCGCGCCAGAACGAGACCTTGAGCGAAGACCAGAAGAAGCAGATGGCTGCTGTCTGGCAGCAGCGTAACAACGCCGCAGTCGACGAGCTCGAATCGGTCGCTGCCCGTTTGAACGAGCAGATCCGCGTGTACAAGGCAGCGCACCCGTCGAAGTAAACCTTCGCCGTCGGCTCGCTGCCCGGAGGGGCCAGCCATGTTGACCCCTGCGCAAGCCCAGCTCCTGATCGAACAGGCGCTGGTGCGGCTGCCCATCGAATCGCTACCGGTCGGTCAAGCTGCCGGCGCTGTACTGCGCGAAAACATCTATGCCGAACGCGATCAGCCCCCTTTCGACCGGGTGTCCATGGATGGCATCGCCGTGGCCTCGCAGGCCGTATTGTCCGGACAGCGCCGCTTCCGGGTGCAGGCCACGCAAGCCGCCGGTGACCCGCCGCTGACGCTGCAATCGGCCGATTTGTGCATCGAAGCCATGACCGGCGCCATGCTGCCGGCAGGTTGCGACGCCGTGATCCCCGTCGAACGCATCGAGGTCAGCGACGGCTGGGCGCAACTGCAGACTGACGCCGGCGTCGCGCCTTGGCAGAACGTACACCGGCGCGGTAGCGATCAAACTCAAGGCACCTTGTTGCTGGCCGACGGCGTCACACTGACGCCGCCGGACATCGCAGTGGCGGCCGGTGCGGGCATGGCTAGGCTGCGCGTCAGTCAGCAACCGGCGGTCATGGTGATCTCGACCGGCAACGAACTGGTTGAACCGGGCGAACCGATTGCCACCTGGCAGCTGCGCCGCTCGAACGTCTATGGCATCACCGCCGCCCTGCGTCATCGTGGCTATGCGCGCGTGGCCGATGACCACATCAACGACGACCTGCCGGTGCTACACAGCCGCCTGCGCGAACATTTGGACAGCTACGACGTGTTGATCCTGTCGGGCGGCGTGTCTATGGGTAAGTTTGATCTGGTGCCCGAAGCGCTGAGCCTGTGCGGTGTGCGGCAGGTGTTTCATAAGATCGCCCAGCGCCCTGGCAAGCCCATGTGGTTTGGCATAGGCCCCCGGGGGCAGGCTGTGTTTGCGCTGCCGGGCAACCCGGTCTCAACGCTGGTGTGCCTGGCGCGTTATGTCATTCCGGCGCTGGCACAGGCCATGGGGGCCCGGCCACCGGCACCGCAACAAGACAAAATTGCGCTGGCGGCCCCGGTGACGTTCAATGCCCCCTTGGCGGGCTTCGTGCCGGTGCGCGTCGAGACCGATGACTGGGGCCGCCCCTGGGCACTGGCCTCAGCGCACAACGGTTCGGGCGACTTTGCCGCTTTGGCCGGCACCGACGGTTTTGTCGAGCTGCCGCCCGGCCCGGCCGACTATCCCAAGGGCTTTGTCACCCGCCTATATCGCTGGTAGAGCCTGGACCTGCTAAATGAACGCTGCTGGCGAACACATCGTGAATCTGAACCCTGCACCGCTGGATGCCTTGCACCGGCCGCTGCGCGACCTGCGCATCTCGGTCATGGACCGGTGCAACTTCCGCTGCCCCTATTGCATGCCGCGTGAACGCTTTCACGAGCACTACCCGTTTCTTAAAAGCAGCGAACGGCTGAGCTTTGACGAGATCATCCGGCTGACGCGGCTGTTTGTGCCGCTGGGCGTGCGCAAACTGCGCATCACGGGTGGCGAGCCGTTGCTGCGCGTTAACCTGGCCGACCTCGTCGCAGACCTCAACCGCATCGAAGGCATCGAAGACATCGCACTGACCACCAACGGCGTGCTGTTGTCACGCTATGCCTCGGAGCTCAAAGCTGCCGGTCTGGCGCGTGTCACCATTAGTTTGGACAGCCTCGATCAAGCCACCTTTGCCGCGATGAACGGCGGCTTTGGACGGGTCAGCGAGGTGCTTGAAGGCATAGAGCACGCGCAGGCTGCAGGCTTGGGGCCCATCAAGGTCAATGCAGTCATGCAGCGCGGCATCAACGAAACCGGCGTACTGCCGCTGGTCGAGCACTTTCGCGGCAGCGGCGTCACCGTGCGCTTTATCGAATATATGGATGTCGGCAATCGCAATGACTGGCGCGAGCAGTTGGTGGTGCCTTCGCGCGACCTGCTGGCGCAGATCAGCGAGCGCTGGCCGATGCTGCCGGTCAAACCCGAATATGCCGGCGAAGTGGCGCGTCGCTATGCGTTTGCCGATGGCCAGGGTGAGGTCGGGTTCATCTCGTCAGTCACGCAGCCCTTCTGCGGTGCCTGCTCGCGCGCACGGCTCTCGTCAGACGGCGCGCTGTACACCTGCTTGTTTGCGCAGACCGGAACCGACCTGCGCGCGCCGCTGCGCGCCGGCGCCAGCGACGAAGAACTGGCGCAGATCATGCGCAACATCTGGACCGCACGCACCGATCGCTACAGCGAGCAGCGCGCCAGCCTGCGCGCGCAAGGCACGGCGCAGCAGCCCAAGATCGAAATGAACTACATCGGCGGCTGACCATGGCACGCACCCCATCACAACTGACGCATCTGAATGCCGCCAACCGGCCCACCATGGTTGATGTCGGTGCCAAAGCCGTGACGCGCCGTACCGCGACCGCAGAAGCGCTGATCAAACTACCGGCGGCAGTCGCCCGCGAACTGCTGCTGACCGGCCATCGCACCAAGAAGGGCCCGGTGTTCGATACCGCCATCATTGCCGGCACACTGGCGGTCAAGCGCACACACGAGTTGATCCCGTTCTGTCATCCGCTGCCGGTGGACCATGTGGCCATCGAGGTCAGCGCACGGCGCGGCGGCTTGCGCATCACCTGCACCGTGGCTGTCGAGCATCGCACGGGCGTCGAGATGGAGGCCCTGACCGGTGCCACAGTCGCGGCCCTGACCATCTATGACATGTGCAAAGCCTTATCGCATGACATCGTCATCGAGCAGGTGCGGCTGCTGGCCAAGCGCGGCGGCAAGCGCGACTTTCAGCGCAAGGCCGGCCCATGAGCGCGCCGCTGCGCGGACTGGTGCTCAGCGGCGGACGCAGCACCCGCATGCGGCAGGACAAGGCTGCGCTGGCTATTTCAGGGGTCTCGCAGCTGCAACGTGCGGCCGGCCTGCTGACCGGACAAGGCCTGGCGGTCAGCGTCTCGGTGCGCGCCGATCAAACCTCCGACCCCTTGCGCGCACGCTACCCGCAGATCATCGACGCCGGTGATGTGCAAGGTCCGGCAGCCGGCCTGCTCGCTGCGCACAGCGCCGACCCGCAAGCGGCCTGGCTGGTGCTGGCCTGCGATCTGCCGCACCTCGATGCGCTGACACTGACCACACTGATCGCAGCGCGTGATGCATCACGCACGGCCACAGCCTTTTGCAGCAGCAGCGATGGTCTGCCCGAACCGCTGTGCGCCATCTATGAACCCGCTGGCCTTGCCGCGCTGCGCAACTTTGTGGCCGGCGGTCGCAGTTGCCCGCGCAAGTTTTTAATCCAATCTGACACGCTGCTGCTCGCGCAGCCCAATCCCGAGGCACTGGCCAACGTGAACACCCCAGAAGAACTGCAGGCGGCGCGCGCTGTGCTCGATACCGGCGCGGCGCTAACCCTGCGCGTGCAATATTTTGCGCTGCTGCGCGATCAGGCCGGACGCAGTGAGGAGCAAGTCACCACCACAGCAGCCACGGCGGCCCAGTTGTACAGCGAACTGGCCGTGCGCTACGGGTTTACGCTGGGCAGCGAATCCCTGAAGGTCGCCATTAACACCGAGTTTGCAGAGTGGTCTGCACCCTTGGCTGCAGGCGACACCGTGGTGTTTATTCCGCCCGTGGCTGGAGGCTGATCATGTTCCGCTTTACCCATGAGGCTGTGGATGGGACCGCACTGCGCAGCGAACTGCTGGACCACCACTGCGGCGGCTATGCGTCGTTTGAAGGCTGGGTGCGCAACCACAACGAAGGCCATGCGGTGACCCGCCTGGAATATGAAGCCTTTGAACCGCTGGGCATCAAAGAAGGCACGCGCATCATCAACGAGGCCATCGCCCGCTTTGGCGTCACGCGCGCGCTGTGCGTGCATCGCGTCGGTGATCTGCAACTGGGTGATGTGGCCGTGTGGGTGGGCGTCTCGTCACCGCATCGCGATGAGGCCTTCAAGGCCTGCCGCTTCATCATCGATGAAGTCAAACACCGCGTGCCGATCTGGAAAAAAGAGCACTACGCCAACGGCGATACGGGCTGGGTCAACTGCGAACGCTGCGCCGCCGATGCACATGCGCACGACCTGAAGGCACACGATCACGCCGGCCATGACCACCACGGCCATCAAGGCGACTAGCCGGGGCGCACCTGACCGGTGCCGCGCACCACATATTTATAGCTGGTGAGCTGCTCAACACCCACCGGCCCGCGCGCATGAAAGCGGTCGGTTGAAATGCCGATCTCGGCACCCATGCCAAACTCTCCACCATCGGCAAACTGTGTGGATGCGTTGTGCAACACGATGGCACTGTCGACGATCTGCACAAAGCGCTCGGCCGTGGCCTGATTGGCGGTCACGATAGACTCGGTGTGCGCCGAACCATAACGGGCAATGTGCGCTGCAGCGTCCTCGACACCATCGACCACGCGCACTGAAATCACCGCATCTAAATACTCGGTGCGCCAGTCAGCCTCGGTGGCCGGCCGCACGCGCGCATCGACGCGCAGTGTGTCTTCATCCCCGCGCACTTCGCAGCCGGCATCCAGCAGCGCCTTCACCAGCGGCGCCAGATGCTGCGCCAAGCCGGCGCGATCGACCAACAGCGTTTCGGCGGCACCGCAGATGCCGGTGCGGCGCAGCTTGGCGTTGAGCACGATATCTAAGGCCATCTGCGGATCGGCATCGACGTCCACATAGACGTGGCAGATGCCCTCGAGGTGGCCGATGACCGGCACCCGCGCCTCGGCTTGCACACGCTCGACCAAGCTGCGTCCGCCGCGCGGCACGATGACGTTGATGTAGCGCGTCATGCCCGCCAGCATCAGGCCCACGGCATCGCGATCGGCTGTCGGCACCAGTTGTATGCAGGCCGGCGGCAGGCCGGCCGAGTCGAGCCCGTGGACCAGACATTCGTGGATCGCAGCGCTGGAGCGGCGGCTTTCCGATCCGCCGCGCAGGATGACCGGGTTGCCGCTCTTCAGGCACAGCGCGCCGGCATCGGCAGTCACATTAGGACGGCTCTCGTAGATGATGCCGATGACGCCCAGCGGCACCCGCACCCGCTGTATGCGCAGCCCGTTGGGGCGGGTCCATTCGGCGCTGATGCCGCCCAGCGGATCGGGCAAGGCCGCGATAGCCTCCAGCCCGCGCGCCATCGCTTCGATGCGCCGTTCATCAAGCAGCAGGCGATCGAGCATCGCCGCAGACAGGCCCTTAGCGCGCGCTGCCTCCATGTCCTGACGGTTGGCCTCGCTGATCTCAGCGTGCCGCAACCGCACCTGCGCGGCGGCCGTCAGCAAAGCCTGATTACGGCTGGCGCCGGAAGAGCGGCCCAGTGCGTCGCGGCAGTCGACCGCGGCGCGACCCAGACCCTCCATCAGTTCGACCAACGGGGCGGACATCTGCTTGGCATCGGTCATGGACTGTCTACTCCCAACTCTTTAGCGCTCTTGAGCAGTACCAGATCATCACGGTGGATGAGTTCATCACGACCGCGGAAACCCAGTATGGCCTCGATCTCGGTGCTGCGCCGCCCCTGTATGCGCTGCGCATCCTGAACCGAATAGGCGCTGATACCGCGTGCCACCTCGGTGCCATCCGGCGCCAGCACGCTGACCGTATCACCACGGGCAAAGTCACCGCGCGTGGCCACCAGGCCCGCCGGCAGCAGACTACGGCCCTTGAGCAGCGCCGCCAGCGCACCGGCATCGACGCACAAAGACCCGGCCGGACGCAGCGTGCCGGCGATCCATTGTTTGCGTGCCTTGGCCAGGTTGGTGCCGGGCATGAACCAGGTGCAGCGGCCACCCGACTCGATACGCCGCAGCGGATTGCGATGATGCCCCTGCGCGATGCACAGGTGAGCGCCTGCCGCCACGGCGATGCGCGCGGCGACGACCTTGGTCGCCATGCCGCCCGAACCCACCGCCGACGCCGAGTCACCGGCCATGGCTGCGATGGCCGGGGTGATGTCGCGCACCTGCGGGATGAACTCCGCCGCCGGATCGAGATTGGGATCGGCGGTGTACAAGCCGTCGACATCCGACAGCAACACCACGCAATCGGCGCTGGCCATCTGCGCCACGCGGGCCGCCAGACGGTCGTTATCGCCGTAGCGCAGCTCGCTGGTGGCCACGGTGTCATTTTCGTTGATGACCGGAATCGCACCTAGCTCGAGCAGCGTCAGCAGGGTGGCCCGGGCGTTGAGGTAGCGGCCGCGCTGCTCGCTGTCCTGCAGGGTCAGCAGCACCTGCGCGACCGTGATGTCATCGTCTTCCAGCAGCTCTTTGTAGGCGTGCGCCAGACGGATCTGCCCGACCGCGGCGGCGGCCTGCTTCTCTTCCAGGCGCAACACGCCGGACGGCAGACCCAGATGCCGACGCCCTAGGGCAACGGCGCCCGAAGACACCAGCAGCACCTGCTGGCCGCGGCGACGCAAGCGGCGCAGGTCTTCGATGAGGCTTTCCAGCCAAGCGCGGTTCAGCCGCCCGGTCTGCTGGTCGACCAACAGCGCCGAGCCGACCTTGACCACGACACGTCGGGCGGTGGCCAGCGGCGAGCCCGTCTGCGGGCGGGTTTTGGAACGGTTTTGCATGGGAAGCAACTATATGTGATGGCACGGTTACAAGCGCGGCAAGCCGCGTTGCCCAAGCCCAACAGAGACCCTAAGATGAGCGCTGTCGTGGCTCCTCACGACAGCACTTTTACGGGGATAGCAGCGGTGGGCAGAGATTACGAGCCGGTCAAGGGTCAGTGGTACGAGAACGGCGAGGAAGACGAGACTTTCCGCGTCCTGTCGGTGGATGAGGACGCCGAGTTGGTCGAAATCGAATACCTCGACGGCGACATCGAAGAGCTGGACATCGATTCCTGGCACGAGATGGACCTCGAGCGCATACCTGTGCCGGAAGGCTGGACCGAAGCGGCCGATGCTGACGACGACGACGACGATTGGGATGAAGACGAAGAGGATGAAGACGAAGACGACGAAGATGAGGACGATGACGACTGGGATGAGGACGAAGATGAGGACGGCGGGCGCTATTGAGCGCCAGTACGGTCTTGAATCTTTAAGTCCGCGACCCCAAGCAGGTACGTCATGAAACGCATCTTTCTTTTCTTGATCACCAACCTGGCCGTCATGCTGGTGCTCGGCACCGTCGCCCAGCTGCTGGGGCTGGACCGCTATATGGGCGCCCGGGGCGGAGACCTGGGCGGCCTGTTGGCCTTTGCCGCACTGTTTGGCTTTGGCGGCGCAATCATTTCGCTGCTTCTGTCCAAGTGGATGGCCAAGCGCTCTATGGGCGTGGAGCTCATTACCCAGCCCAGCAATCCGACCGAGCAGTGGCTACTCGACACCGTGCGCGCCCATGCGCTCAAGGCCGGCATCGGCATGCCTGAAGTGGGCATCTTTGAGTCGCCGCAACCCAATGCCTTTGCCACCGGCGCCAGCCGCGACCATTCTCTGGTGGCGGTCAGCACCGGGCTGCTGCAGTCCATGCGCTCCAACGAGGTCGATGCTGTGCTCGGCCATGAGATCGCGCATGTGGCCAATGGCGACATGGTGACGCTCACGCTCATTCAAGGCGTGGTCAACACCTTCGTCATCTTCTTCTCGCGCATCATCGGCAACCTGATCGACAAGGCCATCTTCCGCAGCGAAAAGGGCAATGGTCCGGCTTATTTCATTACGGTCATGCTGACCGAGATGGTGTTGGGCATATTGGCCAACTGCATAGTCATGTGGTTCTCCCGGCAGCGCGAGTTCCGCGCCGATGCCGGCGGCGCCCTCTATGCCGGTCGCAACAACATGATCGCGGCGCTCGAGCGGCTCAAGGCCGGCACGGACGAACCTCTGCCCGACAACATGGCCGCTTTTGGCATCAAGGGTGGGCGCGGCAATGGCATCGGCCGCTTTTTCACCAGTCATCCGCCGCTGGATGAGCGCATCGCCGCCCTTCGTGCGGCCAACCCCTAAAATTGTTACAATGCGTGGCGCTTATCCAGCGCCGCCCGAGGTTACTTCCTGATGGATTCGATTCAAGCCGGCCGCAAGCCGTCGTTGTTAAAGCGTGTGTTCAGCAATGGCAGCCAGTACCTCGAGGCCGCAGAACAAGACCAGCCGCTGGTCATCGCTGACGAGAACGCAGACTCCATTGACTGGCTGCGCATTATTCCTTTCGCGATGATGCATGTGGTGTGCTTTGCCGTTATCTGGGTGGGCGTCAGTCCCATCGCCGTGATCATGGCTGTGGTCATGTACCTGATCCGCATGTTTGCCATCACTGGCCTTTATCACCGCTATTTCTCGCACAAGTCGTTCCAGACCTCGCGCGTGGGGCAGTTCATCTTCGGTGTGCTGGGCGCGTCGGCTGTGCAGCGCGGCCCCATCTGGTGGGCGGCCCACCATCGTCACCACCACGTGCATTCCGATCAGAAAGACGACTTGCACTCGCCCGTGCAACACGGCTTTATGCAATCGCACATGGGCTGGTTTCTGTCCAAGCGCGGCTTTGCACCCGACCTGAAGTTCGTGCGCGATCTGATGAAGTTCCCGGAACTGCGTTGGCTGGACCGCTTCGATATCGCCGTGCCCTTCCTGCTGGGCGTGGCCATGTTCGGTCTGGGTGTGTTGCTCGAAAATGTCGCCCCCGGCTTGGGCACCACCGGCTGGCAGATGCTGATCTGGGCGTTCTTCATCAGCACTGTGGTCTGCTATCACGCCACCTACACCATCAATTCGCTCTCGCATGTGTTCGGCAAGCAGCGCTATCGCACCGGCGATACCAGTCGCAACAACTGGATGCTGGCTCTGCTGACGCTGGGCGAAGGCTGGCACAACAACCACCATCACTACCCCAATTCGGTCCGCCAGGGCTTTTACTGGTGGGAAGTCGACATCACCTATTACGTGCTGAAGGTGCTGTCATGGCTGGGCATCATCTGGGACCTCAAGCCGGTTCCGGTTGAAGCCCGCGATCTGTCGCCCCGACGCATCAACCCCATCCGCTAAGCGGCCTGCGCCCGCCTCACCGGGCGCAGCGGTCCGCACAGGAAGGCTGGCATGTACAGCCGCATTTACCGAGGTCATATCACGCACCGTCGTCTGGGCGACGTGCGCAACGACTTCCGTTATGCGCTGTTCATGGTCTACCTCGACCTGAACGAACTGCCGGCCCTGTTCGATCGGTACTGGCTGTGGTCGGCACGGCGTCCGGCGCCGGCCTGGTTCCGCCGCGCGGACTATCTTGGTGATCCGGCCCAACCCTTAGCCGATTGCGTGCGCGCCCGCATCCACAAAGAGCTGGGTTGGGCGCCGGCCGGGCCCATACGGTTGCTGACGCACTTGCGCTACTTCGGGCACAACTTTAATCCGGTGAGCTTTTACTACTGCCATGAGCAGGCAGACGGCCCGGTCAGCGTCATCGTCGCCGAGATCACCAACACTCCCTGGCAAGAGCGCCACAGCTATGTGCTGCCCATCGCGGCCGCCGGCAGCTTGTCGGCGCCGGATTCACCCTATCGTTTTGAGTTCGACAAGCAGTTCCACGTGTCGCCATTCATGCCCATGGCACTGCAGTACCGCTGGCGTTTTGGAGAACCGGCCGGACAATTGGCGGTGTACATGGAAAACCTGCGCGACGGAACGCGCGTGTTTGATGCCAGCCTGAGTTTGCGCGCCGAACCGATCAACGCGGGGACCCTGGCCCGGTGTCTGTTGGTGTTTCCATTCATGACCGTGCGGGTGGTGGTGCAGATTTACTGGCAGGCACTGCGACTGCTCTTGAAAAAAGCACCCTTCCAGCCGCATCCTGCAACAAAACCGTAGCCCGCAGGGCCCCGTTTCCTAATAAGCAGAGCCGCAATCATGAGCAGCCTCAGCAAGCCGACGATCATTCCCGATGAAGACCTCACGGCAGCCAACACGCGCGGCGACAGCGCGCTGAGCCACCTCGGGCGCAAGCTGCTGTTGTCGCAGCTCTCACACATACAAGACGGCGAACTGCGTATCCAATGCGGCGAACAACACTGGCGCTATGGCCAGCGCACCGAACGCTGCCCCTTGATTGCCACGATTTACGTCGACCATCCGCAGTTTTTTGCCGATGCTGCGTTCGGCGGTACGACAGGGGCCGGTGAGGCCTATATCAACGGCCATTGGCGTTGCGATGACCTGACTGCGTTGGTGCGCATCATGGTGGTCAACCGGCACGTCATGGAACAACTCGAAGGCGGTTTAGCAGCGTTCAGTAACTGGGCGCGGCGCACGCTGCACTGGTTCAACCGCAACAGCAAGGCCGGCAGCGCACGCAACATCGCCGCCCACTACGACCTGGGCAACGACCTTTATAAATTGATGCTCGATGAAACCATGGCCTATTCCTGCGGCATCTTTGCCCATGAGCAAGCCACGATGTACGACGCGTCCATCGCCAAGTTCGATGCGGTGTGCCGCAAACTGGCGCTGACGCCGAACGATCATCTGGTCGAAATCGGTACCGGCTGGGGCGGACTGGCGATGCACGCTGCCGAGCGTTATGGCTGCCGCGTCACCACCACCACCATCTCGCGTGAGCAACACGATTTTGCGCGCGACAAAATCGCCGCCCGCGGCCTGTCCGATCGCATCACGCTGCTGTTCGAAGACTACCGCGATCTCAAGGGTCGCTTTGACAAGCTCGTGTCCATCGAAATGATTGAAGCGGTCGGGGCGCGTTACCTGGACACGTATTTCGCCAAGTGTTCATCGCTGTTGCAGCCCAACGGCGCCATGCTGTTGCAGGCCATCACGCTGCAAGACCAGATGTATGCGCAAGCCCTGAAGTCTGTCGACTTCATCCAGCGCTATGTGTTTCCGGGCAGTTTCATCCCGTCGGTTACTGCCATCACCGATTCGTTGACCCGCGTGACTGATCTCAAGGTGTTCAACCTTGAGGATATCGGTCCGCATTACGCACGCACGCTGCGTCTGTGGCGCGAACGGTTTTTT
>CAIVTJ010000083.1 GCA_903908825.1 uncultured Pseudomonadota bacterium | reverse complement strand
GCTGCAGTTCGCGCACGCTGCCGGCCAGAGGCGCGCCGGGCGACTGCGGCAACTGGCAGACACCCACGAAGTTCTTCGGGTACAGGCCCACGCAACGCTCGATCAGGTCGTTGCAGATCTGCGTCCACTCCAGACTGGTGGACTCGGTGCCGATGTGGTGCGACATGGTCGACGCGCGCGGCGAAAAGATGGTCAGGTCAGAACCGCGCTCGCGCTGCAGCTTCAGCTGCGCGCCCTCAAGGCTGTCGCGGATCTGATCGTCACTGATCTTCAGGGACTCTCGTGACGGGGTTTGCGCCGGGTCTTTCAACGCGGCAATCTGCGCATCGCGGAAAGTCGTCAGTTCGGCGGGTGCGGTCGTGTAGTGGCCATGGCAGTCGATAATCATGCGGGTCGCTCGCAGGTGTGGGCCACAGGCCCGGATAGCCGCTGATAATACCCCAGCCGCCGGCGAGGGGCTGCGGCAGGCCTCAAGCTGGTTTACAGTCTTCCGCCATGAATACCCCTACTTCCTCGCGCGCTCTAGGTACCGGCCCTGCCGGCCTGTCCCCGGTCGGTTTCGGTTGCATGGGCCTGGTCGGCTGGTACGGCACCCGCGACGATGCCGAGTCCACCGCCACGCTGCTCGAGGCGCTGGAATCCGGCGTCAATCATTTTGATACAGCGGCCAGCTATCAGATCGGCGAGAACGAGAAGTTTATCGGCCCTATCCTGAAGCCTTGGCGCGAGCGCATCGTGCTGGCTTCCAAGTGCGGGCTGGCCCGCGGTCCCGATGGCGGTGTGGTCGCCGACAACAAGCCGCAGACCATCCGCACTTCACTGGATGCCAGTCTGGCCCGCCTGGGCACCGATTACATCGACCTGTTTTATCTGCATCGCATCGACACGCAAGTACCCATCGAAGAGTCGGTGGGCACGCTGGCTGAGCTGGTTGCGGCCGGCAAGATACGGCATATCGGTCTGTCTGAATGCAGCGTGGCCACTTTGCGGCGCGCCGCTGCCGTGCACCCCATCGCCGCCGTGCAAACCGAATACAGCATCTGGTCGCGTGACCCCGAGCGGGGCATGCTGGCCACCTGTGCCGAACTGGGCACCACCTTCGTGGCCTACAGCCCTTTGGGGCGTGGCTTCTTGGCGGGCAATTTCAGCCGTTTGGATGAACTGCCGGCCAACGACAACCGTCGCAGTCACCCGCGCTTTCAGGATGAGGCTGCGGCACTGAACAAACAATTGGTGGATACGCTGCGTGAACTGGGTAGCGAACTGGGTGCCAGCGCTGCGCAAATCGCTTTAGCGTGGGTGCTGGCCCAGGCACCGCACATCGTGACCATACCGGGCATGAAGACCCGCGCGCACTTGCGGGACAACCTCGCCGGCGGCCGCTTACAGCTGGACGCCGCGCAGCTGGCGCGCATAGAACAACGCGCCGCTGCCATTGAAGTTCATGGCGAGCGCCATCCGCCCGCCATGATGCAGGCTGTAGACCGCTAGCCTTCTTCCAGCGTCTTTTCGATGCGATCGAGCACCTGCATGGCAGGCAGAGCCTGAGCCACGCTGGCATTGGGCTCACGCCCTTCCTTGATCGCTGCAAAGAACTCACGGTCCTGCAACTCGATGCCGTTCATCGACACATCGACCTGCGATACGTCGATCTGGTTGCCCTTGCCGTCAAACAGATCGTCGTAACGGCACAGGTAAGTGCCGTTATCGCAGATGTAACGGAAGAACGTCCCCAGCGGACCATCGTTATTGAACGACAGCGACAGGGTGCAGACCGCGCCCATGGCCACCTTCATCTGGATAGACATGTCCATGGCGATGCCCAGCCCCGGATGAATAGGGCCCTGCACGCCGCGGGCAACAGAGGCCACTTGGCCGGTCTGGTAGTGAAACAGATCGACCGTGTGGCAGGCGTGATGCCACAGCAGATGATCGGTCCAGCTACGCGCCTTGCCCAAGGCGTTCATGTTGCTGCGACGGAAGAAGTAGGTCTGCACATCGAGCTGCTGCAACTTCAGCTCACCGGCGATGATCTTGTTATGGATCCACTGGTGGCTGGGGTTAAAGCGGCGCGTGTGACCGGCCATGGCAACCAGACCGGTTTCGCGTGCCACCTCGACAATCTTCACCGAATCGGCCAGACAATCGGCCATCGGGATTTCGATCATCACGTGCTTGCCGGCGCGCAGGGTCTGGATGGCCTGCGAGGCATGCATTTGTGTAGGCGTGGCCAGCAGCATGGCCTCAAGGCCCGGCTGCTTGAGACTCTCGCCGATGTCACCCGTGTAGTGCGGGATATTGAACTTGCGCGCCACCTCGGCCGTGGTCTCCTGGTTACCACCGGTCAGGGTGATGACCTCGATGCCGGGGATATTGGCCACAGCCTCCAGATGCTTGATGCCGAAGGCGCCCTGTCCTGCCAAACCGATCTTCATGGGGTTGAACCTCAGACGTTTTCGAGAATAATGTGACCCAGAGCCGTGTTGGAGCACGGCACGTGATAGAAGCGATAGACCTCGCGCACCTGCTCGTTGAGCGCACCGCGCATGGCCAACCACATGACCATCTCGATGCCTTCCGAGCCGGTCTCACGCACATATTCGGAGTGCGGAATCTTGGTCAGCGCAACCGGATCCTGCGTCAGGCCGTTGAGAAAGCGCGTATCCCACTCACGGTTGATGAGGCCGGCGCGAGTGCCCTGCAGCTGGTGCGACATGCCACCGGTGCCGAACACCACCACGCGCAGATCTTCCGGATAGGACTCGACCGCACGGCGCAGCGCCTGACCCATGTTGTAGCAACGTTTGCCGGTGGGCGGCGGGTACTGCACGACGTTGATGGGGAACGGGATGACCTGGCAAGGCCACTGCTCTTCAGGTGTGAGGTCGCCGAACAGCAGATTCATGGGCACCGTCAGACCATGGTCGACGTCCATGCTGTTGACCACGGTCATGTCGAACTCATCAAGGATCATGTGCTGCGCAATGTGGCAGGCCATGTCTGAGTGACCCTTGAGCGCAGGCACAGGACGACGGCCCCAGCCTTCGTCGGCCGGCAGGAACTCATCGGCGCAACCGATGGCAAAGGTCGGAAAGATCGACGCATCGAAGGCCGACGCGTGGTCGTTATAGATCAGGATGACGACGTCGGGCTTGAGCTCGGCCATCCACTTCTTGGAGAACTCGTAGCCCTGGAAAATGGGTGCCCAGTAGTCCTGCTTCTGCTTCTTGAGATCGATCGCCGCGGCGATTGCAGGGACGTGTGACGTGGTAACGCCAGCGATAATTTTTGCCATGTGCTTACAGACTCGGGTTGGACTTGCTGCGATTGCCGTGCGGGTTGCGACCACCCTCGAGCATCATTTTGGCGTATTCCTCTTGCGTCGAGCCGGTCATGATCGCGGCGACATGCTGGAAGGAATGACCATCGGTCGAGAACAGCTTGGAGAGGAAGTAGATGTTGCCGCCTTCCTTCATCATGCCGGTCCAGTCGCGTGCCAACACGGCATCACGCTGTGCGTCAGTGAGGTTCCACTGCTTGAGGTATTCGGCGTTGTCGGCCTTGAAGGCGATGCGGTTAGGCTCCTTCATCAGCGACATGCAGAACTGGTTGAGATTGAACCCCTGCCGCGAACGGAAGGTGTTGAAAATGAGAGTGCCGGGAATATCCTCAAACTCGTTGAGGTAGGCCGATAACTTGGGCTCGGACATCAGGGTTCCTTGGGTCGGTCGCGGGTAGGACTACAGTGATCTATGATTTTACCATTGTCGGCAGGCCAAACCACGCGGGGAATACATGATTGACTTTGACGCGCCCTACACCCTGAGCATCGACGGCCAAGCGGCCAGCGCCGAAGCGCAATTAGCCGTCATCAACCCCGCCACGGGGGCTGTTTTTGCCCGGTGCCCGGCCGCCGGCAGCGCCGAACTTGATCGCGCCGTGCAGGCTGCGCGCCGGGCCTTTGGCGCGTGGCGCGAACTGGGTTTTGCCGAACGTGCCGCTTACATAGGCCGTTTAGCGCAAGCCATCACCGCGGAAGTCGAACCGCTGGCCGCCCTGCTGACCCGCGAGCAAGGCAAACCCCTACAGCAATCGCGCGAGGAGATTGCCAGGGCCGCCACGCTGTCTGTGGGTATGACGGCGCTGCAGATCACGCCGCAGGTGCTGCATGACGACGCGCAGCGCTTTATCGAGCTGCGTTATGTCGCCTTGGGTGTGGTCGGCATCATCACCCCGTGGAACGCACCCATCAATCTGGCTATCGGCCCGCTGACCTCGGCGCTGTATACCGGCAACTGCGTGGTGCTCAAGCCCTCCCCGTTCACGCCGCTGTGCACGCTGCGACTGGGTGAACTGATGCGGGCCATTTTCCCGCCCGGCGTGGTCAATGTACTGGCTGGTGGCGATGAACTGGGTGCACTCATGACGGCTCACCCGCACATCGACAAGATTTCTTTTACCGGTTCAGTAGCCACGGGCAAAAAGGTCATGGCCAGTGCTGCCGGCACGCTCAAGCGCCTGACCTTAGAGCTGGGCGGCAACGATGCGGCCATCGTGCTGGACGATGTGGACCCGGTCGCTGTGGCCAAGAAGCTGTTCTTTGCGGCCACGGTCAACAGCGGTCAGGTGTGCATGGCCATCAAACGCATCTATGCCCATGAGTCGGTTTATGAGGCGCTGTGCACTGCCTTGACCGCAGAGGCGCAATCTGCGCGCCTGGGCAATGGCCTTGAGGCCAGCAGTTCTTTAGGGCCTATTCAAAACCAGCGGCAATACCAGCGTGTGCGTGAGTTCATCGCCGACCTGGCGCAAGGGCCGGGCACGGTGCTGACTGGCCGCGAGCAACCGGAGGGACCGGGCTATTTTGTTGCGCCGGTGGTGGTCGCCGAACCGGGGGAGCACAGCCGCATCGTCTGCGAAGAGCAATTCGGGCCGGTCATACCGGTGATGAAATTCAGCGACGAACAAGACGCCGTGCGCCGCGCCAATGACACGCGTTTTGGGCTTTCCGGCTCGGTTTGGAGCAAAGATGTGGCCCGTGCCACAGCGTTGGCGGCGCAACTGGAGGTGGGCACGGCCTGGGTCAATCAACATCGGCTGACCATGGCCGACGTGCCGTTCGGGGGCGCCAAAGAATCGGGTTTGGGCCGTACCTATTCGCTGCTAGGCCTGCAGGGTTATATGGAGCCGCGCGTCGTCAGCGTACTCAAGGGCTGACGCGCACGGCTACAACAGCAGCATCAATCTTCAGATTGATGCCGCTCGATGAAATCATCGAGCATCTGAAAGGCTTCAGCCAACTGCTCTTCGGTCGGGTTTTCGATGCCCCGTGCTGCAAACAGCCCGTCGAGAAAGCCCGCCTCGTAATCGTCGAGGGTCTCGTCTTCACTGTTTTCCGGAATACCGTTTTCCATGGCCGTGTCCTCTGTAAATGCGCCCGACTCGACGCGGCAACGCGCTGAGGATGCCACATTGGCAATAAAGTTGGTGGGCCGTGCGCGATTCGAACGCGCGACCAACTGGTTAAAAGCCAGCTGCTCTACCGGCTGAGCTAACGGCCCGACAACGGTCGCGGATGATAGCTGATTGCTGGCCCGTGTGGGCCGTAGTTACAACTAGGCGTAACGGGTCGGGTCAGCGACGCCAGCGGCTGCAAAACCCTCGCTACGCAGGCGACAGGAATCACAGCGTCCACACGCCCGTCCTAAGGCATCGGCCTGGTAGCAGGACACGGTTTGACTGTAATCAACGCCCAGACTCATGCCCTGACGGATGATCTGCGCTTTGCTCAGCTGCATCAGGGGTGTTTGGATATTCAGGCTGCCACCCTCAACACCCGCACGTGTGGCCAGCGCCGCAAGCTGCGCAAAGGCCGCAATGAACTCGGGCCGGCAGTCGGGATAGCCTGAATAGTCGACCGCGTTGACCCCGATGAAGATATCGCGGGCGCCAGCCACCTCTGCCCAACCCAGCGCCAAGGACAACATCAGCGTGTTGCGCGCCGGCACGTAGGTGACGGGTATGCCTGGCCCGCCAGCCTCCGGTACGTCGATCTGAGGGTCAGTCAAGGCAGAACCACCGATACCGGCAAGATCAACGTGCATCTGCCGATGCTCACGGGCGCCCATACGCTGCGACAGGGCAGCCGCGGCCTGCAACTCGACGCTGTGACGCTGACCATAGCTGACCGCCAAAGTCAGGCATTCATAGCCCTGAGCCAGGGCCATGGCCAGTACCGTGGTGGAATCGAGCCCACCTGACAACAATATGATCGCTTTGCCGGGACTGCTCATTTGCCCGCCACGTTGCCCCACAAAACCTTGTGCAACTGCAACTGCAATCGCACGGCAAGACGGTCTTCCAGTATCCAATCTGCCAATTGCCCGGCCGGCAACTGCTCGGCACTGGGCGAGAACCACACGGTGCACTCTGCAGGCCGCTGCAATCGGGCTAACAACTGCCGGCTCCAGTCATAGTCAGCCCGGTCACAGAGGACGAACTTGAGCTGATCGTGCGGCGACAGAGTGGCTAGCTGCTCGTAGAGGTTGCGTTCGTGTTCGCCGGATCCGGGTGTTTTGACGTCCACCACTTTGACCACGCGCCGGTCGACCTCAGCGAAAGGCAGTGCCCCGCTGGTCTCCAGGGAAACGCGATAACCCGCATCACACAGACGCGTCAGCAAGGTTAAGCAGGCTTTTTGCGCCAGAGGCTCGCCACCGGTCACGCACACATGCTGCAGCGCCAACTGCTGCACCTGCGCCATAACCGACTCGACATCCAGCCATTGACCGCCGCCGAACGCATAGGCCGTGTCGCAATAGTTGCAACGCAGCGGGCACCCGGTGAGCCGTACAAAGACGGTGGGGTAACCGGCGCTATCGGCTTCGCCTTGCAGCGAATAGAAGATTTCGGTGATGCGCAGTCGCGCCGGCTCGGCCTGCATGGCAGAGCTCTAGCGCGCGTCAGCCGGCAGTTTGCTCAGACGCTCGGCCGCTAAGCGGGCGGCATCTGTGCCCGGGAAACGGCTGACGACCAATTGCAAAGTACTGCGCGCGACGGCCACACGCTTTTGTTCGAACTGCGTGTAACCGAGTTTGAGCAAGGCATCGGGTGCCTTGCGTGAATTGGGCCAGGTGGACAGCAGTGCCTCAAAACTGGTCGCGGCATGGTCGTAGTCGCGCGTCACGTAATAGGCCTCGCCCAGCCAGTACTGCGCGTTGTCGGCCAGAACACCCTTGGGATAAGCGGCCGACACCTGCTTAAAGCCGGCGATGGCCGCCGCATAGTCCGCATTCTTTAAGGCCTCAAAGGCACGCGCGTACTGTTGCTGCTCGTCGCCGCCCGGCAAGATGAGTGGCTCACTCAAGGGCATAGGCGCAGGCGTGGCAGCAGGAACCGGTGCACTCTTGAGCCGGCCATCCAGATCGGCATACAGGTCGCGCTGCTGTTTACGCAGACTCTCGTTTGCGTTCTGCAATTCTTCGATGCGGCCGTTGAGCACCCGGACATCGGCTTGCAGCGCATCGACCCGCTGCGTCATCTGCAGCAGGCTTTGATTGTCGACTATGCGGTCTATGCGCGTCACGCGCGCATCGAGGGCCTGCAACTGCAATTGCAGCGGATCAGGCGCAGGCGTCGTGGCACAGGCGCTCAGCAGCGCCACAATGACGCTGCACGCCCCCAGCGCGCGCCACGGCGCACTAGTTGATGTAGAAGATCTCGACACGACGGTTCTTGCTGTAAGCCAGTTCATCACTACCGGCCACAGCCGGACGTTCTTCGCCATAGCTGACCGTGGCGATCTGCGATTCTTTGACACCCTGCAAAGACAAGGCGCGACGCACTGTTTGCGACCGACGCTCACCCAAGGCGATGTTGTATTCGCGTGAACCGCGCTCATCGGTGTGCCCCTCTAGGCGCACACGCACTGCAGGGTTATTGGCCAGAAAACGACCGTGAGCAGCCACGACATCGACGAACTCCGGACGGATATCGCTGTTGTCAAAATCGAAATAGATAACGCGCTGTGAGCCGAGCTCGCCGGTCGGGCCCAAGGCGCCGTTGGCGGTGCTCGCTTCTGTACCGCGCGTGCCTGATGTGGCTCCACCTGCACCACCGGTTTGCGCGCCGGTCTGCGTGCTGACCACGGGCTCACCGCCTGCTCCGGTGACCGGCTTGACCTTCTTGCCTGAGCAAGCCGACAAGGCCAGGACGGAAGCCAGCACCAACAGCGTCAAAGTCTTGCGCATCTGAATCTCTCCAGCCCGCAGCGGGCTTGCCATTTCCGCATTATTACACAGCCTCAATCGGCGTAAGGCCCCCATACGGGATCACGTACTTCGCCGCGATCGGCCTTGAGCCGCTGCGTGACCTGACCATCGGCGGACACCATCGCCAGGATGGCCTGGCCCCGCTCGCGCGCGGCATAGATGATCTGCACCCCGTTGGGGGCAAAGCTGGGCGACTCATCGAGAGTGCCCCGGGTCAACACGCGCAACGCACCACCCGCAACATCCTGTGCCGCGATGTGATAGCCGCTGCCGTCACGCACCACCAGCGCCAACTGCGTGCCATCCGGCGACAGCCGCGGACGCGCCGCATAAGGCACACCGAAACTGATGCGTCTAGCGGCCTCACCACCCTGCGCAGCGACGCGATAGATCTGAGGACCACCGGCACGGTCAGAGGTGAAATACAGCTGCTTACCGTCCGGCGACCACGTGGCTTCGGTATCGATAGCCGGATCTTCGGTGATGCGGGTCAACGACTGCGTTGCGAGATCCAGTACATAGATATCGGCATTGCCGCTGCTGCCGGATAGCGTCAACGCAAGCTTGCGGCCATCGGGGGAAAACGCCGGCGCGCCATTGATGCCGGCCCGGGCAGAGACCAGCCGGCGTTCGCCTGTGCGCACCCGCTGCACATAGACCGCCGAGGCATGGTTCTCGAACGACACATAAGCGACCCACTCACCGTCTGCAGACCAGGCCGGCGACATGATGGGTTGAGCAGACTCGAGTATGACGCGGATGTTTTCACCGTCTGCATCGGCTAGCAACAGTTGATAGCGCTGGGCCGGTGGCGCGCCATCGACCGACACATAGCCGATACGCGTGGCAAATGCCCCGCGCGTGCCCGTGAGCCTTTGGTAGATCAGATCGGCAACCCGATGCGCCCCATGCCGCAACGCAGCAGGGGCCACCGACACGCGCTGCTGCAGCAGTGTCTGCCCTGACAACAGATTGACCAGATCAAACTCGATGACCAGCTCGGTGTTGCTCAGCGAGGTCAATCGTCCGACCACGATGTAGTCATTCTTTGCAGCGCGCCAATCTGCAGACTGGATATCGCTGATGCGCGAGGGCGCAGACAGCATGTCTTTGCGGTCCATGCCTTTGAAGCGGCCGCTGCCCTCCAAGTCGTGCTGCACCACGGCGGCGACATCCAGTCCGCCGTCGGCCGGCACGGCCCGCGCAAACGGCACCACAGCGATCGACAGCGCGTCAGTGACACCTTTGGTGATGTCGATGGACAGATCGGCATAAGCCGCGCCAGCAACAGTCCACAGCACAACGGCAGTCAGTACCCGCTTGGAAACCAGGCGCAGCATCGGGGTCATCATCACGGACATAGTCAATCCTGGGGTTTAAACGTCACGAGCAAATTGCGATCAAACAAACTCGGGTCTGGCGGCAACGGTAAGGGTGAGGCCCGGTAGGCTGCCGCTTCGATGGACTGCCGTACTGACTCGTCACCGTTACAGTTGCCGACCCGCACGCCAACAACCTCACCGCCGGGTACCTGCGTAATGCGCACTTCGCAGCTCAAGCCAGGCCGGGCTGTCGGTGGTCGTATCCAGGCACGTTCGATGCGGGCACGGATCTGCGCTTGATATTGCGCTAACAGGCCACTGTTCTGCGCAGCCAATTGCCGCTCTTCGGCCGCCATGCGCGCGCGCAGCTCGGCTTCGTTAACCGCGCGCGCTTGTTGTTCACGGGCCTGCTGTTCGCGGGCCTGTTGCTCACGCTGTTGTTTGTCGTGCGCTTCCCGTGCCTGTCTGTCACGCAATTCCTGCGCTTGCTTGGCCAGTTTGGCCTCCTCTGCCGCTTTAGCCTCTTTGGCCGCTTTGGCCAACTGGGCATCTTTGAGCGCTTTGGCCTCTTTGGCGTCTTTGGCTTCTTTCAAGACCTTGGCGTCTTTGGCAGCCTTGGCATCGCGTGCCGCCTTGGCTTGCCGGTCTTGCTGTTGCTGCAATTGCTGCTGCCGCGCAGCCAACTCGTGTGCGGCTTGTTCGCGTGCCTGTTGATCAAGGGCAACGCTGTTATCGGCGGCCGCAAGCGGTTCAGCAGGGGCTGCAGGCGAGTCAGCCGGTGGCACAGTCTCTGACTGAGGGCTGTTTTCCGGAACTGGCGGTCGTGCCGCTGGCATAGCAAGGCGGCTGCCATCGACCACCGTCGCCTCAATAGCCAGTTGCTGCGTGGGTGGCTTGGCGCTATGAAACTGCCAAAGCCCCAAGGCAAACAGTCCTGCCAGCAGTGCATGCACTGCCACGGATAACGCCACGGAAAGGCCGGGTCCAGCCTGACGTGAACTCATGACTTGGGTGGCACCATCGCAGGCGGTAACGGATCGGTTAGAAATCCCACCTTGCGGGCGCCGGCACGCTGCAATAACACCATGGCCGATATCACCCGGCCATAAGGCACGGCTGTGTCGCCCTTGACCAGGACATCGATATCCGGAGTGGCTTGCAGAACTTTTGCAGCGCGTTCGAGCAGAACCTGATCGTCGATGGGAACGGCCGGATCTGCCCCGGCATTCAGGAACAAACGGCCATTGGCATCGATGGACAGGATCAGCGGCTTGTCATCAGGGTTTTTATGCAGCGGTAAGGACTCGGCCCCGGCTTGCGGCAGATTGACCTTGACGCCCTGCGTCAACAACGGCGCGGTCACCATAAAGATGATGAGCAGCACCAGCATCACGTCGATGTAAGGCACGACGTTGATCTCACCCATCAGCCTGCGACTGCGACGACGTTCTGCCATGGTCAGCCCCCGGCCGCAGGGCGATGCGCGTGACGCTGCAGGATGGTCGAGAGCTCTTCGGTGAAGGCATCGAAACGCATTTCCAAGCGGCCGACTTGATCGGCATAGCGGTTGTAGGCGATGACCGCCGGGATGGCGGCAAACAGCCCGATAGCCGTAGCGATGAGCGCCTCGGCAATACCCGGAGCCACCATCGCCAGTGTCGCCTGCTGCACACCGCCCAAGGCAATGAAGGAACTCATGATGCCCCAGACTGTGCCGAACAAACCCACATAGGGACTGATAGAGCCGACGGTCGCCAGCGTCGCCAGATTGTGCTCGAGGCGTTCTATCTCTTTGAGCTGTGCAACTTTCATGGCCCGCCGCGCACCTTCCAGCGTTTGGTCTGGTGTGCAACCGGCCTGCCGCAGACGCGCGAACTCACGGAAACCGAACTCGAAGATGCTGCTGATACCGATGGCATCACCGCGTTGCTGTATGCCGCGATATAAGGCCCCCAGATCGCCGCCGGACCAGAAGCTCTCTTCGAACTCAGCGGCCTCACGGACAGAGCGGCGGATCATGCTGCGCTTGCTGAAGATGATCGACCAGGACAACACAGAGCCCGACAACAACAGCAGCAACACCAGTTGCACCACGATACTGGCATCGGCAACCAGCCGTAAGATAGAGAGTTGAGCATCCATCAAGTAAGTTCCTTGCGCAAAGACGCGGGCAAACGACAGGGACGATACGAAGCTGACTCCAGACAGGCAACCCGCACCGTGGCAGTGACCAGCAAGGCAGGCGCATCGTCCTGACGATAGATATCCTGGACAAACTCAAGCGAGGCGGCGCCGGTCAACAGCACGCTGCTGCGTACCTCAAGCAGATCATCGAGTCTGGCGGGTTGCTTAAACTGCAGGCTGCAACTGACCACCACGAACAACACGCCGGCTGCATCGCGCAAATGCTGCTGTGAATAGCCTAACTGCCGCAAGCCTTCAGTGCGGGCACGCTCCAGGTAGCGCAGATAGTTGGCATGGTAGACAACCCCACCGGCATCGGTGTCTTCGTAATAGACACGCACCGGCCAAGACCACGGGCTCATGACAGCGCGTCCGCCTCGTCAGCCATGCCTTGCTCACGCGGCGGCTCGACTAATCCCAGATGACGATAGGCCAAGCGCGTGGCTAATCGACCGCGCGCGCTGCGCATCAAGAACCCCTGCTGTATCAAGAACGGCTCGACGACGTCTTCGAGTGTGCCGCGCTCTTCGCCGATCGCCGCAGCCAGACTGTCTATGCCTACCGGGCCGCCATCGAATTTGTGGATAAGCGTATCGAGCAAGCGCCTATCGAGTTGATCGAGTCCTTCCGGATCGACCTCGAGCAGATCCAGTGCTGCGGCCGCGACGGTCGCGCTGATCGCACCGTCAGAGCGCACCTGTGCGAAATCGCGTACGCGCCGCAACAGACGGTTGGCGATACGCGGCGTACCACGGGCGCGCTGCGCGATACTCATGGCGCCTTCCTCATCGATAGGCACACCAAAAATGCCGGCTGAGCGCGTCACAATATGCTGCAACTCAGCACTGCTATAGAACTGCAAGCGTTGCACGATGCCAAAGCGATCGCGCAGCGGCGAGGTCAACAAGCCGGCGCGTGTGGTGGCGCCGACCAGCGTAAACGGCGGCAAAGACAGCTTGATAGAACGCGCTGCAGGCCCTTCACCGATGAGGATATCGAGCTGGTAATCCTCCATGGCCGGATAGAGCACTTCTTCGACCACCGGACTGAGCCGGTGTATTTCATCGATGAACAGCAGGTCGCGCGGTTGCAGGTTGGTCAGGATGGCCGCCAGATCGCCGGGCCGTTCCAGCACCGGCCCCGAGGTCTGACGCAGGTTGACGCCCAGTTCCGAAGCCAGGATGTGCGCCAAAGTGGTCTTGCCCAGCCCTGGCGGACCGAAGACCAAAACATGGTCCAGCGCCTCGGCACGCGCGCGCGCCGCAGACACGTAGATTTCCAGTTGCGCCTTGACCGGTGCCTGACCGACGTAATCGGCCAGACGCTTGGGGCGTATGGCACGATCGAGTGATTCGTCACCCGGCGCCGCCTCTGGCGTGATGAACCTATCGTCGGCCATCAGTTGCGACCCGCATATTGCAAGGCCCCACGGATGATCTCTTCGGTGGTCTGCGCTTGTGCATCGACCAACTTGATCAGGCGGCTGGCCTCAGGTGGCTTGTAGCCTAGGGCCAGCAAAGCAGTCAGCGCCTCAGCCTGCGCGGCATCCCAGTCATTGTCGGCGCTTGCCGCAGGACTTTGCGGCAGCGCGAGCTTGTCACGCATTTCGATGAGCAGCCGTTCTGCGGTCTTGCGGCCGACACCGGGTATGCGCGTCAAGGCGGTGACATCTTCGGCATGCACCAACTGCGCAAAAGCCTCGATGCTGATGCCAGACAGAATCGCCAATGCAATGCGCGGACCGACACCAGAGACCTTGAGCAAATGCCGGAACACGCTGCGTTCACCGTCGCTGGCAAACCCATAGAGCAGCAGCGCGTCCTCACGCACCACTTGATGGATCAGCAAACGCAAAGGCGCACCGGTGGCCGGCAACCCATAAAAAGTAGACATGGGGACTTCGACGTCATAACCGATGCCTGCGACCTCGAGCACGATGCGTGGCGGCGACTTTTCTGTGAGCACACCGTTGAGGCTGGCGATCATGCCTGCACCGCCCCTTGTGTCAGCAGCATCAGGCGACGCGTCTGCGCGTGGCACAAGGCCACTGCCAGCGCATCGGTGGCATCCAGGCCGAGCTTATCGTCGATTTTTAAAATGGCTTTGGCCATGTGCGCAACCTGCAGCTTTTCGGCGCTGCCACTACCGACCAGAGCCAGCTTGATCGCTCTGGGGGCATATTCAAACAAGGGCGCATCGTTCAGTGTGGCCGCACACAAAGCCACGCCGCGCGCCTGCCCAAGCTTCAACGCACTGTCGGGGTTGCGATGGATGAGCACGCGCTCTATGGCAACCTCTTGCGGCTGGTATTGCTGTACCAAGGCCACCACTGCGGCATAGATGTGTCGCAAGCGCTGCGCCAAGGAGCCGGCCGGCGGTTGTATGCATCCGGCTGCGACATAGCGCTGCACCGGCCCGTCGCAATCGACCAAGCCGTAGCCGGTACGCACCGAACCCGGATCGATGCCCAACACGCGGCAGCGGGCCTGCGGCAAGGCCTTGGCGGCCGCAGAGCCGGTGTCGGCAACACCCGCACCCTGGGCATCGGGATCAAAACTGCGCCATGAACTATTGCGATATCTCGGCATGTCTTACTCCGGTGCGAGCGACGCGCGCGCCAACGTCATGGCTAAGGCCCGGAAGGCGTGCGTATGATAACCGGAACAACGTCGCTCAACATGACCAAGACCAGCAGCCAGAAATCCGCCCAGACCCAGCCCGACGTACTGCTAGATGGCCTGCAGGCCGCGCTGGCTGCGCAAGGCATCGCTGCGCAGCAATTGTTGCTGGCCCGCGAAATCGCGCAGATCGTGCTCGATCTGGCCGGCGAACTGCCTTTGGCTGCCGGCGCCTTGCTGCACGCCTGCCAACCCCAAGCCGACGCCCTGCCCGACCCTGCGGCTATTCGCGCTGTCGCCGGTAGCGAGGCCGTGCGACGCTGCGCCGAACTCAAGCGCCTCGGTGAATTCAGCCTCGATGAAAGCTGGGCGCAGCAACAGTCGTTAGATGCCGGGCAAGCCGAAACCCTGCGCAAAATGTTGCTGGCTGTGGTCGGTGACCCGCGCCTGGTCGTCGCGCGTCTCGCGCAGCAACTGACGCAAGCCCGGCATGCGCGCGATTTGGATCCGGCTCAGGCACGGCGCGTGGCCTTGGAAACGCGCGACCTGTATGCACCGCTGGCCAATCGCCTAGGCATGGGCTCACTGAAATGGGAGCTGGAAGATCTGGCTTTCCGCGAACTGCAGCCGGAGGACTACCGGCGTATCGCCGGGGCACTGAACGAAAAGCGCTTGGACCGCGAAGCCTATATCGAGCGGGCTTGTCAGCAGCTCAGTGACGAATTGCTGCGGGCCGGCATCAAGGCGACCGTGCACGGCCGCCCTAAGCACCTCTACAGCATCTATCGCAAGATGCAGCTGAAGCAGCTGGACTTTGCGCAGCTGTTTGATGTCCGTGCGGTGCGCATCATCTGTTTCAGCATCGCCGACTGCTATGCCGCATTGGGTCTGGTGCATGGCTTGTGGGCGTTTATCCCAGGCGAGTTCGATGACTACATCGCCACCCCCAAGGACAACAACTATCAATCCATACACACGGCTGTAAACGGGCCCGACGGCCGCTCGCTGGAGATTCAGATCCGCACCGAACAGATGCAGGCCCAGGCCGAACTGGGCGTCGCGGCGCACTGGACCTACAAAGAGTCCGGTGCAGTCGGAGCAGACTACGAACGTAAGATCCAAGCGGTACGCGAATTGCTGCAACCGGCGACCGGCAGCGCCGCTGAAACAGCGGCTTTTGCCAAGGTCACCGCCGGCTTGTTTGATGACCGGGTCTATGCCATGACACCCAAAGGTCAGGTGGTTGACCTGCCCAGTGGGGCGACGCCCTTGGACTTCGCTTTTCATCTGCACAGCGATATCGGTCAGCGGTGCCGCGGCGCCAAGGTCAACGGGCGTATCGCGACGTTTCAGCAGCACATCAAAAACGGTGATGTGGTGGAAATTCTCACCACACGCAATGCTGCTCCAAGCCGCGACTGGCTCTCGCCTTCATTGGGCTACCTGGCATCCTCGCGCAGCCGGGCAAAGCTGCGCGCGTATTTCAGGCGTATCGATGAAGCGCAGACGACACAGGCTCATGGCAGCCAGTCCGGTTCACCAGCCCCGGTCCATACAGCGGCGCCTGAGCGAACCGCGCGCACCAAGCCCAGCAAGCCGGCAGGCCGTAAGCTTATTGGCAGCGCCCGCTCGCCGGTCGACATTGAAGGTGTGGGCGATCTGCCCATTACGCTGGCGCACTGCTGTACGCCGATCAGGCCACAAGCCATCAAAGGTTATTTGACTCTGGGCCGCGGCGTGACCATCCACAGAGCCGAGTGCGCCGGGATTGCGCGCATGCTGCTGGCCAAACCAGAGCGGCAACTGCAAGTTGAGTGGTCGCAGGGTACGCAGACCTTGCAACAGATCAAAGTGCTGATCGATGCCTTTGACCGCCGCGGACTGCTGCGCGACATCTCTGACTTGATTGCCGCCGAGCACCTGTCTATCGAAGGGGTCAGCAGCGATACCGACCCTGCCGATCGCATTGCGCACTTTGCAGTGCGGTTGGGCGTGCCGGATAACACCACGCTGTCACAGCTCATCAAAAAGCTGCTGCGCATACCCAACGTGTTTAAGGTGCGCCGCGCCGATTGACCGGCGCAGCGCACACCCGGCCCGCGGTTAGCGGTTGGGCATATCGATGGCGCGCTTATCAGCGGCCAGCGCGGCCTCGTGCACAGCTTCAGACAAGGTCGGATGCGCATGGATGGTGCGCTGCAGATCTTCGCAGCTGGCCGAGTATTCCAGCGCCAACACGGCCTCGGCGATTAGCTCGCCGGCCATCGGGCCGATGATGTGTACGCCCAGCACCTGATCGCTGCCGGCATCGGCGACGATCTTGGCAAAGCCGGTCGACGCTTCCATGGCACGCGCGCGACCACTGGCCATGAACGGGAACACACCGGTTTTAACGTTGAGGCCCGCCGCCCGGGCTTGCTCTTCGGTCTTGCCGACCCAAGCCATCTCCGGTGCGGTGTAGATCACCGACGGGATGACTTCATAGTTGGTGTGACCGTAAAGACCGGCGATGAGGTCGGCGACCATCACGCCTTCTTCCTTGGCTTTATGCGCCAGCATCGGGCCACGCACGCAATCACCGACCGCATAAACACCGGGCACGCCGGTACGGCAATGATCATCGACGACGATGAAGCCGCGCGCATCGAGATTGACACCTGTGCCTTCGGCCAGCAGTCCATCGGTATAAGGCTTGCGGCCGATGGCCACCACCAGCTTGTCGAATTGCATCTGCTGTTCGCCAGCGGCATCGGTATAGCTGACCGACACGCCTTGGGCTGACACCGTAGCGCCCGATACCTTGGCACCCAGACGCACGTCCAGCCCATGCTTGGTCAGCTGCTTGAGGGCTTCTTTGGCCAACTGTTTGTCGGCCATGGGCAGGAAGCTATCGCTGGCTTCCAGCACCGTGACCTGGGCACCCAGACGGGCCCAGACACTGCCCAACTCCAGACCGATGACGCCCGCGCCGATCACGCCCAGACGTGCCGGAACAGCTTCAAAATCGAGTGCACCCCAGGAGTCGACGACGCGCTCGCCGTCCAGCGGCACAGACTTCAGCGCCATGGGCACCGAACCACTGGCCAGCACAATGTGTTTGGCTGAAAGCTCGCGCACACTGCCGTCAGGGGCCGTGTAATGCACTTTATTGCCGGGCAATAGCTGACCTGTGCCCTGCAAAGCGGTCACGCCGCTGCTCTTCAGCAGACCGGCGATGCCGGTGGTCATGCCTTTAACAATGCCGTTCTTGCGCTTTTGCATGGCCGCCACATCCATCTGCAGCGCCTGCAGATTAATGCCGTGCACCTTGAACTCGTGCCCCGCCCGATGAAACAGCTCGGACGATTCGAGCAGCGCCTTGGAGGGAATGCAGCCGGCATTGAGGCAGGTGCCGCCAAACGCATAACTGCCGTCGCGGTTCTGCCAACCATCTATGCAAGCCACAGAGAGCTTGTTCTGCCCGGCCCGTATCGCGGCCGGATAACCGGCCGGACCGCCACCGATAACGATGACGTCAAATGAATCTGACATAGCCCTTAAACCCCAATCAGCAAGCGACCCGGGTCTTCAAGGCTTTCCTTGATCGCGACCAGGAACTGCACGGCTTCTTTGCCATCGATGATGCGATGGTCGTAGGTCAGCGCCAGATACATCATCGGGCGGATGACCACTTGGCCATTGACCGCCACCGGACGTTCCTGAATCTTGTGCATGCCCAGAATGGCGCTCTGCGGTGCGTTGACGATGGGCGTGGACAACAGCGAACCAAACACACCACCGTTGGTGATGCTGAAGGTACCGCCGGTCAGATCGTCCATGGTCAAGCCGCCCTTGCGGGCCCGCGTGGCAAAGTCGCCCACACCCTTTTCGATGTCGGCAAACGATAGCGTGTCGGCATCACGCAGCACCGGCACCACGAGGCCACGGTCGGTTGAGACCGCCACGCCGATGTCGTAGTACTCGTGATATAGCACGTCGGTGCCATCGACCGAGGCATTGATCAGCGGATATTTCTTCAGGGCTTCGATGGTTGCCTTGACGAAGAACGATGAGAAGCCCAGCTTCACGCCGTGTGCCTTTTCGAAGCGGTCTTTGTGCCGTGCGCGCAGTTCGTTGACGGCGAGCAGATCGACTTCGTTGAAAGTTGTCAGCAGAGCCTGCGTGGCCTGCGCTGACACCAGACGCTCGGCAATGCGCTGGCGCAAACGCGTCATCGGCACGCGATGCTCGCCACGGGCACTGGCCGGCAGTTGTGCAACAACCGGAGCCGGCACGGCCACCGGTGCTGCAACGGCAGCCGCCACATCCGCCTTGGTCGCACGACCACCCTTGGCGCTACCTTGCACCGTGGCCAGATCGACGCCTGCCTCGGCGGCGGCGCGCTGTGCGGCAGGCCCTGACTTGCTGGCCGCTGCGGCCGCGGGCGCGGCAGGCGTGGCCGCAACGGCTGCGGCAACCGGTGCTGCCACTGCTGAGGCTTCACCGGCTTCGAAGACAGCCAGCAACTGACCGCTGGTCACCGTCGTGCCGGCGACCACTTTGATTTCGACCAAGGTGCCTGCGGCCGGGGCTGGCACTTCGAGCACGACCTTGTCGGTCTCCAGATCAGCGAGGTTTTCATCGCGAGCCACCCGGTCACCGGGCTTCTTGTGCCAGATGACCAGCGTGGCATCAGCCACCGACTCGGGCAGCTTGGGGACGGTTATTTCAATGCTCATGAGATCTCTACAATGGGTTGAATCAGGAACTCTTGCGCTTGCCGGCCCGCGCACTGGCGACCGAGTCAGCATCGGATTTTTCGTTGGCACGGCTGCCAGCTTGCTTAGCGGCACCGTGCAAAGCGGCTTCGACCAGCGCCAGTTGCTCACTGTCGTGCACTTTGCTGATGCCCGTGGCCGGTGCTGCGGCATGACCGCGGCCGGCGTACAGCAGCTGCTGGCGTTTGGCATCCAGTTTGGCATCGAGCCGATGGCGGATCTGATACCAGGCGCCTTGGTTCTGCGGCTCTTCCTGACACCAGACGACCTCAGTGGCCGCGCTGTACTTGCCCAAGATGAGCTCATAGGCCTGCGTCGGGAACGGATACAGCTGCTCGACGCGGACCAGAGCCACGTCAGTCAGTCCTTGAGCCCGGCGCGCCTTGAGCAGGTCAAAATAGACCTTGCCGCTGCAGAGCACGACGCGGCGGACCTGCTCGGCGTCCAAGTCGTCGATTTCATCGATGACCGTGGCAAAGCCGCCCTGGGTCAGATCGTTGAGTGACGACACCGACAGTTCATGACGCAGCAGGCTCTTGGGCGTCATGACGATGAGCGGCTTGCGCACACTGCGCAGCATCTGCCGACGCAGCATGTGGAACATCTGCGCCGGGGTGGACGGCACGCACACCTGCATATTGTTTTCGGCACACAGTTGCAGGAAGCGCTCGAGTCGGGCCGATGAATGCTCGGGACCCTGACCTTCATAACCGTGCGGCAGGAACATCACCAGACCACTGTAGCGACCCCATTTGGATTCGCCTGAACAGATGAACTGATCGATGACGACCTGCGCGCCATTGACGAAGTCACCGAACTGACCTTCCCAGATGACCAGCGCCGACGGATCGGTGGTCGAAAAGCCATATTCGAAACCCAGCACCGCTTCTTCGGACAGCACCGAATCGGTGACGTTGAACCGGGGCTGATCGGCATTGATGTGCATCAGCGGCACATGCCGCGCACCGGTCTGCTGATCATGCAGCACCACATGACGATGGAAGAAGGTGCCACGGCCACAATCCTGACCGGTCAGGCGTATGGCATGCCCGTCGTCCAGGATGGCCGCATAGGCCAGCGTTTCGGCGCAGCCCCAGTCCAAGGGCATTTCGCCAGCCAGCATACGGCGGCGATTGGCATAGACCTGCTCAACACGGGCCTGCAACACATGGCCTTCGGGCACGGCTACCAGCCGCGCACCGAGACGCTGCAGACGATCGGGCTTGAGGGCAGTACGAACGACCTCGCTCAGGTCAGTCTTCTGGTACTCGGTCCAGTCGACGGTATAGGCGTTGCCGACCATACCGACGGAGGCACTGGCCGTGGCCGTCCCACTGTCGAGACCATCCCGATAACGGTCGACCAAACCGCTGGCCGCATCGGCGTCGATGACCCCTTCTGCGGCCAGACGCTGTGCATATAAGGCACGCGTGGTCGGATGCTGGCGGATAACGCGATACATGACCGGCTGAGTGGCGGCGGGCTCGTCAGCCTCGTTATGGCCGAGACGGCGATAGCAGACCAGATCGATGACCACATCCTTGCGGAAGCGCATGCGGTAGGCCAATGCCAGACGCGTGACTTGAATGACCGCCTCGGGGTCATCGCCATTCACATGGAAAATGGGTGCCTCGAGCATCTTGGCGACGTCGCTGCAGTACATGGTCGAGCGCGCATCGGCAGGCTCGCTGGTGGTAAAGCCGACCTGATTGTTGATGATCAGATGAAGGGTGCCACCGGTATAAAAACCGCGGGCCTGCGACAACTGCATGGTCTCCATGACCACGCCTTGACCGGCGAAAGCCGCATCGCCGTGGATGAGCACCGGCACCACACGCGCGCCTTCGGCATCGCCACGACGCTCTTGACGGGCGCGCACCGAACCCTCGACGACGGGGTTGACGATTTCCAGGTGCGAGGGATTGAAGGCCAGTGCCACGTGCACATTGCCGGCAGCCGTCTTGATGTCAGACGAGTAGCCCTTGTGATATTTGACGTCCCCGGAGCCCTTCAGATGGGCCAGGTCGTACTTGCCTTCAAACTCGGAAAACAGCTCGGACGGGGCTTTGCCCAGCAGGTTGACCAGCACGTTGAGGCGACCACGATGGGCCATGCCGATAACGAACTCATCAATCTTGGCCTCACCGCCGCGCTGCACCAGATCATCGAGCATGGGCATCAAAGAGTCGCCACCCTCGAGCGAGAAACGCTTCTGGCCGACGTATTTGGTGTGCAGATAGCGCTCGAGGCCTTCTGCGGCGGTCAATTGCCAGAGAATATTGCGCCGCTCATCGGTGCTTAGTTTCAGCTGCAAACGGCTGCGCTGGAACTCATCTTGCAGCCACAGACGCTCTTCGGTGTCCGAGACATGCGCAAACTCTGCACCGATGGGGCCGGCATAGACCTGCTCTAGCAGCGCGATGATTTGCCGCAGCGTGGCACGACGCGGAAAGGCGTCTATGCGGCTGCCGGTGAAAAACTCGGTGTCCAGATCGGCACTGGAGAGGCCCATGTAGTCCAGTTCCAGGACACGGGGCTTGGGACGCTGCATCAGGCCCAGCGGATCGAGTTTGGCGATCAGATGGCCGCGATTGGTGTAGATCTGGATCAGTCGCGAGACCGCAGCCTGCTTTTCTCCGCTGTCTGCGGCCGGGGCCGCAATCACGACCCGCCGGGCGCCGCTGGCGGCCCGCTCTTCGAGTTCGCGCACCAGCGGGCCATGGGCCCGCTCGCCGCCGCCACTCGGGCGCACGCTGGCGAAGTAAGTCTGCCAATCGGCAGGCACCTCTTCGCCGGCCAGATAGCGCTCGTAGAGGTCTTCAACGTAGGTGGCGTTGCCGCCGAACAGGGCAGACGAAGCGGTCTGCGTGGCAATCAGGCTTGAGGGATCGCTGGAACCCTTGCTTTGGCTCATGGTGACTGTAGGAAACCTTGCAGTTCAGAAAGCTGGATGTGACTTAACGCGGCAGGAGTTTAAAGCATGTGCGGCTCTTAAGGAACGAACCCGGTCGCACGTGCCAAAGGACTCTGGCCAGCGTCGCCTATAGTGCGCCATGCCGACGGACCTTGCCGGGCGCATAACGTGACGGGTATCACCTTACAACCCGCACGTCACGCTGAGCCGCTAGAATCTGCGCCCTCTAACGGCCGGCCTACGGATATACAGCCATCCATGCACCCCCTGACCCACCTGCAACGGCTAGAAGCCGAGAGCATCCATATCCTGCGCGAAGTGGTCGCCGAGTGCGCCAATCCGGTCATGCTCTACTCGATAGGCAAAGACAGCTCGGTCATGCTGCATCTGGCCCTCAAGGCCTTTTATCCGGCCAGACCGCCCTTCCGTCTGCTGCATATCGACACGACCTGGAAGTTCCGCGAGATGATTGCCTTCCGGGATCAGACCGTTAAGAAGTTGGGACTCGAATTGTTGGTGCATACCAACCCCGAGGGCCTGGCCAAAGGCATAGGGCCGTTTTCTCATGGTTCGGCCCTACACACCGACGTCATGAAGACCCAGGCCCTGCGCCAAGCGCTAGATCACTACGGGTTCGATGCAGCCTTTGGCGGTGCCCGCCGCGACGAGGAAAAGTCACGGGCCAAAGAGCGCATCATCTCGTTCCGCTCCGAACACCATCGCTGGGACCCCAAGCGGCAACGTCCGGAACTCTGGCGCTGCTACAACACGCGTATCCACAAAGGCGAGAGCTTGCGTGTGTTTCCGCTGTCCAACTGGACAGAGCTGGATATCTGGCAGTACATCCATCAGCAGAACATCCCCATCGTGCCCTTGTATCTGTCGGCGCCGCGGCCGGTGGTGCGCCGCGATGGTCAACTGATCATGGTGGATGACGAGCGTATGCCGCTGCAGCCGGGTGAGCAGCCTGAACACAAGATGGTGCGTTTCCGTACTCTGGGCTGCTACCCCTTGACCGGCGCTGTCGAAAGCACCGCGACCACGCTGCCGGATGTCATTCAAGAGATGCTGCTGGCGCGTAACTCCGAGCGTGAGGGCCGTGTCATCGATCATGACTCCGCCGGTTCCATGGAAAAGAAGAAGCAGGAAGGGTACTTCTGATGGCGCACAGTTCCGACCTCATCGGCAGCGACATCCTGGCTTACCTGGAGTCGCACGAACACAAAAGCCTGCTGCGCTTTATCACCTGCGGCAGTGTGGACGACGGCAAGAGCACACTCATCGGGCGCTTGCTGTATGAATCCAAGCTGGTGTTCGAAGACCAACTGGCAGCGCTGGAAGCCGACTCACGCAAAGTCGGCACTCAAGGCGATAACCTGGACTTTGCGCTGCTGGTCGATGGCCTGGCGGCCGAGCGCGAGCAAGGCATCACCATCGATGTCGCCT
>CAIVTJ010000082.1 GCA_903908825.1 uncultured Pseudomonadota bacterium | reverse complement strand
GATCCACGACTATCTGCGGCTGCTGTACGCCCGCGTCGGTATACCGCGTTGCCCGGAGCATGGCTTAGAGCTGGCGGCGCAAACCGTCAGCCAGATGGTTGATCAGGTGCTGCGCCTGCCAGACGGCGAAACCGCCATGCTGCTGGCGCCGTGCGTCAGCGACCGGCGCGGCGAACACAACGACATCCTCGATGAACTCTCTGCCCAGGGTTTCGTGCGCGCCCGCATCGACGGCAAGGTGGTCGAGATCGACGCTGTCGGCGACCTCGATGCCAAGCGTAAGCACAACATCGAAGCGGTGGTCGATCGCTTCCGTACCCGGCCGGACATTGCGCAGCGACTGGCCGAGTCGTTTGAAACCGCGCTGCGTCTGGGTAATGGCATTGCCCGGCTGGCCTTTGCCGAGACCAACCAACGCGCCGAGATGACTTTCTCGAGCAAGCACGCCTGCCCGCAGTGCGGTCACAGCGTGCCGCTGCTGGAACCGAAGATGTTCTCGTTCAACAACCCGTCGGGTGCTTGCACGGGTTGCGATGGTTTGGGCTATCAGCAGTTCTTCGATCCGCAGCGGGTTGTGACCCATCCGCAGCTGTCGCTGGCCGGCGGTGCCATACGCGGCTGGGACCGGCGCAACGCGTATTACTTTCAGATGGTGTGTGCGCTGGCGGCGCACTACAAGTTTGACAGCGACACGCCGTGGAACCAGTTGGACGTCAGCGTGCGTCAGGTGGTCTTGCACGGCAGTGGCGATGAGGAAATGGAGTTCCGCTATACCGATTCGCGCGGCAAGACCGGCAAACGCGTGCATGCCTTCGAGGGCATATTGCCCAACCTCGAACGCCGCTATGCCGAGACCGAGTCCGGCACGGTGCGCGAAGAACTGGGCAAATATCGCGGCACCCGCGTGTGCACAGACTGCCAAGGCGCGCGCCTCAATGGCACTGCCCGCCATGTGCACGTCGGTGAACTGACGCTGCCTAACGCTTCGCATCTGTCGGTGGGCGATGCGCTCACCCACTTCGGCACCTTGCATCTGGACGGCTGGCGCGGCGAGATCGCCGGTCGCATCGTCAAAGAGGTGGCTGACCGTCTGCGGTTTCTGGTCGATGTGGGCTTGGACTACCTGACACTCGATCGCAGCGCCGAAACGCTGTCAGGTGGTGAGGCACAGCGCATACGACTGGCCAGCCAGGTCGGCTCGGGCTTAACGGGCGTCATGTACATACTCGATGAGCCGTCCATCGGCTTGCATCAACGCGACAACCAGCGCCTGCTGGGCACGCTGCGACGGCTGCGTGATCTGGGCAACACAGTGATCGTCGTCGAACACGACGAGGACGCGATCTTATCGGCCGACCACGTGCTCGATCTGGGGCCGGGCGCCGGTGTGCACGGCGGCTATATCGTGGCGCAAGGCACTCCAGCCGATATCCTGGCCAACGAAGCCTCGCTGACGGGTCGCTACTTGAGCGGCCGCGAATGTATCGCCGTGCCGGCCACACGCAACGCGCCGCAAGCCGGACGGCACCTGCGTCTTATCGGCGCGCGCGCCAACAACCTCAAGCACGTTACAGCCGAGTTCCCCATCGGCCTGTTCACCTGCGTCACCGGCGTCTCAGGCTCGGGCAAGTCGACGCTGGTCAATGACACGCTGTACCGGGCGGCCTCGCACTACCTGGGTCTACAGGCCGGCGATGTCGCTGCCGTCGATGGCATCGAAGGCATGGAGTTCATCGACCGCGTCATCGAGATCGACCAGAGCCCCATCGGCCGCACGCCGCGATCCAACCCGGCCACCTACACCGGCTTGTTTGCGCCGCTGCGCGATCTGTTTGCGCAAGTGCCCGAAGCGCGTACCCGCGGCTATGAGTCAGGACGCTTTAGTTTCAACGTCAAGGGCGGTCGCTGCGAAGCCTGCGAGGGCGATGGCCTGATCCGCGTCGAGATGCACTTTCTGCCCGACGTGTATGTGCCCTGCGATGTCTGCCACGGACAGCGCTATAACCGCGAGACGCTGGACATCCGCTACCGCGGCAAGAACATCCACGAAGTGCTGGATATGACCATCGAGGACGCGCTGACGTTCTTCAAGGCCATCCCGCTGTTGGCCGGCAAACTGCAGACGCTGATGGATGTGGGCTTGGCCTATGTGCGACTGGGTCAGAACGCGACCACCCTGTCGGGTGGCGAGGCGCAGCGCGTCAAGCTGGCGCGGGAACTGGCCAAGCGTGCCACCGGCCGCACGCTCTACATACTGGATGAGCCGACCACAGGGCTGCACTTTCATGATGTGGCGCAGCTGCTTAAAGTGCTGCATCGGCTGCGGGATGAGGGCAACACCATCATCGTCATCGAGCACAACCTCGATGTCATCAAGACCGCAGACTGGATCATCGATCTGGGTCCCGAAGGCGGAGCCGGCGGTGGACGCATACTGGCCACCGGCACACCCGAACAGGTGGCACGGGTCAGCAACTGTGAAACGGCGCGGTTTCTGGCGCCGCTGTTGGCGCGCAAGTCCTTGCCTGCACCGCGCGAACGCTAGCTTGGCGCGCTGAGTTTGCCGGCAGCGCCCGAGCGAAAGGTCTGCATCACCTCACCACGGGCCGATCGTTCCTGATAGTTGCCGGCAGTGTACTGAGTGATGATGCGGCGCCAGAACTGCACAGCGGGCGCATTATTCTGCGCTTGCGTGATTTCCCAGTATCCGGCAAAGCGATCCAACAGCAAGCGGGCTGCCTGACGCCCCATGCCGCGTCGCCGGTAAGGCCGGGCGATAAAAAATTCGGTCATGCGATAAGGGCGGCTGACTGTGCCAGCGGCCAGTCCACCCCGCGCCATCGCAACCATGGCAAAGCCCACGGGCTGCTGCTGCGACAACAGAGTCAGTACGCTGGCCGATTCATCGGCAAACCACTGCGCCAATTGGTCAGGCTCGCAAAAGCCGATTTCGTTTAGCGACGGAAAAACACCAGTCGCGTCGGGTGCCAGATCATCGAGGTAGTCGCGATAAACGCTCTCGATCCAGCGCCGATCGGCACGGTGGCCGTTGGCATCTCTAAGGGTAACCGTCATGGTTTGAAAAGCGGCAGCTCAGATGCGCAAAAGCCCGGACAGGTCTGTGCGACTTGCCCGGGCCTTCTGTAGTCCCGGCGGTAAAGCCGGGACTCAGCAGCGCAGAACGCTGTTACTTGGCAGCCGGAGCAGCCTCAGCAGCAGCGGCCGGAGCAGCCTCGGCAGCCGGAGCGGCAGCCTCAGCAGCCGGAGCGGCTTCAGCAGGAGCAGCAGCGGGAGCCTCGGCAGCCGGAGCGGGAGCAGCGGCCGGAGCCTCTTCCTTCTTGGCGCAGCCGGCCAGCGCGATTGCCAGGACGAAGGCACTCAGAGCGAGTTTGGTTTTCATCAAGCGATACCCCGAAAAATGATGGTGAGAAATGCGACGGACTAGCAGTAGAACGAATTGCGGGCACTTTGCGTACCCGGCGATTCTTCAAATCGCTGAGTCAAATTGTATAGAGTCCCTGTTAAATTGAAAACAGCATTGTCAGGAGAGTTTGTGGTGACAGCAGGCCATTTGCACCCAGATAGCCACTATCCGGCGCACCACCGCTGCATCGCAGAGCGCACGCAGCGCGCCTTGGAGGCCTGCGGGATGAGCGCGTTAGTCATCTCTTCGGGAACGCCGCGGCTCGTATTCCTTGACGATCACCACCTGCCCTTCAAGGCCAATCCGCATTGGTTGTGGTGGTTGCCCCTGCTGCAGGCTCCGGACTGCTTGCTGCATATCCGCCCCGGGCAGCGTCCCCGACTGCTGTTTTGCAGCGCCGACGACTACTGGCATTTGCCGGCACAAATCCCTGCTGAGACCTGGGTGACGCATTTCGACATCGAGCGCGTCAGCAGTGCCGGCGCTGCCTGGGCGGCGCTGGGACCCTTAGACGCGGACACCGCTTTTGTGGGCGAAGTGTGTCCGGCAGAACAGACGCCGCATTTCGCAGCGATCAACTCAAGCCTGTTGCTGGCCCAGCTGCACGAGCAGCGCGTGCGCAAGACGCCCTATGAGGTGGCCTGCCAACGTGCAGCCAGTGCGCGAGGCGTACGAGGTCACCAGGCTGCACATCAGGCCTATCTGGCCGGTGGCAGCGAGTTCGCCATCCATCAGGCTTTTTTGCAGGGTTGCGGCCAGCGGGAGCAGGAACTGCCGTATCAGGCCATCGTAGGGCTGAACGAACACGCGGCCACGCTGCACTACCAACAACTCGATCGCAGTGCGCCCCCGCAGCACCGCTCGCTGCTCATCGACGCCGGCGCCGGATTTCGCGGTTATGGCAGCGATATCACCCGCACGTATGCCAGCGGAAACGCCACTTTCGAGGCCCTGCTGCAAGGGATGGATGGGCTACAACAAGCCCTGTGCGCAGCCGTGCGTCCGGGCCTGGACTGGCGCGATCTGCACCTGCAGGCGCACCTGCTGATCGCCGAACTGCTGGCGGCCCACGACGTCATCAAAGCGGACCCTCAGCAGGCTCTGGAGAGCGGCCTTTCGGCGGTTTTCCTGCCGCATGGCTTGGGTCATCTGCTGGGCTTGCAGGTGCACGATGTCGCCGGTTTTCAGCCGACCCCCACAACACCCGCCATCGCGCCACCGCCGGGCCACCCGACGCTGCGCCTGACCCGTCAGTTAGAGGCGGACTTTGTGGTTACTGTGGAACCCGGGCTGTATTTTATAGACCTGCTCTTGGAGCGGGCCCGCAACAGCCCGCTGGCTGCTCAGATCAACTGGCCGCTGGTCGACGAGCTGCGCCAATGGGGCGGCATAAGGGTCGAGGACAACGTACTGGTGACCGCAACCGGCCACCAGAACCTGACCCGCGAGGCCTTTAAGCTCAGCGAGACTGCTTGAGCAGGTCGCGGATCTCTTCGAGCAGGGCTTCCTGACGGGGCGGCTCTGCCGGCGCAGCAGGCTCTTCGGCCGCAGCGGGCGCAGCCTGCAAGCGGTTGATCGCTTTGACCGCGATAAAAATCACAATGGCGACGATCAAGAAGTCAAAGATCGACTGCAGAAAGACGCCGTAGCGCAGCAGGACAGGCTTGCCCGCCGGGTCCACAGCCAGAGTGACTGCCAGATCAGAAAAGTTGACACCCGAAAGCGCCAACCCCAGAGGCGGCATGATCACGTTCTCTACCAAGGAAGAGACAATCTTGCCGAAGGCCGCACCGATAATGACGCCGACCGCGAGGTCGACGACATTGCCCTTCATTGCGAACTGCTTGAACTCTGAAATTAGGCTCATCTCAGTCTCCTAGCAATAACTCAAGTCAGGGCAGCACTGTCAGCCCGAATCAGGCCGCAGCCTTCTTGGCCTTCTTAGCTTTCTTAGCGGGTTCAACAGCGACCACCGCCGGACCATCGACCAACTGCATCAACGCCATGGGCGCGTTGTCGCCAGGACGCGGCGCCATATGCAGGATGCGGGTGTAGCCGCCGGCACGGGCCGCAAAGCGCGGACCGATGTCACCGAACAACTTGGCAACGATCTTGGCATCGCGCAGTCGCGCGAAGGCCAGACGACGCTTGGCTTCGGTATCGATTTTACCAAGGGTGATGAGGGGCTCGACAACCCGCCGCAGTTCCTTGGCCTTGGGGACCGTGGTGCGGATGGTTTCGTGCTGCAGCAGCGACACAGCCATGTTACGCAGCATCGCCCGACGGTGCGGAGCGTTGCGCGAGAGTTGGCGGCCGGAAAGTTGATGGCGCATGGATTCTTACCTGATCAGATCGTTTCGCGATCGTCGTCGTGACGAAGGCTGGGCGGCGGCCATCCATCCAGGCGCATGCCCAGCATAAGACCGTGGCCCTGGAGCACTTCCTTGATTTCGGTAAGAGACTTCTTGCCGAGATTGGGGGTGCGCAGCAGCTCGACCTCGGTGCGTTGCACCAGGTCGCCGATGTAGTGAATGTTTTCCGCCTTCAGGCAGTTGGCACTGCGGACGGTCAATTCGAGCTCGTCGACAGGACGCAGCAACAACGGATCAAAAGTCATGATCTCGGTCTTGCCTGACGATTCTTCTTCGCCCTGCAGGTCCACGAACACTGACAGCTGGTCCTTGAGGATAGCGCCGGCCCGACGAATAGCTTCTTCGGGGTCGATGGTGCCGTTGGTCTCGATATCGATAACCAGCTTGTCCAAGTCCGTGCGCTGTTCAACGCGCGCGGCTTCAACAGCATAGGTCACACGACGCACAGGGCTGAACGAGGCGTCGAGCTGCAGGCGGCCAATGGCACGCGTGGACTCTTCGAACGCAGCCCGCTGCACAGCCGGGCGATAGCCACGGCCACGCTCGACTTTAATCTGCATGGACAGCTCGCCAGCCTTGGTCAGGTTGGCAATGACCAAATCGGGGTTGACCACTTCAACGTCGTGATCGACCTGAATGTCACCGGCGGTCACAGGGCCAGGGCCCTTCTTGTGCAAGCGCAGTTCGGCGACATCGCGCGAATGCATGCGGATGGCCACCGACTTGAGGTTCAACAGGATGTCGACGACATCTTCCTGAACGCCCTCAATGCTGGTGTATTCGTGCAGCACGCCGTCGATTTCGACTTCGGTGATCGCCGCACCGGGCATCGAACTGAGCAGCACGCGACGCAGCGCGTTGCCCAGCGTATGGCCGAAACCACGCTCGAACGGCTCGATGACAACACGGGCCTGACGCGGCGCCACAGGCTGAACCTTGACGACACGGGGCTTGAGAAATTCGGTTACCGAGGAATGCATAGCACCTCCACCATCACTTCGAGTAAAGCTCGACGACGAGGTTCTCGTTGATATCCGGCAGCACATCAGTGCGGGCCGGTACCGACTTGAACACGCCGCGCATTTCCTTTTCGTTCACGTCCAGCCACTCCGGGAAGCCGGCTTGCGCCGCCATCGTCAAAGAGCCCTGTACGCGCAACTGGTTGCGTGCCTTCTCGCGAACCTGGACGACATCGCCCGCCTTGACCTGGTAGGACGCAATGGTCACTGCCTGGCCGTTGACCTGAATCGCCTTGTGGCTCACCAACTGGCGAGCCTCAGCCCGCGTCGACGCAAAACCCATGCGATAGACGACGTTGTCGAGACGCGACTCGAGCAACTTGAGCAGCGTTTCGCCGGTTGAACCAGGACGGCGCGAAGCCTCCTGATAATAGTTGCGGAACTGCCGCTCGAGCACACCGTACATACGGCGCAGCTTCTGCTTCTCGCGCAGCTGCGTACCGTAGTCGGACAAGCGCGTACGACGCTCACCCTTGATGCCACCCGGGGGGACTTGCAGCTTGCACTTGCTCTCGAGGGGCTTGACGCCACTCTTGAGGAAGAGATCTGTGCCCTCACGACGGGACAGCTTGCATTTCGGACCTGTATAACGCGCCATGTCTTTATTCCTGTCAGTGCCGACGCATCAAACCCGGCGCTTCTTCGGCGGACGGCAGCCGTTGTGCGGGATCGGCGTGATATCTGCGATGCTGGTGATCTTGAGACCGCAACCGTTGAGGGCGCGGACAGCCGATTCGCGACCCGGGCCGGGACCGCCCACGCGGACCTCGACGTTCTTCAGACCATGTTCCTGAGCGGCAATGCCAGCCTTCTCGGCAGCCACCTGGGCTGCAAAGGGCGTGCTCTTGCGCGAACCGCGGAAACCGCAACCGCCGGAAGTCGCCCAAGACAAGGTGTTGCCCTGACGATCGGTGATCGTGATGATGGTGTTGTTGAACGACGCGTGCACGTGCGCAATGCCATCGAGCACATTTTTGCGTGCTTTTTTGGGCTTCTTCGCGTTTGCCGCGGCTGTCTTCTGGTCGGCCATATGTAAACCGTTGCCTCTGTAATGAGCTGTGCGGGCCGGGGCTTACTTGCCCGGAGGCGAGTTGAGCTTGACCGCTTGCTTGCGCGGACCCTTACGGGTACGGGCGTTGGTGCGAGTACGCTGACCACGCATGGGCAGGCCACGACGATGACGGATACCGCGCCACGTGCCCAAGTCCATCAAACGCTTGATGTTCATGGAGACTTCACGACGCAGATCACCCTCAACCGCCCACTTGGCGATCTGTGAGCGCAGCGCAGCAACCTCGGCGTCGGTCAAATCTTTGACCTTGGTCGAAGGGTTGATGCCCGTAATCTCACAGGCTTCGCGCGCCCGGGTCCGACCTATCCCATAGATATGGGTAAGCCCGATCCATACGTGCTTGTTCATCGGAATATTAATGCCGGCTATACGTGCCATCAGATCGCCCCAAGCCGTGCGCAAAGGCGCGGCATTCTACGTGGAAACATCATTAAATCAACGTCGTTGCCAAAATAGGTGTCCAGGGCAATCAACCCTGACGCTGCTTGTGGCGCGCATCGGTCGAGCAGATCACGTAGATCACCCGGCGACGGCGCACGATCTTGCAGTTCTTGCAGATCTTCTTGACGGACGGACGTACCTTCATTGTCTAAACCCTCATTAAACTTTGGCGAGCGGGCCATCAGCTACCGGCGCCATTGCGACCTGCGCCAAGCAGATTCGCCTTCTTCATCAGACCCGGGTAGTGGTGCGACATCATCTGCGCCTGGAACTGCGCACTGAAATCCATTACCACCACCACCACGATAAGCAGTGATGTGCCACCGAACTGGAAAGGCACGCCGCGGGACGACATCAGCGCCTCGGGCAGCAGGCAAACGCCGGCAATGTAGATGGCGCCCCAGAGCGTCAAACGGGTCAGCACTTTGTCGATGTACTCGCCGGTGTGCTGGCCCGGACGGATACCCGGAATAAAGGCGCCTGACTTCTTAAGGTTTTCTGCCGTATCGCGGGCGTTGAACACCAGCGCGGTGTAGAAGAAGCAGAAAAACAGGATGAGGACTGCGTATAGCACCAAGTGCAAGGGCTGACCGTAACCCAGAGAGGTCGACAACCACTGCATGCCCCGAGCAACGACTGACTGACTGTTAGTACCCAGAAAGCTGGCGATAGTCGCCGGGAACAACAGCAAACTCGACGCGAAGATCGGCGGGATCACACCGGCCATGTTGAGCTTGAACGGCAAATGGCTGGTCTGGCCGCCGTACATCTTGCGGCCCACTTGACGCTTGGCGTAATTGACCGTGATGCGGCGCTGAGCGCGCTCGACGAATACGCAAAAAGCAGTGACGCCAACCACCACCGCCATCAGCAGCAGCGCGAAGGGACCACCCATCTCGCCGGTATTGACCTGCTCTATGGTGCGGCCGACCGCGCCGGGGATACCGGCCAGAATGCCGACCAGGATGATCATCGAGATGCCGTTGCCGATTCCACGCTCGGTGATCTGCTCACCCAGCCACATGAGGAACATGGTTCCAGTGGTCATGGTGATGGTGGCAGGCAGCACCCACGTGAACAGGCCCGGCGACAACACCATGCCGTTGCTCTGCAAGGTCACCGCCGCCGCGAAAGACTGGAAGAACCCGAGAATGACAGCACCGTAACGGGTCAGCTGGGTCATCTTACGCTTGCCGGACTCGCCTTCTTTGCGATATTCCATCAGCTGCGGAACGACCATACCCATCATCTGAATGATGATCGACGCCGAGATATAAGGCATGACGCCCATGGCGAAGATCGACAACCGCGACAGCGCACCGCCCGAGAACATGTTGACGATGCCAAGGATGGTGTTGGACTGATCATTAAAGAAGCGCGCGACCTGCGCCGGGTCGATGCCCGGCACCGGGATGAACGTGCCCGTGCGATACACCACCAGGGCACCAATCAAGAACAGGATGCGGCTACGAATCTCGCTAAAGCGTGATGCGTCTCCTAATGCTGCTGACGGATTGGTGATGGGGGTGTTGGCCATGGCTACGTGTCTGGTGCTTTACTCGGCAGCAGCCGCAACTTCGATAGTGCCGCCAGCCTTGGCAATGGCTTCCGCCGCACCCTTGGTGACGCCAACGCCGCGCAAAGTCACCGCGCGGGTGATTTCACCCGACAGCACGACCTTGGCCTGCAGCGCAAAAATAGGCACCACGCCGGCAGCCTTCAAGGCAGCCAGGTCGATGATGTCTGCAGTGACGGCATTGAGCTCGCTCAAGCGCACTTCGGCACGCGTGGCCTTCATGGCCGAGCGGAAGCCGACCTTAGGCATACGACGCTGCAAAGGCATCTGACCGCCCTCGAAGCCGACCTTATGGTAGCCGCCCTTGCGAGCGCGCTGACCCTTAACGCCGCGACCGGAGGTCTTACCCTGACCGGCCGACGCACCGCGACCGACGCGAAGGCGAACCTTCTTGGTGCCCGGCGATGACTTAATTGTGTTGAGTCTCATGACTGCGCCTCTTCGACTTTGAGCAGATGCGTTGCCGCATTGATCATGCCGAGGTTTTCCGCCGTGGCGGCCACGACAACGCTATGGTGCGGGCGACGCAGGCCCAGCCCACGCACCGACGACACGATTGCCTGCAGCTGACCGTGAATGCTCTTCATGAGCGTGACTTTCAGCTTCTTGTTGCTGACCGGATTGCTTGCCATGTGCATTAGCCCAGGATGTCTTCCAAAGTCTTGCCACGCTTCGCAGCAATGTTGTTGGGCGAACGAACCGCCGCCAGCGCCTTGATGGTGGCGCGCACAACATTGATGGGGTTACGTGACCCGTAGCTCTTGGCCAGGACGTTACGCACACCGGCGCACTCGAGCACCGCGCGCATACCGCCTCCGGCAATAACGCCCGTACCGCCCGACGCCGGCTGCATCAACACGCGCGTTGCGCCGTGTGTGCCGCGGATGGCGTAGTGCAGGGTGTCCTTTTGCAGGCTCACATGAACGACGTTCTTGCGCGCCTGCGCCATGGCCTTGGAGATGGCAACCGGCACTTCACGTGCCTTGCCGAATCCGAAGCCTACGCGGCCTGCGCCGTCGCCCACCACAGTCAAGGCGGTGAAGCCGAACTGGCGGCCACCCTTAACGGTCTTCGCTGTGCGGTTGACCGCCACCAACTTCTCGGTGAACTCGTCAGCGCTCTGATTTTTATCGGGACGTGCCATCTAAATTTCCGCCTGGTTAGAACTCTAGGCCGGCTTCACGAGCGGCATCAGCAAGCGCCTTAATGCGCCCGTGATAGCGGAAGCCCGCACGATCGAAAGCCACTTTGCTGATTCCGGCTGCGCGCGCACGCTCGGCAATCGCCTTGCCAACTGCCTTGGCGGCATCCACGTTGCCCGTGCCCTTGAGCTCACCGGCAACCGATTCCTGCAGGGTCGAAGCCGCAACGAGAACGTTGGCTCCCTGCGCGTCGAAAACCTGCGCGTAGATGTGCCGCGGGGTGCGGTGCACCGTCAAACGGGCGACATCGAGTTCGCGGATATGAGCCCGCGTTTTGATGGCGCGCCGAACACGGCGGTCTTTGGTCGAAATGGTCATTCTGGCCTACCCTCGCGCTACTTCTTCTTGCCTTCCTTGATGACGATTTTCTCGTCGGAATACTTCACGCCCTTGCCCTTATAGGGTTCCGGCGGACGTATGCTGCGGATCTCGGCGGCAATCTGGCCGACCCGCTGGCGATCGATACCTTTGATTAGCACCTCGGTCTGGGTCGGCGCCTCGATGGTGATGCCATCGGGAGCATTGACCGTAACCGCGTGGGAAAAGCCCAGCGTCAGATTCAGGACATTGCCCTGAACCGCGGCGCGGTAACCCACACCAACCAACTCAAGCTTCTTCTGGTAGCCCACCGTGACGCCATTGACCATGTTGGCCAAGTGCGCGCGGGTGGCGCCAGCCAGCGCAGCTGCGCCGACCGCGTCTGTGTAGCTAACCTGTAAAACCTTGTTTTCTTCAACGACAGACACGCCCTTGCTCACCGGAACGCTCAACGTGCCCTTGGCACCTTTGACGGTGACCGAGGTCGGTGTGATCGTCGCCGTGACGCCCTGAGGCAGGGGAACGGGTCTTTTGGCTACTCGCGACATGTCTAGAGCCCTTGAATTGCAGCGTGACCGTTAGGCCACGTAGCAGAGAACTTCGCCACCCTGGCCGATTGCTCGAGCCTGGCGGTCGGTCATTACGCCCCGCGGGGTAGAGACGATTACCGTCCCCAATCCACCGAGGACCTTGGGCAGTTCGTCCTGGCCGCGGTAAACCCGCAACCCAGGCCGGCTGACTCTCTCGAGGCGGTCTATAACCGGACGCCCCTCGAAATACTTGAGGTCAATAGTGAGTCTCGGCTTACCGTCTTCCGCGGCGACGCGGAAATCGGCTACGTAGCCTTCATCCTTGAGAACACGGACAATCGCCGTCTTGATCTTGGACGAATCGAGGCTCACCTGTGTCTTACCGGCACTCTGCCCGTTACGAATACGGGTCAGTAGATCGGCGACAGGATCAGTCATGCTCATCTTGCAGGGCCTCCTACCAGCTCGCCTTAACGAGGCCGGGTATTTCGCCGCGGTTGGCCACTTCGCGGATTTTAGTTCTAGCCAAGCCGAACTTACGGTAAACGCCGCGCGGCCGGCCGGTCAGGCCGCAACGGTTGCGCATGCGCGTAGGACTTGCGTCACGCGGTAGCGACTGCAACTTCTCTTGCGCAGCGATGCGATCCTCGGGCGAGGTACCGGGGCTACGCACCAGTTCCTTGAGCTCTGCACGCTTCACCGCGTACTTCTGCACCGTGCGTGCACGGCGCTTGTCGCGCTCGACCATGTTTGTCTTGGCCATGTGCCGTCTGTCCTCGTTGCCCGTTCTATGCTTGGCGAATGTTTACTTGCGGAACGGGAAGTTGAAAGCTTCCAGCAACGCCCGACCCTGTTCGTTATTCACGGCAGTGGTCGTAATGGTGATATCCATACCGCGCAATTGGTCGATTGCGTCGTATTGAATCTCGGGAAAAATGATCTGCTCTTTGATACCCAGGGTGTAGTTGCCGCGGCCATCAAAAGCACGCGCAGACACACCACGGAAATCGCGGATGCGGGGGATAGCCACACTGATGAGGCGATCCAGGAATTCGTACATACGCTCACCGCGCAGCGTGACCTTGCAACCGATCGGCAGGCCTTCACGCAGCTTGAATGCAGCGATAGCCTTCTTGGACTTGGTGATCTGCGGCTTCTGGCCGGTGATCTTGCCCATGTCTGCCGCGGCGGCGTCGACGACCTTGGGGTCAGCAACTGCCTCGCCCACGCCCATGTTGACCGTGATCTTGGTGATCTTCGGCACCTGCATGGGGTTCGTCAAAGCCAGATCCTGCCGAAGGCGCGGAACGACCGTGTCACGATAAAAGTCCTGAAGCCTGCTCATATTCGTCCTGCCAGTCCTATACGTCGAGAACTTCGTCGTTCGACTTGAAGAAGCGAACCTTCTTGCCGTCGGCGAGCGTCTTGAAGCCCACGCGATCACCCTTGCCAGTCGCCGCGTTCCACAAGGCCACATTGGACGGGTCCAGGGGCATTTCCTTTTCGAGGATGCCACCCTGAATCTGCCGCTGCGGATTGGGCCGCTGGTGCTTCTTGGCGACGTTAATACCTTCAACCACGACCATGCCGTCAGCCTGAACCGTGACTATGGCGCCCTTGCGGCCTTTGTCACGACCCGACAACACAACAACCTGATCGCCTTTACGAAGCTTATTCATAACCTGAACCTCAGAGGACCTCGGGCGCCAGGGAGATGATCTTCATGAACCGTACCGTGCGCAGCTCGCGGGTCACGGGTCCGAAAATACGAGTACCAATGGGCTCGAGCTTCTGGTTGAGCAACACCGCAGCGTTGCCGTCAAACCGGATCAGCGAACCATCGGGACGGCGAACACCGAAGGCCGTACGTACGACCACAGCGTCATAAACCTCACCCTTCTTAACCTTGCCACGCGGGATAGCGTCTTTGACGCTGACCTTGATGACATCCCCGACGGTGGCATACCGGCGATGGGACCCGCCCAGCACCTTGATGCACATCAGGGTCTTGGCACCGCTGTTATCAGCGGCATTGAGCAATGTGCGTGTCTGAATCATCTTGAACCTGCCTCGAAATGAATCAGACGGCCAAACCGCGTTCGACCACCGACACCAACCGCCACGACTTACGACGCGACATGGGACGGCAGGGCGAAATCAGCACGGTATCGCCATCACGAGCTACACCAGCCTCGTCATGGGCCAGCAAACGCGTCGTACGACGCATGTACTTGCCATACATCGGGTGTTTGACGACCCGGGTTATCTCAACGGCGATGGTCTTGGCAGTCTTGCTGCTGACCACCTTGCCAGTGAGCGTGCGAGCAGCCTTTTCGGCTGTCGCTTCGATCGCGGGCGTATTCATGCCTTATCTCCCGATGAGCCAGCCTTAAGCTCGCCCTGGATGGTCTTCAGTCGCGCAATGCTGCGGCGCACCTTGGTGAACTGGTCGGGCTTGATGGCCTGACCGGTCGCACGCTGCAGGCGCAGTGCGAACTGCTCCTTGCGCAAACCCAGCAGCTCAGCCTCGAGCTCGGCGGGATTCTTGCCACGTAATTCTTTAGCCTTCATCAACGCACCTGTCGCTTAACGAAGACCGTCGACACTGAGAGCTTGGCACCCGCAAGGCGGAACGCCTCGCGCGCCTGCTCTTCGGTCACGCCTTCCATCTCGAAGAGGACCTTGCCGGGCTGAATCTTGGCGATCCAGTACTCGACGTTGCCCTTACCGCTACCCATGCGAACCTCGAGAGGCTTCTTGCTGATAGGCACGTCAGGGAACACACGGACCCATATCTGGCCACCGCGCTTGACAGCACGAGCCATGGCACGACGGGCCGCTTCGATCTCGCGCGCCGTCATGCGGGCCCGCTCGGTCGCCTTGAGTCCAAACTCGCCGAACGCTACGGTGCTGCCCCGGTGGGCAAGACCCGCATTGCGTCCCTTGAACTGCTTACGGTACTTGGTACGTTTTGGTTGCAACATGCCCTAAATCCTCAGGCCGTCGCCGGCTGATCAGCCGCCTGTTCGGTGGGCTCGACCGGTGCCGCAGGCGCCACGTCGAAGACCTCACCCTTGAAGATCCAAACCTTGATACCGATGATGCCGTAGGTGGTCAGCGCTTCAGCAGTCGCGTAATCGATATCGGCGCGGAAGGTGTGCAAGGGAATGCGACCTTCACGGACCTGCTCGGTACGCGCAATTTCTGAACCGTTCAGACGACCTGACAAGCGGATCTTGACGCCCAGCGCACCGCTGCGCATGGTGCTCATAACCGCACGCTTCATGGCGCGACGGAACATGACACGCTTTTCGATCTGCTGCGCGATGCCTTCGGCGACCAACTGCGACTCCATCTCCGGCTTGCGGATCTCGGCCACGTTGATGCGCACATCGGCGACCGGCAGGGACAAAAGCTTGGCGGTTTCAGCGCGCAGCTTTTCGATGTCCTCACCCTTCTTACCGATGACGATGCCCGGGCGAGCCGTGTGTATCGTGAGATTGACCTTGCGGGCCGCTCGCTCGATATGCACTCGACTGACCGATGCCTCGACGAGCCTCTTCTTAAGAAACTCGCGCACGCGGAAATCTGCAAGGATCTGCGCGGGGTACTGTTGCTTGCCGGCATACCACTTCGACACCCAGTCGCGGGTGATGCCAAGGCGTATACCCAGCGGATTGACCTTCTGGCCCATTCGCTATTCCTTCCTGCCGTCGCTGACGTGGACCGTGATGTGACTAGACCGCTTTACGATGCGGTTGCCGCGCCCCTTGGCACGGGCTGCGAAACGCTTTTGTTGCGGCGCCTCGTCGATCTCAATGCGAGACACCTTGAGTTCGTCGATATCAGCGCCGTGATTGTGTTCGGCGTTGGCGACAGCAGACTCGAGGGTCTTCAGCACCAGGTCCGCGCCCTTCTTAGGCATGAACTTGAGTGTCGAGAGGGCCAGACCGACTTCCTTGCCGCGGACAACGTCGGCAATGAGCCGGCATTTCTGCGGGGAAATGTGTGCGTAGCGGAATTTGGCAAATACTTGCATGGCTTAATCCGACGACGAGACTTTCTTGTCGCCCGAGTGACCCTTAAAGGTACGCGTGGGCGAGAACTCACCGAGCTTGTGGCCGACCATGTTCTCGGTCACCAGGACAGGCAGATGCAGCCGGCCGTTGTGAACCGCGATAGTCAGACCCACCATCTCAGGAAGGACCATGGAGCGGCGCGACCAGGTCTTGATCGGCTTGCGGTCATTGCGGGCGGCCGCGGCCTGTACCTTCTTTGCGAGGTGCAGGTCGATGAAGGGGCCCTTCTTTAGCGAACGTGGCACTGCTTATTTCCTCCGCTGCACGATCATGCTGCTGGTGCGCTTGTTACGACGGGTCTTCTTACCCTTCGTCTGCCAGCCCCACGGCGATACCGGATGCGGGTTACCCTGTCCCGGCTTGCCCTCACCACCACCATGCGGGTGATCGACGGGGTTCATCGCCACACCGCGGACGGTGGGACGAATACCGCGCCAGCGCTTAGCGCCGGCCTTGCCGTAGACGCGCAGGTTGTGCTCGTCATTGCTGACTTCGCCCAAGGTTGCGCGGCAATCGATATGAACTTTACGCGTCTCGCCCGAACGCAGGCGGATGTAGGCATGGACGCCTTCACGCGATGCGTACTGGACCGAAGCGCCGGCGCTGCGCGCCAACTGGCCGCCCTTGCCCGGCTTCATCTCGACGTTGTGCACGACCGAGCCGACCGGAATGTGGCGCAGCGACATCGCATTGCCGGCCTTGATCGGCGAATCGGCACCCGAGCGCACTTCGTCGCCAGGCTTGATGCCCTTGGGGGCCAGGATGTAACGACGCTCGCCGTCTGAGTACTTGATGAGCGCGATATGGCCGGTGCGGTTCGGATCGTATTCGACCGTCTCGACAATGCCGACGATGCCGTCCTTGTCACGACGGAAGTCGATGATGCGGTACTTCTGGCGCGAACCACCACCGACGTGACGGGTGGTGATGCGACCAAAGTGGTTGCGGGCACCGGTCTTGTTCTGGTGGACGGTCAGCGGCGCATACGGATCGCCCTTGTGCAGGTGCGAGCGGTTGACGCGCACGACGAAACGCGCGCCAGGCGAAGTCGGTTTGAGCTTAATGAGTGACATGTTGGGTTACCTGACCGACCAGCGCTTAGCGCTTGGCCTGGCTCCTGCTCTGTGCTTCATAGTCGATCGCCTGGCCATCGGCCAAACGGACATAAGCTTTCTTCCAATCTTGGGTGCGGCCCATGGTCTTGCCAAAGCGACGGGTCTTGCCCGGCTCGTTGACGACTTGGACGCGCGCCACCTTAACGTCGAACATCAGCTCGACGGCAGACTTGATTTCGGTCTTGTCGGCATCGCGACGGACACGGAATGCATACTGGTTGTTGTTGGCCATCGCCAGAGAGGTTTTCTCGGTGATGTGCGGAGCAATCAACACGGTGATCAGGCGCTCTTGGTTCATTGCAGGCGCTCCTCAAGCAGCTTTACAGCACCAACCGTCATCAGCACCTTGTCGTAGGCGACCAAGGCGACGGGGTTGATGGCTGAAGCGGTCAGCACATCGACGAACGGCAGATTGCGCGCGGCCAGCGACAGATTGTCGTCCTGGGCCTCGACCACGATCAGCAGTTTGCGAACCGCAAACTGACGCAGCTTTTCAACCAGCAGCTTGGTCTTGGGCTCTGCCACCGACAGTTCGCTCGTCACGATCAGACGATCGGTACGCACCAACTGCGCCAGCAATGAGCGCAAGCCTGCGCGATACATCTTGCGATTGAGCTTCTGCGTGAAGTCACGCGGGCGGGCAGCAAAGGCGCGACCACCACCAACCCAGATAGGGCTGCGGATCGAGCCGGCGCGCGCAGAGCCGGTACCCTTCTGGGCCCAAGGCTTCTTGCCACCGCCCCGCACTTCGGCGCGGCTCTTCTGACGCTTGGTTCCAGCGCGACCACCCGCCTGGTAGGCAGTGACCAGCTGATGAATCAGCGTCTCGTTGTAGGGCGCAGCGAACGTCGCGTCGGAGACGCTAAGCTCTGCACCGTCATTGGCGATTATGAGGTTCATGACAGAGCCTTACTTCTTCTTGGCGTCTTTCTTGGCGTCGGCTTTCTTGCTAGGCGCAATGGTCTTGCGCATAGCCAGCCGGGCAGCCTTGACGGAGGGACGCACGATGACCTCGCCACCCTCGGAGCCGGGAACCGCACCACTGATCAACAGCAGGTTGCGGGCCGCATCGATCTGGATGACACGCAGGTTTTCGGTGGTGACACGCACCACACCCATGTGGCCGGACATGCGCTTACCGATAAACACGCGACCCGGGGTCTGGCGCTGGCCGATGGAACCCGGTGCACGGTGCGTGACCGAGTGACCATGCGAGGCCGGACCACCGCGGAAGTTGTGACGCTTCATGGTGCCGGCGAAACCCTTACCGATGGTCGTGCCGGTGACATCGACCAGCTGGCCGGTGGCAAACATTTCGGCGGTGAACTCGGTGCCAGGCTGAATGTCAGCCGCCTCGTTACCTACCAAGCGGAACTCGACCAGCGAACGACCCGGCGCGACGCCGAGCTTGGCGTAGTGACCGGCAACGGCCTTGGTCAGCAACTGCGGACGGCGCGTGCCGTACGTGAGCTGAACGGCGCGATAGCCATCTACGTCGGAATTCTTGACCTGAGCGACGCGATTGGCGAGCACCTGCACGACCGTGACAGGCACGGATTCGCCAGCTTCAGTGAACACCCGCGTCATGCCGCATTTGCGACCGACCAGACCGATAGTCATCTCACATTCCTCTATTCGACACAGCCACCGATCGCAAGAGCGCGACGGCGACAGTAGAGCGGCCAAGGGGGAGGGCAACCGTGAAGAAAGCGACGCCACCTTGTGAAGGTTGCGATGCTCTCGAGTGGTTTTGGCGCCAGTCCCGAAGGACTCTTGCCAACCTCGCCCGAAACCGCGTCCGAAAACGCAGGCCGTCAGGTATCAGCTGCCGGCTAAAATGGGACGCGAAGTGTAAGTAGCCCCGCGTCCCGTTGCAAGCTAAATCGGAAAATTAATTCAGCTTAATTTGAACGTCGACGCCAGCCGGCAATTCCAGCTTCATCAGCGCATCGACGGTCTTGTCCGTGGGGTTCAAGATGTCCATCAAACGCTTGTGCGTACGCAGCTCGAACTGATCACGGGCGTCCTTGTCGCCATGGGGCGCCACCAGCAGCGTGAAGCGCTCCATCTTGACCGGCAGCGGCACCGGACCCTTGACGGTGGCACCGGTGCGCTTGGCGGTCTCGACGATCTCGCGAGCCGAGTTGTCGATGAGGCGATGATCAAACGCCTTGAGGCGAATACGGATGTTTTGGTTAGCCATGTGTGTTTCGCCTTGAGGTTACTTGAGGATCTTCGACACGACGCCGGCGCCGACCGTACGGCCACCCTCGCGGATAGCAAAGCGCAGGCCTTCGTCCATCGCGATGGGGGCGATCAGCTCGACCATCATCTTGATGTTGTCGCCAGGCATCACCATCTCAGCGCCG
>CAIVTJ010000081.1 GCA_903908825.1 uncultured Pseudomonadota bacterium | reverse complement strand
GCACCAACAACACCAGCGCCACGCCCACGCAAGCCAGCAACACCTCACGCAGGATGTGCCGGAACAAGATGCCGCCGATGCGCGGCCAGACGGGCAAGGACACAGACTCAGCCATACAACACCCGCCAGGGTGAACGGTAGGCCAGGCCCAAGGCCAACAAGCGTTCTAACAAAGCGGCGTAGCTCAAGCCTGCTGCCGCCGCGGAACGGGCAAAGTCCTCATGCGCAGCCAGATGCGGATTGGCGTTGGCCTCCAACACATAGACACTGCCGTCGGCCGCCAAGCGAAAATCCATACGCGCGAAACCCGACAGCCCCAGGCAGCGATAGATGCGGCGCGCGAGTTTATCCAGTTGTGCTGCAACCGGCGCCGGCAAGGACTCGGCCGGACCGCTACCTATGCCATGACGACTGCGATAGGCCAGATCCCATTTGATCTTGCGTGTGGCGATAGTGGCCTGATTGGCCGGCAGTGTGCCGAAGTTCAACTCCCACACCGGCAAGCGCTGCAGCCGTTCATTGCCCAGCACACCCACATAGCACTCCCGACCCTCGATGTACTCCTCGACCAGCACATCAGACTTGTTCTGTTCGAACACAAACTCCACGCGTTCGCGCAAGCGCTGCTCATCGGCAACGATCGAGGCCTGCGCGATACCCAAGGAGGCATCGTCTGTAGATGATTTGACGAATAGCGGGTAGCGCAAGTTACGCGGCAAACGTAAGCGATGAGTACGGCGCAACACCACATGGTGGGGCGTGGGAATGCGGTGATAAGCAAAGATCTGTTTGCACAGCGCCTTGTCACGGGAAATCATCAGGCCGCGCGGATTACAGCCGGTATAGGGCTGGCGTAGCATTTCCAGAAAAGCAATCACATGCTGATCATACGAGACGATGCCATCAAACTCTTCCAGCAGATTGAAGACTAGGTCGGGTTGCCAATCGGTGATGATGGCACGCAACTCGATCAGACTGTCGAGCACACCCAGCACCTGCACCTGATGTCCGCTGGCGCGCAGCGTGGTGATCACATCGTATTCAGCGCGCCAGTCTTGTATCTGACGCGGGTCCAGCCCTTGCAGACTATCGGGCGGCACCAGACTGCTGTGCACCACCACTAGCACACGCAGCGGTTTCACAGTTTGATACTCGTCACGCGGTTGGCTGCCACCAGCCCCACCAGTTTGACCAACATGGTCCGGGCATCCCGCATAGCGGTGCGACGCGCACCGCGTGCACGCAACTGCAACTCATCGCACCGGCCTATGGCACGCCGCAACACCTGATGCACGGTGTATCTATCGACGCCGGCCTCGTTCGCCACTGCAGTGGCAACGCGCGTACGGCATTCACGCAGCAAAGCGCTGGCCCGCGGCGCCCTCTCACGCGCAGGACGGCAGGTAAACACGCGACGCAACAGCGCATCGGCATCGCTGGGCGGATATTGCCCATAGCGCGCCACCTTGGCGGCATAGTGGTCGGCGAGGCAGGTGCGGTTATCGCACAGCGGTTCGATGTGCGCGCGACTGCGCACCAGCGGCGGCACATCACGCAGGCTGTGCATCAGGTCATCGACGAACAGCAACTTGTCGTAAGCAGGCCAACCCGCATAACTGCGCCGCCAATCTGAATGGGGCTTGAGCCAGACGGCAAAGGTTTCGGCAAAGTCTTCGGTGGGATGGCTCTGCGCATACCAGTCGCCCAGATGATGCACATAGCGCCGACTGGCCGGCCGCACCTGATAACTGTCCGGATAAGGCTTACCCGGTGGCCCGAACACCTCGCGCCAGGCACGCCGGTAGCGCAAGCGGTAGGCCGTATCGATGGCATGGCCGGCCTCGTGACGCAGTATGCGTCGCAGCCAGTTGGCATTGCCGCCTTCGACCTGTTTCATCTGATGACGCTCAAGCTGCATCAAGCGTGGATGAGCCAGATAAAACGGCACCGCGATGCCCGGTATGCCATCGGGCGAGAACCATTCTTCGGCCAGCCACATGTGCGGCCGCAAGCCGATGCCGCGCCGCTGCAGCTCGTCATAGATGTGTTGCAGCCGGCGCTCCAGCGCCGAGCCCGGCAGCTTCAGCTGCAGATCGCAAAAGCGCAGCTGCAGCAACTGCTCGTCAGGCAGGCGCACCCACGAGTGACGCTGGCGGGTTCGTGACGGTGAGCTGCGGGTTGAGCGGACGTCCATGAGCTCACTGTAGCGAAACCTCGCGACAGGTGAGCAGTTGATCGGCCATGAGACTTAGACTTTCCAGATCGGCCAGAGTGGCCAACCAGGCCACTGGCAAAGCCGCGGCGCCGTAATGGGCACCCGCTAACTGCCCGTAAGCCGCTCCTGCCACATCCGAGTCCCCACCCTGATTGACCAGCGACAACAGCCCCGAAGCAAAGTCCGGGTGATCGAGGAAGGCGCGTACCACAGCATCGAGCACCGCCAGAATAGTGCCCGGGGCCAAGGGCGGCGGCTGGACAACTGGCAACCATGTTTGCGCCAGGTCCAACAGTTCCGCCTTGAGCGGAGCCATGGGCGCCTGCACAGCGCGCGTGACCAACTGCGACTTGGCAACGCCGTGCAGCGCCGCATGAACCAGTGCCGTAAACAAGCGGCAGGCATCGACCACCAGCGGCGCTTGATGCGTGACCCGCGTAATGGCTGCGGCAGCCGAGATTGCCGCTGCCGCATCGTCATGGGCAAACAAGGCCGCTGTGACGCAGCGACCCAAGGCCTCGGGCGACTGCTGCGAGGGATCATGCGAGCCTGCCAAGCCACCACGACGCCAACTGGCCAAGGCTATAGCCTTACGCACCACCGGTCGCGCGCCCGGCGCCGGTCCCGCCGCCAGCCACGCCTGATAGCGGCCGATCTGGTCACGAGGTTCGATATCCCGGCAGGCCAGCAGACTATCGGCCACGCAACACACCATAGCGCTGTCATCCGACAACTCACCTGCGGCCAGTTGCAGCACACCTCCACCCACGGGAGCGGTGATTGCATGGAACTCACCGGGCTGCAGGGTTTGGCTGGAGGCGCTGAGCGCATCACCCAAGGCCAGTCCCAGTAAGGCACCCCGCGCACGCTCTTGCAGCACGCTGCCGGGGCGCACAGGCGCTGCAGGCTGCGCCGCACTAGAGGGCTGGTTAGCGGGCAGGTCCATCGCCTGCAAGGCACGCCAGCCGATGATCACCTGATCCTGATCTTCGCTTTCGGGGACCCGCGGCCAGAGTCGTGACAGCGCGTTCTGCCGCCACAACACATTGAGCTGCTCGAGCGCCTGACGGCCGCTCTGGCCCTGCTCGACCAAATGACAACCCACTACCATGCCAGTCCGGCCTATACCGGCACGACAATGCACGTACACGCGCCGGCCATCGCGCAGCAAAGCCTGTAGACCAGCCATGATGGCGCGCATCGGCGCATCGTCCTGTGGTGCTGCGTGGTCGACCAACGGGTAGCGCTGGTACAGCGCAGTAGGCGGCAACAAAGCCGCATAGTCGGCGCGCTCACCCGGCTCGGTCAGATCGACGAAGGCGTCTATACCTGCAGCCTGCAACTGCGCCAGATGCAGAAGCAGTTGGGAGGCACTGTCACCACCCGGATGTTCACCGGCCAGCAAGCGCCCCGGCTCCACCCAGTAACAGTGCGCCCACGGTAGCTTCAAGGCGAACCACCCAGACCGGCAAAATTGAATAGATTGGTGTCTGCCAGATGCGCCGGTTCAACATTGCGCAACGAGGAAAAGATGGCTTCGGTACGCCCCGGATGCTCGCGCTCCCAGTCCTGCAACATCTTCTTGATGTGCGCGCGCTGCAGGTTTTCCTGTGAGCCGCACAGATTGCACGGGATGATCGGAAAACCCCGCGCGCGCGCATAACGTTCGATCTCGCGCTCGGGCACATAGGCCAGTGGCCGGATCACCACATGCCGACCATCTTCGGACTGCAGCTTAGGCGCCATAGCCTTAAGTTTTCCACCAAAGAACAAGTTTAGAAACAGCGTCTCGACGATGTCATCACGGTGGTGACCCAAGGCAATGCGCGTAATGTTGTTCTCGCCGGCCCAGCGATATAGAGCCCCGCGGCGCATGCGTGAACACAGGCTGCACATGGTGCGGCCCTCAGGGATCAGGCGCTTGACCACGCTGTAGGTGTCTTGTTCGATGATGTGGTAGTCCACACCCAGCGTTCGCAGATAATCAGGCAACACATGGGCAGGAAAATCGGGCTGCTTCTGATCCAGATTGACGGCCACCAAGGAGAAGCTGACCGGTGCACTGCGCTGCAAAGACAGCAGCATGTCGAGCAGCGTGTAGGAGTCTTTGCCACCGGACAAACAGACCATGACGCGATCACCCTCGCGAATCATGTTGTAGTCAGCAATGGCCTTGCCGACCAAGCCGCGCAGGTGTGCACCCAGCTTGCGCTGGGTGGATGACAGCCGCACTGTGTCGGCCGCCACGGCCGCCACTTCCGTCATATCAGTGCTGATCGGCAGGCACCGGGTTCGGTAGGGCCGGACCGCCCAGGCGCAGTTTCTCGATCAGGCGACTGACATGCTGCGGCGAAGAGGTGTTGCGGGCGATCAGCACATACAGTGCCGGCACCACCAGCAAGGTCAACGCCACCGCAAAAGTCGCTCCGAAAAACACCGTCGCGCCGATCGATTGGCGACTCTCTGCGCCGGCACCACTGGCCAGCATCAACGGCAACGCGCCGGCTGCTGTGGCCAGAGTGGTCATCAATACCGGTCGCAAACGCACAGTGGCCGAATGGGTGATCGCGTCGATAAACCCCCTGCCCTGGTCACGCAACTGATTGGCAAACTCGACGATGAGGATGCCGTTTTTACTGGCGATGCCGATGAGCATGACCGCACCGATCTGGCTGTAGACATTGATCGTCGAGTTGAACAGCCACAGGCCGATCAAAGCGCCGGTCAAAGCCAACGGTACAGTCGCCAGAATGACCAGCGGGTGCACAAAGCTCTCGAACTGCGCCGCCAACACCAGATAGACAATGAGCAACGCAAAGCCAAAGGTCAGGTACAGGCCCGATGCGGAACGCTTAAGTTCACGCGACTCACCATTGAAGTCGATCTGCACACCTGCCGGTGCTTCTTCGCGCACCACGCCCTCCAGATAGTTCAGCGCCTCTCCCAAGGAATAGTTGCCAGTCAGATTGGCTGACAAGGTCACCGAACGCAGGCGGTTGAAGCGCTTGAGCTCAGAAGGACCGGCCAGCTCCTTGACCTGCACCAGACTGGCCAGAGGCACCAAGGCGCGGGTGCGGTCAGAGCGCACATAGATGTTGTCGAGGTCGGTGACCGTGGCGCGTTGATCATCGCGGGCCTGCAGCAGCACATTGTATTCGTCACCACCCATCAGGAAGGTGGTCGCCACGCGCGAACCGAGCATGGTCTCCAACGCACGACCGACGTTGCTCAGCGATACACCCAGATCGGCAGCCTTGTTGCGATCGATGCCCACCTCGAGTTGCGGCTTACGTTCCAGGTAATCGGACTCGACATTAAAGATGTCGGGATTACTGGCCACGCGTGCGATGACCTTGTCGGCCAGATCGGCCAACATGCGGTACTCGGGGCCTTGCAGCACGATTTGGACCGGCTTGCCGTTACCACCCAAGCCACCCGGGGCATTGGGGAACACGCGTGCCCCGGGGATGTCCTGCAAACGCGCCCGCAAGCGCCGCAAAATTTGTGAGACCGATTCGCTGCGCTGGTCCCACAGCGTCAACGGCAGCATCACCTGCCCAGAGCTCACATCGCCATTGCGATTAAAGTTACCCGTGCGCTCAATGACGCGTAGCGCATTGCCGCGATCCACTTCATCGTGCGCGATAGCAGCGACCTGATCCAGGTGCCGCTCGGTGTACTGCATGCTCGAACCCTCAGGTGCGATCACTTGAATCTGCACACGCGCGCGGTCCTCGGCCGGGGCAAACTCCTGCGCCAGTTTCATGCCGGAAAAGGGCCAGCCGACGACCATCAACAGAATAACGGCTGCTGAAACACTCCCGGCAATACCGGTGATCAGGGCTGGGCGATTGCCCTTGAGCGCGCCACTGAGCAGCGACTCATAGCCGGCCGCAAAGGACTTGAAGAACACGTCGACGGCATGTGAGAAGCGGCCGCGGGCCATGCCGCCTGCGAACAGCTTGGAGGTCATCATTGGAGTGAGCGTCAGCGCAATCAGTGCCGACACCACGACCGCCGCAGCGACGGTCACGCCGAACTCGCTGAACAAGCGACCGATGTTGCCTTGCAAGTAAGACAGCGGCAGAAACACCGCCGTCAGCACCAGGGTGGTGGCGATGACCGCAAAACCAATCTCGCGACTGCCGTTGATCGCGGCCACCAGCGAGTGTTCTCCCAGCTCGATGCGCCGCACGATGTTCTCTAGCACCACGATAGCGTCATCAACCACCAGACCGATGGCCAGTACGGCGCCCAGCAAAGTCAGGGTATTGATGGAATAGCCCAGAATAGCCATAACGATGGCCGCGCCGAACAGCGACACCGGTATGGTGGCCGCTGGAATCAGCGTGGCGCGCAGGCTGCCCAGGAACAGGAAGATGACCACCAGCACGATGACCATGGTCTCGCCCAGCGCATGCACAACCTTTTTCATGGACTCGAGGATGAACACCGAGTTGTCGATGTTGACCTCGACGCCGATGTCTTCGGGCAGCGTGGTGCGGATACGCGCCATCTCTGCTTTGACGGCCGGGGCCACTTCGAGGACGTTGGCCGTGGACAAGGGCACGATGGGCATCATGATCGCCGGATTGCCATCGCTGCGCGAGCCGCTGCGCGCGTTCTCGGCGGCCAGTTGCACGTCCGCGACCTCGCCCAGTCGCACCAGATAACCGTCTGTGCCTCGCCCTATGACCAGGTTGCGGAAGTCATCCGGCGTACGCATAGAGGTTTGCGTACGCAGCGTGAACTCGCGGTCCTGTGATTCGATGCGGCCGGCGGGCAGCTCGACATTTTCGGCGCGCAAAGCGGTCTCGATGTCACTGACGGCAACCTGACGGGCAGCCATCGCGGCACGATCCAGCCAGATGCGCATGGCATAGCGGCGCTGACCATTCATGAACACGGTCGCCACACCCGGCACCGCTTGGAAGCGGTCCTTGAGATAGCGTTCAGCGTAATCGGTCAGTTCAAGCACATTGCGCTTGCTGCTGGTCAGGATGATGTAGAGCACCGGATCGGCGCTATCACTGACTTTGTTGATTTGCGGCGGATCGGCCTCTTGCGGCAACCGGGCCTGCACGCGCGAAACCTTGTCACGCACATCGTTGGCGGCCGAATCGATGTCACGCTTGGGGCTGAACTCAATGTTGAGCGAGCCATTTTCGTCACGGCTGCTGGAGGTCAGCTTTTCGATGCCCTCGATACCCGCGACCTCGTTCTCGATGACTTGCGTGATGCGCGTCTCGACCACAGACGCATTAGCGCCACGATAAGTGACGCTGATGTTGACCACCGGTGAGGTGACGTTGGGGTATTCGCGCACCGACAAGCGCAGCGCTGCCATGATGCCCAAGATCAGCAGCAGCAGCGACAGCACGGTGGCAAACACCGGCCGGCGTATGGCCAGTTCAGAGATAGTCATGGCGTCGCTGCCTTGGCCTGTG
>CAIVTJ010000080.1 GCA_903908825.1 uncultured Pseudomonadota bacterium | reverse complement strand
TCCATCACGATGCCGCCACGCTGCAAGCGTCCGAAGCCGCGCTGCTGGCGGCCGTATTGCCCAATCCGTTGCGATTGCGTGCCGATGCGCCCAGCACCTATGTGCGGCGGCGGCGCGACGAGATCGTGGCGCAGATGCAAGCGCTGGGTGGACCGGCTTGGTTGCGCGGTGTCTTACCACCGGCGCAGACCGTTGCAGGCAAGCGCCGCTAGTTGAGCGACTGACCCGCTGTCGGCAATGGCACTGGCGCAAACAACTGTTCGACGTCGATGACAACAAAGCGGTAGGGTTTCTGGCAGAACTCGCAGGTGACGGTGATGGCGCCCTGCTCGGCCAGCACTTCACGCGCTTCGGTCTCGCCCAAGGAACGCAGCAACCCGCTGACGCGCTGGCGGTCGCAGCGGCAGCGGTAGCCCACAGCGGTCGCATCGAACAGCCGGATGTCGTGCTCGCCGAACACCAGCGGCAACAGCGTGGTGATCGGCGTGGCCAGCAGCTCGGGCCCTTGCACCGTGCCCATGAACAGCGAGGCCTCTTCCCACACCGCCTGCCACTGCGCCGCGCTGCCTTCACCGGCATGGGCCGGGTTGGGCAGACGCTGCAGCATCAGACCTGCCGCCTGCTGGTCATCGGCAGCCAACAGCAGCCTTGTGGCCAGTTGCTCGGAGTGCTCAAAGTAGTATTCGAGTGAAGCCGCCAGCGTCTCGCCGGTCAGCGGCACCACGCCCTGCCAAGGCGGTGTGTCGTCATGGGTATCGACGGTGACCACCAAACGGCCTTCGCCGACCAATGTGCGAAAGTCGCTGTCATCGGCCACCGCCGCGCCTTCACGCACCTGCGCCATGGCCCGCACCTGCTGCTCGTGCGTGGCTTGAGCGATCAGCATAGACAGGCAGCCCGTCGAGTGGATCTGCAGGGTCAGCGTGCCTTTGAACTTGAGCGAGGCGGCCAGCAGCGAGGCCGCTGCCAAGGTCTGCCCGAGCAGCGAGCGCACCGCCAGCGGATGCGCCTGATGCTCGCGCGCAGCGGCCCAACTGTCCTGCAAGCGCACCCAGTGTCCGCGCAGCGGCACCTCTTCGAACAAAAAGCGCCGCAGACTGTCGACTTCAGACACGGGGCAAACCCCGCTTCACGGTGCCAACTTGGTCTTGAGCAGATCGTTGAGCAGCGCCGGATTGGCCTTGCCGTCGGTGGCCTTCATGGCCTGGCCGACAAAGAAGCCAAACAACTTGTCTTTACCGGAGCGGTAATCGGCCAGCTGCTTGGGGTTGGCGGCCATGATGGCGTCGATGACGGCCTCGATGGCACCGCTGTCGGTGATCTGCCGCAAGCCGCGCGACTCGATGACTGCATCGGCATCCAGACCCTCGGTCCACATGGCCTCGAACACTTCTTTGGCGAGTTTGCCGGAGATGGTGTTGTCGACGATGCGACTCACCAGCACGCCCAACTGCGCCGCCGACACGCGGCTGTTGGCGATGTCGAGGTTGTCTTTGTTGAGCGAGGCGGAGAAGTCGCCCATCACGGTGTTGGCCACCAGCTTGGGGTCGGACGGCACCAGTGCCACCACCGACTCATAGAACGCGGCCATCTCGGCACTGGCGGTGAGCACACCGGCGTCATAGGCCGACAAGCCGTGCTGCTGCTGGAAGCGCAGCGCCTTCTGATCGGGCAGTTCGGGCAGGCTGGCGCGCACCTGCTCGATGAACGACTCTTCGATGACCACCGGCAACAGATCGGGATCGGGGAAGTAGCGGTAGTCGTTGGCTTCTTCCTTGGAGCGCATGGAACGCGTTTCATCCTTGTCGGCGTCATAGAGACGCGTCTCTTGGATGACCTTGCCACCGCTCTCGAGGATGTCGATCTGCCGCGCCACTTCG
>CAIVTJ010000079.1 GCA_903908825.1 uncultured Pseudomonadota bacterium | reverse complement strand
CTGACCGGCACCGGTTTCGGCGATGACGCGCTTGGCGCCCATGCGCTTGGCGAGCAAGGCCTGACCCAGCGCGTTGTTGATCTTGTGCGCGCCGGTGTGCGCGAGGTCTTCGCGTTTGAACCAGACTTCAGCGCCCCAATGAGCCGACAGCCGCCGCATCGGCGACAGCGCTGTAGGGCGACCCACCCAGTCGCGCAGCTCGGCATTGAGCTCGGCTTGGAACGAGGCTTCGTGCAGCGTGGAGTAAACGGCAGCGGTGAGGCGCTCGAAGGCCGGCACCAGCGTTTCGGGAATGTAGCGGCCGCCGAACGGGCCGAAGCGGCCTTGTGCATCGGGCAACTGGCCAGCCAGCAGCGACTGCAGCAGTTGCGCCTTGGTGGCTTCGTCAAGTGTTGTGGTCATGCTCGTCTCTCCTCTGGCCGCGCGGAGAATGCCGCTCGCGCCTGCAATATGAAATCGGTGATGCGCTGCGGGCTCTTGTGGCCCGGGCTGTCTTCAACGCCGCTGGATACATCGACGCCAAACGGCGCAACGGCCGCAATGGCTGCGGCCACGTTGTCGGGCGACAGACCGCCGGCTAGGATGAGCTGGCTGCGCAGGGCCAGCGCTTGCGCCACACGCCAATCGGCCACCTGACCTGTGCCACTGCGCGGACCTTCAAACAGCAGCCGCGTCTGCGCCGGCATTGCACGCGTTGCATCGCGCAACACCGGCAATGCGGTCACGGAAGCCGGCAACTGCAGCACAGCAAAATCGTCGGCATCGGTCTGCAGCACATCGGGGCCAAAGCCCTGCAGCACGTCGTGCCATTCGGCTGCCGTCGGGTGCAGCATGACCGCGATGCACGGCACACGGCCACGCGCCGGTGCAGCCAACTCACGCGCCTGCGCTGGGGTCACGCGCCGCACCGAGGGCGCAAACACAAAGCCCAGCGCATCGGCGCCGGCATCCAGTGCTGTCGCCACAGCTTCTGCATCGCGCAGACCGCAGATCTTGATGAAACCCGTCACCTCAACGTGCCTCGCGTCCGGCACGCAGCATGTCGCGCAGCAAAGCTGCCGGATTGCTGCTGGTCATCAGGGCACTGCCCACCAAGGCCAAGTCATAGCCTGCAGCAGCCAAGCGTGCGGCATCTGCGGCATCGGCCAAGCCGCTCTCGGCGACTAGCGGCACAGACTGCGGTAACGAGGGCGCCAGTTGTTCGAGACGTCCGGGTACCACTTTGAGTGTGACCAGATCACGACTGTTGACGCCCACGAGTAAGTTCACATCACGCGCCAGGGGTGTCGCCACGATGTCATGCGCGAGGGCGATATCGGCTTCGTCAAAGGCCTCGGCCAGCACAAACAACCGCAGTCTTGCGGCAGCTTCGAGCAAGGCATCGGTGTCGGCACGAGAGAGCATGCGCAAGATGATGAGAATGCCGCCGGCACCAGCCAAACGCGCCTCGGCAACCTGATAAGGGTCGACCAGAAAGTCTTTGCGCATGGCCGGCACACCACCGCCCTGCGCACTCAGTGCACGCGCTGCAGTCTGCAGATGCGCCAACGAGCCATCAAAGCGCGCCGGCTCGGTCAGCACCGACACTGCGGCGGCGCCGGCTGCCGCATAGGCTGCGACGCGTGCACCGACATCTTCATCGCCGCCCTTGAGCGCGCCGGCCGCAGGCGAGCGCAGCTTGACCTCGGAGATCAGGTCCCATCGCTGCGGCGACAACCGCAAGGCCGGCGGCTGCGGTGTGGCCAGCGCCTGTTGCCACAATTGGGCATCGGGCAGCAAGGCACGCGCCGCCACCACACGCGCACGGCTGCTGTGCGCCATGCCGGCTAGAAAGTCTTCACTCATGATGCCGCCCCGAACGCGGCTAGCGCATCGAGCAAACCCAGCGCTGCGCCGTCATCGATGGCTTGGCGTGCATAACCGATGGCGGTCTGCGCGTTGTCAGCCTGACCGGTGACCTCTAAGGCCAGCGCCGCACCCAGTAACAACGCGTCGCGATGCGCGCCGTGTTCCGCGCCACGCAGCACGCGATGCAAAGCGGCTGCATTAAAGGCCGCATCACCACCCAAGAGGTCCGCTTCGCTGCAACGCGGCAAACCATAGTCGGCCGGGTCACGTTTGCTTTCGTGCACCTGACCGTGATGCACATCCAGCAACAGGAAAGGACCCAGCGGTGTGGGTTCATCCCAACCGGCTGCGCCATGAACCACAAACGCACGCTGCAAGGGCATGCCGGCCAGCGCCTGCGCCATCAGTCGTGCAACCGGCTCGCTATAAGCGCCGATGACGTGATAACCCGGTGCGGCCGGATTGGTCAGCGGACCCAGGATGTTGAACACCGTGCGCACACCCATGGCCGCGCGCACCGGCGCAACGGCCTTCATCGCCGGGTGATAGTGCGGCGCAAACAAAAAAGTGAAATCGGTCTGCTCCAAACAAGCTGCTGCGCGTTGCTCGTCCATGGGCAAGGGCAGACCCAGGGCCTCGAGCACATCGGCACTGCCGCTGCGACTGGAGACCGAACGGTTACCGTGCTTGATGACCGTGAGACCTGCTGCCGCTGCCAGCAGCGAGGCGCCGGTCGACAGGTTATAGCTGCCGGACTTGTCGCCACCGGTGCCGACGATGTCGACCGCATCGGCGCAGCGCGCTTCGGGTATGGCCGGGCGTCGCGCCAGACTGCGCATGCCCAGCGCAAAACCGCGCAGTTCGTCGGCCGTGACACCCTTGCTGCGCAGCGCCGCCAGCAGTGCACCCGCCTGAGCCGGCGGCACATCGGGCGAGGTCAGCGCCAGCAACAAATCGGTAGCCGCAGCCGTGTCCAGATCGACACGCTCGAGCAACTGATCGAGGGTGTCGCGCAGGTTCACCGCAGTGCGCTCCGCATGGCGAGGAAGTTGCCCATCAGCTGCGGACCCTGCGGCGTCAGCACGCTCTCGGGATGAAACTGCACGCCCTCTATGACAAAGGTGCGATGACGCACGGCCATGATCTCGCCTTCGGCGGTGGTGGCACATACCTGCAGTTCGGCAGGCATTTTGTCGGGTGCAGCGATCAGCGAGTGATAACGTCCGACCTCGCAGGGCTGATCGAGACCTGCAAACAGACCTAAGCCATCGTGATTAACCGGTGAGGTTTTGCCGTGCATGAGCCGCGGCGCACGCACCACGTCACCGCCAAACGCTTCGACGATGGCCTGATGCCCTAGGCACACACCAAAGATGGGCAGGCGTCCGGCGAAAGCGCGAATCATGGCGATGGACACGCCGGCATCGTGCGGCGTACCCGGCCCCGGCGAGATGCACAGATGCGTGTAGTCGCCGGCCAGCGCCTGCTCGACCGTGATGGCATCGTTGCGGATGACTTCGACCTCTGCGCCCAGCACCAGAAAGGCCTGCACCAGGTTGTAGGTGAACGAATCGTAGTTGTCGATCAGCAGCAACTTGGGCTGCACAGGATTAGTCACAGGCCCTCCTGGGCTAGCGCCAGCGCACTGCGCAAGGCAGCGCTCTTGGCGAATACTTCGTCGTGCTCGCTTTCGGGACGGCTCTCGGACACCACACCGGCGCCGGCTTGATAGCTGTAGCGGTTGCCTTCAAAGACCATCGTGCGGATGGTGATGGCCTGGTCCATGTCGCCTTGAGCGCCAAAATAGCCGATGGTGCCGCCATACAAACCACGCGACACCGGCTCAAGTTCATCGATGATCTGCATGGCGCGCACTTTAGGCGCACCCACCAGCGTGCCCGCCGGAAAGGTGGCCGCAAACAGATCGAAGGCATCACGCCCTGCGGCCAGCACACCGCGCACACCGCTGACAATGTGCATGACATGGCTATAGCGTTCGATGACGCGATAGGGATGCACGTTAACGCTGCCGGCTTGCGCGACGCGACCCAGATCGTTGCGCGCCAAGTCCACAAGCATGACGTGCTCGGCGTTTTCTTTCGGGTCAGACAATAAGCGCTGTTCGTTGGCCATGTCTGCCTGCACATCGGCGCAGCGCGGCAGCGTGCCGGCGATGGGTCGCAATTCGGCCTTGCCTTGATGCAGCTTGACCAGCGCCTCGGGCGAAGAGCCCACCACTTCGACGCCACCCAGCTTCACGTAATACATGTAAGGCGACGGGTTGATGAGTCGCAGCGCGCGATAGACCTGGAACGGATCGAGGTCGTGCGTGCCCGTGAAACGGCTGGACAGCACCAGCTGATAGACATCACCGGCAGCGATGTATTCCTGGGCGCGTTTAACGCCTGCCATATAGGCCTCGCGCGACAGCGACATCTCGGGCTCGCTGAAGCCTCCGGTGGCGCGTGGCGGCGGCAAGGGTCCGCGCAGCGCCGCGATGACCTGCGCGCGCAGCACCTGACGTTCGTCTTCGCTGCCGGCATGCAGCAGCGCGATGGCACGTGTTAAATGATCGAAGACCAGCAGCGAGCGCGGCGCAACGTAATGCAGGATGGGCGTGCCAGCCGGTGCATGCCGGGCCGGGATGCGCTCGAAGAAGCGCACGATGTCATAGGCGGTATAGCCCACCAGTCCGCCGGCCAGCGGCACGCCGGGCACTTCGGGCAGCGGCCGCGGCGCCATCGCTAGCGCGCGGCGCAACAGCGTCAGCAACTGCTCCTGGCCCTGCGGCACCGGAAACTGCTCATCATCGATAAACAAGCCTTCGGCGGTCAGGCGCACTTCGAGGCCATCACCAAAACCGATGAATGAATAACGCGCCAGCCGCTCGCCCCCTTCGACGCTCTCGAGCAGAAAGCGCGGATTGAACGCACCCAGCTTGGCGAAGGCGGAGACCGGCGTGTCGAGGTCGCCAGCGATGTCGAATGGAGGCTTCAGAACGTAATCCTCAGGCAATAAAAAACCCATCCCGGTGATGCCGGAGATGGGTTCTGGTTTCGTTGATAGTCGCTTAACCGATTAAGCGAAAGCGCCCAGTGCCCCACTCCGTCAGGAGCGTTGCCACCACCAGCGTTGCAGGGTGTTTCGGGCTTTCATTCCCGCAGTATGGCGAGGGGCTGGAGTCACAGTCAAGGCGGCGAATCAGGTAGCCTTGGGGCTCTTAAAGGGGGACGGCACGCATGGGCAGCGACTACGAGAAACTGGGCGCGTTCTATCTGGGCCGCCAATATGACGCCGGCACCCGGCAGGCGTCGCCGCAACCCCTGCTGTACGACTCGCGCGACCTGACCACCCATGCGGTCTGCGTGGGCATGACCGGCAGCGGTAAGACCGGACTGTGTCTGGCGCTGCTGGAAGAGGCCGCTATCGATGGCGTGCCGGCCCTGTGCATAGACCCCAAGGGCGATCTGACTAACCTGCTGCTCAATTTTCCGCAACTGGCCGCAGCTGACTTTGCGCCATGGGTAGACCCCGGCGAGGCGGCCCGCAAGGGCTTGGACGTGCCGGCTTATGCCGAGCAGGTGGCCGGGCAATGGCGCAAGGGGCTGGCGGACTGGGACCAGACGCCCGAGCGCATCGGCACGCTGCGCGCCGCCGTGGACATGGCCATCTATACCCCGGGTTCGGACGCCGGACTGCCGCTGTCGGTGCTGCGCTCGTTCACCGCGCCCCCCGAGGCGCAGCGGGCCGACACGGCCGCGCTGGCCGAGCGCATCGCCGGCCTGGTGTCGGGTTTGCTGACGCTGCTGGGTATCGAGGGCGACCCGCTGAAGAGCCGCGAGCACATTTTGCTGTCGACCTTGGTGGCGCAAGCGTGGCAGGCCGGTCGCGACCTGGACCTGCCGGGGCTCATCAATGCCGTGCAACGGCCGCCCGTACAGCAACTGGGCGCACTGGACCTGGAGACCTTTTACCCGGCCAAAGACCGGCAGGCGCTGGCCCTGGCCATCAACAGCCTGCTGGCCTCACCCAGTTTTGCCGCGTGGACGCGCGGTGATGCGCTGGATGCGCAGTCGTTGTTGTTCACGCCGGAAGGCAAGCCGCGCATCGCCATCATCTCGATTGCGCACCTGTCGGATGCCGAGCGCATGTTCGTGGTGACGCTGCTGCTCAACGAGGTCATCGCGTGGATGCGCCGGCAGAGCGGCACTTCATCGCTGCGCGCCATCGTTTACATGGATGAGATCTTCGGCTATTTCCCGCCGACCGCGAACCCGCCCTCTAAAGGCCCGATGCTGACGCTGCTCAAGCAGGCGCGTGCGTTTGGCGTGGGCTGTGTGCTGGCCACGCAAAACCCGGTGGACTTGGACTACAAAGGCTTGGGCAACACCGGCACCTGGTTCATCGGCCGCTTGCAGACCGAGCGTGACCGCGACCGCCTGCTGGATGGTTTGACCAGCGCCCTGCCCGGTGGCAGCGCCGATCGCGCGCAACTGGCCACGCTGCTGGGCTCGCTGACGCAACGCGTGTTTCTGATGCGCAACGTGCATGACGATGCGCCGCTGTTGCTGCAAAGCCGCTGGGCGCTGTCTTATCTGCGCGGTCCGCTGACGCCGGCTGAAATCGGCCGTTTGATGGCAGATCGCAAGCAAGCCGCAGCCATTGCAACAGGTCCGACGGCAGCGACCCGCAGCAAGAGCGCTGCAGCCGTCGCAGCGCCACGACCTGCCTTACCCGCGGGCGCACAAGAGTTGTTCGTGCCGGTGCGTGGCAGCACGCAGGGCATCGTCTATAAGCCGCAGGTGCTGGGTTTGGCCAAGCTGCACTATGTCGATGCCAAGCTAGGCCTTGATAGCTGGCAGACACAGACCTTGCTGGCACCGCTGGCCGATGACGGTGCGAGTGTGCAATGGGATGCCGCGGACGCCAGCGCACTGTCACTGTCTGCTTTAGACGAACAGCCTGTTGCTGATGCGTCGTTCGATGCCTTGCCTGCGGGCTGCTTGCGCGCTGCGTTCTGGACGGCCGCACCCAAAGCGCTGGCCACGCAGCTGTATCAGTCAGCGCACTGCACTGTGCTGAGCTGTGACGCGCTGAAGGCCACATCGACGCTTGACGAAACCGAAGGCACCTTCCGCGCGCGCTTGGCGCTGCTGGTGCGCGAGCAGCGCGATGCACGGGTGGCCGACTTGCACACCAAGTACGCGGCCAAGCTGGCCACTGCGCAGGCCGCGTTGCAGCGCGCGCAGCAGAAAGCTGAGCGCGAGCAATCACAGGCCACACAACAAAAGTTGCAGACAGCGATATCGATAGGCGCCACTGTGCTGGGCGCTTTCTTTGGCCGCAAAGCGATGAGCGCCACCACACTCAGTCGTGCCGGCAGCGCGCTGCGTAATGCCGGACGTATCGGTGCCGAGTCTGCCGATGCGGCGCGCGCTGATGAATCGGCAGCCAGTGCGCAGCAACGGCTAGCCGATCTGTCGGCCGAGGTCGATGCTGCTGTTGCAGCGCTTGATCAATCGCTGGATGCGGCCAAGGTGCCGCTGCGCAGCGAGTCGGTCGCGCCACGCAAGGCCGATATCGCCGTCGGCAAAGTAGTGCTGTTGTGGACGCCGTGGCGCAACGACAGCAACGGATTTCCAGTTTCAGCCAGCTGAGGTCAGCCATGCCTTCTTTTGACGTCGTCTCCGATCTCGATGCGCACGAGATCACCAATGCCATCGACCAGGCCAACCGCGAGCTCACGCAGCGCTTTGACTTCAAGAACGTCAAAGCCACCTACACGCGCGATGCCAAAGATGAGTTCACCGTGCTGGTGAAGGCCGAGGTGGTGTTTCAGCTCAAGCAGATGCTGGACATCCTGACGCTGCGACTGTCTAAGCGTGGCATCGATCCGCGCTGTGTCGATGCCCAGGACCCCGAGACCAACCTGGCCGAAGCTCGGCAGAAAGTGGTGCTTAAGCACGGCATCGAACAGGAAACAGCCAAGTCGCTGATCAAGCAGATCAAGGACAGCAAGCTGAAAGTGCAGGCGCAGATACAGGGCGAGAAACTGCGCGTCACCGGCAAGAGCCGCGATGACCTGCAAGAGGCCATCGCGCTATTGCGGCAAGCCGAGGTGGACGTGCCCCTGCAGTTCGAGAACTTCAGGGACTGAACGGCCAGCTGTTGCCGGTGGCTACTTGGCGCGCCCCATGTAGCCCTGGGCAATCATCGGCAGCGTAAAGATTTCGACGAACTGCTGCGTGTTGGCCACGCCATAGAGCGTCTTCTTGTCTTTGCCGGCAAACATCACGGTGATCAGCGGCAGCGGTGAGGCAATCTCGCCCAGCACCTGGCCGCTGGGGTCAACCACCTGCACGCCGGCACCACCGGTGGTGTAGATGCGGCCTTGTGCATCGACGGCACTGCCGTCATCGCCCACCAGTGCAAACTGCCGCTCGTTGGTCAACGAGCCATCGGTCTGCACGTCATAAGCCACCAGACCACCGGGGCGCGTGCCAGGCGGCAGCGGACCGGGCGGCGGCGTGGAGGCCAGACGGCCGGTGACATACAAGGTCTTTTCATCGCGACTCAAGATGATGCCGTTAGCACCGGTCAGCGTGCCCTGACGCGTGACCAGGCCCTTGGCATCGGCGTGATACACGCCGCCCATGGTGAAGTACACGCCGCCTTTGCTATCGGCGGTGAGGTCATTGAGCAGACCGCCGGTGCAGTCTAAGGGTTGACCTTGGAACTCATGCGCCAGACGTACTCGCTTGGGCTCCAGCTGCCAGATCTCTTGCGGCAAGCCGCGCTGCACGATGAACAAAGCGTTTTGCTTGTTGCGCGACAGCGCGCCACCGGTGTTGGTGTCGCTGACCGGAAAGCTGACGCGACCCTGCGCGTCGAGCTTCATCACTTTGCTGTCGCTGTTCTGCGCGAACAACACGCCGCCATCACGCGTGGCCACGGGGCCATCGGCGTTGTTGCCGGTGCCGGTCCACACGCTAGTCCAGGTTTGCCCGGCCTCGACTACGCCAGCGATAGCTTTAACGGTGTAGTCGCGGTGCGGTGGTGGCGCGGTGGCCGGTGCGCGCGGCGTGAAAGGCGCAGCTGGCGGCGGCGGTGTCTTGCAGTTGGCCGCGATTTGCTCGGCATAGCGTGCATCGCGCGGCGCTTGTATGCCCGGCCCGCTGGTAGCGGGCGTTTGGGCCAGCGCGGTCGCGCTGCACAGCAGTGTGGTCAGCAGACTGACGGTGAACTTTATGGTGGTGTTGGTGTTCATGATCCCCCCGGTGGTGTGTTGGATAACTAACGCTTGGCCGCCAGCGTCTCGTTGGCCTTTTGCCGCACGTAGTGACGCAGTTGCTCGATCTGTTGGTCGCTGAGGTCATCAAACTGCGGCATGCCTTTGCTCACCAGCGCATTGCTGCGCAGCAAACCGGCAAAGCTCTCGTGCGACAACAGCAGCGCCGAAGCGCGCAGGTCCGGTGCAGCGCCACCGGCGACAGCGCCCGGACCATGGCAGGTCACGCAGCGGATGTAGGCCGCCCCGCCGGCCTCGGCCAGCTTGGCATCGACTTTGATCTGCGGTGCGGCCAACGGTTTGATGCGTGCGGTCAGCGGTGTGGCCGGCAACGGCGTCTTGGCGTCGAGTGCAAAGGTCATCAAGCGACGCGGATGGATGCGCGCATTGGTGCCCCATTGCGCGGACACCGAACCGAAGCCACCAGCCACGCCGGTCAACGGGCCTGCAGTCAACGTGATGTATTGCTTGCCATCGACGCTATAGCTGATGGGCACACCGGTGACGGCCTGGCCTGCCGCAAAGGTCCACAGGTCACGGCCGGTGTCGGCGGCATAGGCATGCACCTTGCCATCGGCATGACCCTGGAACACCAGATTGCCCGCGGTGGCCAGCGTGCCGCCGTTGGAGATGCCGCGCGTCTCGATTTTCCATGCGGCCTTTTGCGTGCGCGGATCCCACGCGACGAGGATGCTCTTGCCGGCTTCTTCAGGCACATCGGTAGTGCCGGCCGTCAGGCCCGAATAGCTGGGTGTATAGAGCAGCGGCTTCCACGGGCTCTTGTCCACGCCTTCATCCGAGAAGCCCGAGGCCACTTCCAGTGTGGGGATGTAGACCAAGCCAGTGCGCGGGCTATAGGACTGCGGCGGCCACGCATGCAGCCCTAAGAAGCTGGGGTAAAGGTTCACCTCGCCTTTTTCATAGCGGATGTTGCCCGACTCAACGGGCCGGCCGGTGACGGCATCGACGCGATCGGCCCACGTGACTTTGCCCAACTTCTCGGCCGAGATCAGCTTGCCGCTCTCGCGGTCGATGACATAGAAAAAGCCGTTCTTAGGCGCATGCAAGATGACCTTACGTGGCTTGCCATTAACCGGGATGGTGGCCAAGGTCATATCAGTGGCCGAGTCATAGTCCCATGCGTCACCGGGCGTGGTCTGGTAGTGCCACAGATATTGGCCGGTGGTGGCATCGAGTGCGACCACTGAAGCCAGGAACAAGTTGTCGCCTTTTTCGGGGCTGCGCAGTTTCCAGTTCCACGGTGCGCCGCTGCCAGTGCCCAGGTACACGCGGTTCAACTCGGGGTCATAGGTCATGGCGTTCCAGACCTGACCACCGCCGCCGTGCTGCCAATCGTCCTTGCCCCAAGTGCGCGCAGCAATGTCGGCCAGCGCTTTGTCCGAGACTGCGTTGTCGGCCACACCGGGTTTGCCGGGGACCACAAAGAAGCGCCAAGCCTGCTTGCCGGTTTTGGCGTCATAGGCGGTGACATAGCCGCGCACCGGTGCGAAGTCCGAGCCGGCATTGCCGATGAGCACCAGACCGTTGAACACACGCGGTGCGCCCGAGATGAACAGGCCTTCCTGATTCAGCGTCTGCACTTCCCACGCCAGCTTGCCGGTGCCGGCCACCAAAGACAGCAGCCGGCCATCTTGCGTACCCACAAACACATGACCGTCCCAGAAGGCCAGGCCGCGTACGCCCCAACCTGCGCGCAGCGCTTTGCCGGCCTTTTCGGCGGACTTGGAGTCATAGCGCCACAGAAGCTTGCCGCTGCGTGCATCGACCGCATGCACGATGCTGTAACCGGCAGCCAGATACACCACGCCATCGACGGCCAGTGGTGTGGTCTGCATATTGGTGACGTCTAAATCGAGGCTCCAAGCCAAGCCCAGACGCTGCACGGTCTTGTCGTTGATCTGCGTCAGCGGGCTGTAGTGGCCTTCGCCAAAGGTGCGTCCATAGGCGGCCCAGTTGCGGCCATCGGCCTCGTCGGCCAGCAGTTTGTTGTCGACTGTGACTGCAGGCGCTGCAGCCAGCGTTACTGATGTCCACACACACAGAGCCAGACCCATCCAGATGTTCTTGCGCATACGCCCCTCCGGTTAGTGCAGGCAGAGTAGCCCTGTGCGCGAGGGAGTCCAAGTGCGCTGTGACACAGCAGCGCTACACTGGCGCCATGACACCTGCGGATGAACCCGAACGGCGGCTGCGCCTGGATAAGTGGCTGTGGCATGCGCGCTTTATGAAGACGCGCAGCTTGGCCGCCGCTGCGGTGGGCGGTGGCAAGGTCAAGGTGGGTGGTGAACGGGTTAAGTCTGCCCACAACATCAAGGTGGGCGACCGACTGCATTTGCAGATTGCCGATGAGTCGCTAGAGATCGATGTGCTGGCCTTACCGGTGCGGCGCGGTCCGGCCGTTGAGGCGCAAGCCTGTTATGCCGAGACCGCCGACAGCGCTGCACGAAGGGCGGTGCACCGCGAGCAACGGCGCATCGCCAACTTGGGACTCAGCCGGCCCGACACCAAACCCGACAAACGCGAGCGGCGCGCTTTGGACAAGCTACGCCGCGGGCAGGTTTAAGCCGCAGGCGGTGCAGCGGGCGGCAACGGCGCTTGCTGCGACTGCAGCATCTTCATAGCCGAGCTGATCAAGGTCGCCACTTCGGTCATGTTGCTGGGCACGACCAGCGTGGTGGTGGCATCAGCCGCCACGCGCGAATAGGCCTCGACCGCACGCTCGGCCACTTTCAGTTGCACCGCTTCGCTGCCACCGGGCTGACGGATAGCGCGGGCGATCTGCTCGATGGCCTGTGCCGTGGCCGCAGCCACCGCCAGGATGGACTGCGCCTCACCCTCGGCCTTGTAGATGACCGCCTGCTTCTCACCTTCCGAGCGGGCGATGAAGGCTTCGCGCTCGCCGGAGGCGATGTAGATCTGCTCATGCCGGCGGCCTTCAGAGGCGGCGATCAGGGCGCGCTTTTCACGTTCAGCAGTGATCTGCCGCTGCATCGAATGCAAAATTTCTTTGGGCGGCGTCAGGTCTTTGATCTCGTAGCGCAGCACTTTGACGCCCCAGTTGAGGGCCGCCTCGTCGATGGCCTGCACCACCTGCGCGTTGATGATG
>CAIVTJ010000078.1 GCA_903908825.1 uncultured Pseudomonadota bacterium | reverse complement strand
TGGTCGAGCGGCGCGAAGGCCGTTGGCAAGCCACCGCCACGGCACGCACTTGGCTGCATCCGCAGGCGCAGGGCTATTACGGACCGCTGCTGCACAGGCACCGTCAGCGTGATGCCCTGCACGGGCAATTGCTGGCGACGCTGCGCACCGGCCAGAAGCCCGACAGTCACCATTCGGCGGTCAACGAGTGGGAGCGCGGTGAAATGCCTGCCGATCTTGCCGCCATGATCACCGCCTATATGAATGCCCACAGTCGTGCGGCAGCAATGGCGGTGGCCGAGCAGCCGGTGTTTGCAGAGCTAGGCAGCGTGCTGGATGTCGGCGGCGGTTCAGCCATCTTTTCTATCGCGCTGGCGCGTGCGCAGGCCGGCCTTGCAGCGACCGTGATGGAGATACCGGCGATCTGCACCGAGGCCGATGCCTACATTGCAGCAGCGGGCGTGGCAGCGCAGGTGCGCACGCAGGCCGTGAACATGTTCACCGAAGCCTGGCCCACCGGCTATGACGCGCATTTCCTGTCCAACATCTTGCATGACTGGTCCGATGCCACCTGTCTGCTGCTGGCGCACAAGTCGTTTGCCGCGCTGCCTGCCGGCGGACGCATCCTGCTGCACGAGATGCTGATGGATGATGACGGCTGCGGTCCGCTCACCACCGCGTGCTTCTCGATGCTGATGTTGCTGGGCACGCGCGGCCGTCAGTACACGTTTACCGAGCTGCGTGGCTTTCTGGAGGCTGCGGGCTTTGTCGATGTGTCGGCGCAGACCACCGGTGGTGGCTATTATTCGCTGGTGAGTGCGCGCAAGCCTTAAGGTCACTGATGTATCCGTTCAAACAAGGCAGCTTTGCACCGCGCAACGGCTGGTATGTCGCCGCTTTCTGCAACGAGATCGGTGAGCCGCTGCTCAGCCGCTGGATCTTGAACCAGCCTGTGGTGCTGTATCGCAAAGCCGATGGCACGGCGGTGGCTGTTGAAGGCCGCTGCCCGCACCGGCATTTCCCGTTAGGCGATAGCAAGCGCGTGGGCGATGCCATTCAGTGCGGTTATCACGGCATTACGTTCGGCGCTGATGGCAAGTGCACTTTCGTGCCCAGCCAGACCACGGTGCCGGGCGTGCTGTCTATCCGCAGCTATCCGCTGGTGGAGCGTGGCTTGTGGGCGTGGATCTGGCCCGGTGATCCGGCTCTGGCCGATGAGTCGCTGATCCCGACGCTGCAAGAGATCGGCTACCGCTTGGATGCCGGCTTTCATGCCCAGCCGTTTTATTACACGCACGTCAGCGGCCGTTATCAGTTGCTCAACGACAACCTGCTGGACCTGACGCACCTGGGTTATCTGCATGGCGGCAGTATCGGCACCGCCGATGATGCGGCCACACCCGAAGTGCGCGACCAGGATGCGCGCCGCTTACGCAGCCGTCGCACCATGGTCAACACGCCACCCACGCCGGCCATACGGCAGCGCTTTGGTCACGAGGGTTTGGTCGATCGCGTCTCGGGCTTGGACTTTTTCTTCCCGGGCTTTCACGCCGGCGTGGGCGACAGTTGGGTGGCTCAGGGTTTGCCCGATGCCGGTAAGCCGCTGGCCGACAGCCGTGTGTGGCATGCGGTGACGCCCGGCACGCGCCACACCACCCACTATTTCTTTGCGATGGGGTCCAATGACCGCGACGGCGTCGAGTTCATGGTGGACTACCTGAAGCCGGTGATCGCTGAAGATGTGTTCGCCACCGAAGCGATCGAGAAGATCATCAGCACGATGGACGAAGTGCCCACAGAGTTGATGCTGCGCAGCGACACGACGGCCGTGATGGGCCGTCGCGTGTTGCAAGCGATGATGGACGCGGAGGCTGCGGCGCAGCCCTCCTAAGGCAGCTTACGATCGTTGCATGTTCAAGGGTCGTACCGCCCTTGTGAGTTGATCGTGTAAACAATGCCCATTAAGCCTTACTCATTGCGAATACGCTGAAGCGCGCAAGTTACTTCGTCGTATCGCAGTCAGAATAGGGCAGTGAATGGGTCCACTCCTTATCGATCCTCGCGGGCTTTCCAGCGATGTGCTCAGTGCAGAGCGTTATGACTTGGCCGGGCAGCACTCTGCTGCCATCGACAGCTTGGTCGCCGGTGTGCGCAAGCAGGACCTTGAAGCCGGTACGCGCTTGGGTAAGCGCCTGCTGATCGGTGACCGTGCGCCGCTATTACCGCGTGAAGCGACAGGTTTGTTAACCGACGCCTGTCAGGGCGGCGGTGCCGAGGCTGCAGCGGTGTTAGCGGTCTGCTATGCCACGGGCGTAACCGGCCAACCCGATTTGCAGACCGCGCTGGCCAGCCTCGTGATGGCAGCCGAGCGTGGATGGTCGTCGGCGCGCGAGCAGATCTGTGTGTTGGCGGGCGACGCTGGCTTGGCTGCAGCAGACCCGTTATCGACAGCACCGGGGCACTGGCAGCGTCTTGCACAGCATATTGATCTGAACGAATGGCAGCGTGCACCAGCCGGCCTGGACCTGAATGCCAGCCCCTTGCTGCGATCGTATGCCGCATTCATACCGTCGCACGTCTGCCGCTGGATCATCCAGCGCGCGCAAGGGCGTTTGACGCCGGCGCTGGTTTACGACGCTGGCAGTCGTCAGACCACCACTCACCCGACGCGAACCAACACCTGGGCGGTATTCAATCTGCTGGATACCGACCTGGTCTGTGTGCTGGTGCAGTGGCGTATGGCGGCCTGCCTGCGCGCGCCTTTCCGTCATCTGGAAGCGATGACGGTGCTGAACTACCAGGTCGGTGAACAGATCTCGGAGCACTTCGACTTCGTCGATCCGAACATCCCCAATTATGCAGAGCAACTGCGCGTGCGCGGTCAGCGCATCGTGACCTTCCTGGTGTATCTGAATGACGACTACGAAGGTGGCCAGACACAGTTCCCGCGGCTAGGCATCAGCCACCAAGGCAGCACCGGTGAAGGTTTCTTTTTCGTCAACGCCTTGGCCGATGGCAGTCCTGATGTCAGGAGCTTGCATGCCGGCAGGGCACCGCTAAGCGGTCAGAAATGGATCATTTCGCAATTCATCAAGAACCAAGACGCGTTCTAAAGGAGGCACTCCAGAACTCACTGTGTTGAAAATTTGTCGCTGACTTTCGTTTTAAAAGAACAACCAGAAATTAAACAGGGGTCATTATGAAAGTGTCTGCGCTACATCCTGCGGCTGTGGGTCACTGCCCACGCAACCGCGCCATTACCCTGGCCGTGGCTTTAGCCATACAAGCCGGTGTTATTCCTCTCGCCTATTCTCAAGCAGCGCCTGCAACCAAAGAAAAGTCTGCTGACGATGCGCTGGAACAAATCGTGGTCACGGGTTCACGCATAGTCCGTCGCGACTATCAGGCTAACAGCCCGGTGCAGACCATCGATTCTGTATCGCTGGAAGACAAGGCCAGCGTATCGATCGAAAACACACTCAACAAGTTGCCGCAGTTCGTGCCTGCAGCCACTGAATACACTCAGATCGCTACCGGTGAGTTGATCAACACCGGGTCTACCACAACTGCTGGCGCCGCAACCTTGAGCCTGCGCGGCTTGGGCCCTAACCGTAATCTGGTGCTGATCGATGGTCTGCGCGCTGTACCGGTCAACGCGACGATGGCCGTGGACATCAACACGGTGCCTGCGTCGGCAATCGAACGTGTAGAGACCATCACGGGCGGCGCTTCGTCGGTGTACGGCGCAGATGCTGTGGCCGGTGTGGTGAACTTCATCCTGAAGAAGAACTTTCAGGGCGTGAACGTCGACGCGCAATACGGTGCAATGCAGAACGGCCATGCCGGTGAGTCGCGCTTATCAGCGCTAATCGGTACCAACTCGTCTGACGGTCGCGGCAATGTGATGCTCGGTTTGGAGTACGTCAAACGCGAAGGCGTGGAATGGAACGACGTGGACTTCTACCAGAAGGCGCTCACAGACAAGACCACCAGCGGCACCGTTTATATTGATACCGATCCTTACATCAGCTTTGCAACCAGCGACTTCACTGGTTCGGCGACGGCAGGTGGCGTGGTTGATTCGATCTTTAATAAAGCACCGGTCAACACCGTGCTGCGTGATGCGACCGGCAAGATCGGCGGCCGCGTCTATCTGAACCAAGACGGTACGGTTTATACGGGCGCGTCCGTCTTCAATGCTGTTTCGCCGCCGGGATCGGGCTCTACTGCCGGCTTGTATCGCTACAACGGTCCATTCACAAACCCCGACGGCAGCTTGTTCCGCAAGATCGATGGCCAAGGGTTCCTGCAGGAGTACATCCCGCACCTCAAGGCCAACGTGCCGCTGGAGCGCTATTCCCTGTTCGCCAAAGGTGAGTACGAGCTCACCGATTCGGTGTCGCTGCATCTGCAGGGCAATATCGTTGAGTCGAGCACTTTCCAGCTCTGGCAGGTGTCACCGGCCACGGGTGGTTGGAGCTCGACCATTCCGCACGGCACGGGTATCTACGCGCCTTCGGTGGATGCCAACGGTAATACTCTGGCGGCTTACCGGCCGGGTGGTCAGTTTGGGTTGAACT
>CAIVTJ010000077.1 GCA_903908825.1 uncultured Pseudomonadota bacterium | reverse complement strand
GCTCAAGCGCGAAGCCGATCGCGTGGCTTTGCTAAGCGCTGCCACCAGTGGTGATGAGCGCTTTTTCTTAGGGACTGACAGCGCTCCGCACGGGCGATCGACCAAAGAAGCCGCGTGCGGTTGTGCCGGCATCTATTCGGCCCATGCGGCCATAGAGTTCTATGCCGAGGCCTTTGACAGCGTCGGTGCGCTAGACCGACTTCAAGGCTTTGCCTCGGAGCACGGGCCGCGCTTTTATGGCCTGGCCCCCAACGACCGATACATCACACTGCAGCGTCACACCTGGACTGTGCCCGACCACTACCCGTTTGTCGGTGACGACACGCTGGTGCCATTGCGTGCCGGTGGCACGCTGGCTTGGCAACTGCAGGATGCCGACGCGACATGAACAACTATCCGGACCTGACCTCGCGACGTTTTCGCGGCTTTCTGCCTGTGGTCATCGACGTCGAGACCGGCGGCTTTTTATCCAGCACCGATGCGCTGCTGGAAATCGCTGCGGTCATCATCGAGGTGGACAGCGAAGGCCGTGTGCGCCGCGGTGTCACCCATGCTTTTAATGTCGAACCCTTCGAGGGCTCGCGCATGGACCCTGCTTCACTGCAGGTGACTGGCATCGACCCTTACAGCCCGCTGCGTCAAGCCATCACAGAGCTCGATGCGCTGCAACGCTTATTTCGCGAGATCCGTGCGGCTATCCGCGACCATGGTTGTAAGCGTGCTGTGCTGGTGGGTCACAACGCAGCGTTTGACTTGGGTTTTCTCAATGCTGCAGTGACCCGCACCGGCATCAAGCGCAACCCGTTTCATCCGTTCTCGTGCTTTGACACGGCGACGCTGGCGGGTGTGGCACTGGGCCAGACGGTGCTGGCGCGTGCCACGACGGTGCTGGGTATAGAGTGGGATCAGCGCGCAGCGCATTCAGCCGCCTATGACGCCGAACGCACCGCCGATCTGTTCTGCCGAATCTGTAATGACATGCACGGCAGCTTTTTGCGGGCAGAAGAAAAAGCCCGCAACTTAGGCTGGAATGACCCCACGCCACCACCCGATGGCGTGGGCGACATAGAACTCTAGCCTTAGGCCTTGGGTGCGGTGGCCTCAAGCAACAAGGTTTTGAGCTCACCGTTCTGATACATCTCCATAGCGATGTCGCAGCCGCCGATCAGTTCGCCGTTGACGTACAACTGCGGATAGGTCGGCCAGTTCGAATGACGCTTGAGTGCATCGCGCAGTTCAAGGTCTTCAAAGATATTGACTGCATGAAACGGTGTACCCACGGCGCGCAGCGCGGCCACGGTCTGGGCCGAAAACCCGCACTGCGGAAAGTCGGGCGTGCCCTTCATGAACAGCACGACGGGCTGGGTGGCGAGTTGGCTCTTGATGCGATCGATAACTTCCATGGCGTGCCTCTTAAACTGTGCCCCGCGCGGGTGCCGCCCGGGAATACGTTGAATTATGGGGGCTGGGCGACTATTCTTCAAACCGCTTTCGTTAGTTAGAATCCATATAAATCAGTCTTTTAGGGAGTCAGCATGAATCCACTCAACACCATCAAGGGTGCCATCGGCGCCGGTTTGGTCATTGCGATAGCGGTCATGCTGATCGTCGGCCACGCTGTCGGCGGCACTTACAACATTCTCGGGCTGGCGCGTTGGTTACACATTCTGGCCGGTGTCATGTGGATCGGTCTGCTCTATTACTTCAATGTCGTGCAAATGCCTGGCCTCGCTGCAGCTGCTGCAGACAAGGGCGGCCCGGGCGGCGCTGGCGTCAACAAGTACATCGCACCGCGCGCTCTGCTGTGGTTTCGCTATGCCGCTCTGCTGACCTGGCTCAGTGGTGCTTGGTACCTTGGCAGCAACTTCGTGAACGCATTCAGCTTGGGTCATCTGGGCCAAGACCGCTATGGATTGGTCATCGGCATCGGCGCCTGGCTCGGCACCATCATGCTGTTCAACGTCTGGGTGCTGATCTGGCCCAACCAGAAAAAAGCCTTGGGCATCGTTGCAGCCACCGACGAAGAAAAGGTCGTTGCGCGCCGCGTTGCCATGCTGGCTTCGCGCACCAACTTCATGCTGTCCATCCCCATGCTGCTTTGCATGGGCGGTGCCAGCCACGGCCTGCCTTTCTGATTGCACTGGCCCCTAGTACTGGCGCGGTCAGATGAGCTCGCTGCCGCCGGATATTTCGGAGCAGGTCGCACGCTCGCTGGCTGAAGATGTGGGCAGTGGTGATGTCACTGCTGCCCTCATCGATGCGGCAACTCAAGCCACAGCCACGGTCATCAGCCGCGAACCGGCGATCATCTGCGGGCAAGCCTGGTTTGACGAGACCTTCCGGCAACTCGATGCCGGCATACACATTCAATGGTTAGTGGACGAAGGCGAACTGGTCGCCGGTAACACGCTGCTGTGCGAACTATCCGGCCCGGCGCGCGCTCTGCTGACCGGAGAGCGCACTGCGCTCAACTTTCTGCAAGCACTGTCGGGCACGGCCACCATCACGCAACGCTATGCCCATGCCGTAGAGGGCACAGGCTGCCGCATCCTCGACACGCGCAAAACCTTGCCGGGCCTGCGGCTGGCACAGAAATATGCTGTGCGCTGCGGTGGCGGTGAAAACCATCGCATGGGTTTGTATGACCGCGTGCTGCTAAAAGAAAACCACATCATGGCCGCAGGCTCTGTATCTGCTGCCGTACAACGCGCACGGGAGCAGTCGCCGCAGGTGCCCGTCGAAGTGGAAGTCGAGTCCCTGGATGAGTTCGTCGCCGCGCTGGAAGCCGCACCAGACATCATCATGCTGGATGAACTCGACGACGTGCAGATGCGCAATGCCGTGGCAGTCAACCGGGCAGCGGCACGACCGGTCAAGCTGGAGGCCTCAGGCGGGGTCGATCTGGAAACGGTGCGGCGCATTGCCGCTACCGGTGTGGACTATGTGTCGGTGGGGTCTCTGACCAAACACCTGCGCGCGGTCGACCTGTCGCTGCGCTTTAAGTTGCGCCCGGCGCTATAGGCCGCTGCGCCACACGCGGCTGGGCTGTGCCACGCCATAGCCCTGTGCGTAATCGACGCCCATGCTGCGCAGCATGTTGATGATCTCGGCGTTCTCGGCATATTCAGCTATGGTCTTTTTGCCGGTCAACTGACCGATCTCATTGATTGAACGCACCATGGCCTTATCGATGGGATCATGCAAAATATTGCGCACAAAGCTGCCATCGATTTTCAAATAGTCGACCGGGAATTGCTTCAGGTAACCGAACGACGAGAGTCCTGAACCGAAATCGTCGAGCGAGAACTTGCAGCCCTGCTCGCGCAGGGCGCGAATAAACTTATTGGCGTGCTCAAGGTTGGCGATGGCAGCCGTCTCAGTGATCTCAAAGCAGATACGCTGCGGGTCTAATCCGCTGTATTCCAACTGTTCGATGACAAAGCTCAAGAACTTGTCGTCACCGAGACTCTGGCCCGACAAGTTGATGGCGCAGGTCTCCAGATTCTCGCGCTCGTCATGATCAGAAACCAACCAGCGCAAGGTGCTCTCAACCACCCAGCGGTCAATGCTGGGGGTAATGCCATAACGCTCGGCTGCGGCAATAAATGATTCAGGCGAAACCACACGACCCGCTTCATCACGCAACCGCAGCAGCACTTCAAAGTGGTTGCCCGCTTCAGGTTTCTGCAACGCCAGAATGGGCATGCGATAGAGCTCAAAACGCCCTTCTTCCAACGCTGCATGGATGCGACTGGCCCACTGCATCTCGCGCCGGCGCCGCATCAACTCAATGTCATTCTCAGCAAAGCTGTGTACCCGGTTGCGACCTTGCTCTTTGGCGGCCACGCAAGCGCTGTCAGCGGCGGCCATGATGGCCGCGACACTCTCGTTTTCAGCGGTGATGGGGACCACGCCAATGCTGCAGCTGAAGCGCAAATTGCGATCTTCCCAGAAGTAACGATGGCTGTTGACGGCTTGGCGCAACCCTTCGGCCATACGCATAGCTTCATCGAGCGTACAGCCTTCCAGCAACACGCCGTATTCGTCACCACCGATGCGCGCCAGCGTATCGCGCCAACGGATCTTGTCCTTGAGCAAGGCACCGATCTGCGCGACCACCTGGTCGCCCAGGTCATAGCCGCAAGTGTCGTTGAGCACTTTGAACTGGTCGATATCGATGTGGCATATCGCATAGCTGGTTTCGCGTGCCCGGGCGCTACGCAGCGCGCGATCAACCAGTTGCTCAAACTGATTCCGGTTTACCAGGCCGGTTAACAGATCATGGCTGGCCTGATACGACAACTGCCGCGACAAATCATGGCTCTCGCTGACGTTCTGAAACACCAGCACCGCGCCCATGACCAAACCATCACCGTCGCGGATAGGTGCGGCGCTGGTCTGCACATGGGTTTCTTGACCATCGCCGCGGATCAGCACAATAGGCTGAGCAGAACGCACAGCGCGCATGCGCCGCACGGCATCGATCATCGGGTTTTCCAGCGGCTCGCAAGTGTCGGCGTGGAACACCCGGAACACCTCATCGACACGCGTGCCGATGGCATCATCCAAGGTCCAGCCGGTCAACTGCTCGGCAATGGGGTTGATGTAGTCGATGAGCATCTGCGGGCCGGTGGTGATAACGCCGTCGCCGATAGCGTGCAGGATAATCTGCGCGCCTTCTTTTTCGCGGAACAGCGAATCTTCATACATGTGCAGGTCGGTAATATCGAGCTCGACACCAACCACGCGGATGACGCGGTCGTATTTGTCCTTTTCGACACGTACGCGGCTGCGCACCCAAACCCAGTGACCTCTGGCGTGGCGCATACGATGCGTGCTCTCGAACAGGTCGGTCATACCGGCCAGATACTCGCGCATCATGCGGCGCGCATCCCACATGTCTTCCGGATGCACCAAGTCGCGCCAATCGATGACACCGCTGAGCTGCGCATCGCTATAGCCCAGCAGCTGTTTCCAGCGGTCGGAAAACAGCAGCGTGTCGCGATCGACGTCAAAGTCCCACATGGCATCGTTAGCCACGTCTGCCAGCAGTACCTCACGTTCATTGAGGATCTGCATGTAACGGTTGTGCTCGACCCGCTCTAGGCTGGTCGACAGGCTACTGCCCAATAACTTGAGCAATAGCCGCAAGTTCACATCCCAATGGGCGACCGGCAGGCCCTGAGCAAGACCCAGCAGCCCCCCCGGCTTACCGCGCAGATGGAAGCTGACCAGCAGCAGGGAACCGACCTGCATAGCGGCCAGTCGCGGGGTATCGGCCATCTGCTCGCGTAGCGGATGGGTGGTGTCGGCGATCTCGGTGATACGCAGATGAGCTGAACGCGAGGCGATATGCGGCAGGTCTGCCAGCTTGAGATGCTGCAGGCGCTCCAGCCTGCAGCTGCTGTACTCGGCGCGCTCGACGCGCACACTCTCGAAGGCACTACCGGCCTCATCAAACAAAACCAGAAATGCCGCATCAACGTGAGCAGCGGCCCGCAGGTCGCGCAACGCTTGCGGCAAACCGGCGCGCATCGTGTCGTGCGTGAGACTGAGCAGATCGATGGCGATCTTGGTGCAACCGACGTCAACACCCGGCGCCAATTGCCCGACAGGCTGCGTCCAAAAGCCGGC
>CAIVTJ010000076.1 GCA_903908825.1 uncultured Pseudomonadota bacterium | reverse complement strand
TGCCTTACTGCTGTCGGCAGGTTGGATGCCGGCCTTGCAACTGGCACTTCAAGGTGGCGCGACGCTACGTCACGATGACGGCCTGCAACAACATGTGCCCGCCACACTGCCGCACGGCGTGTTTGTGGCAGGACGCGCTAACGGCCAGTACAGCATCACCGGTAAAGCCGCCGACGGTCGTTGTGCCGGCGCAGCCGCTGCAGCGTATGCCAGTGGCCAAGCTGCAGCCTCCCTGCCGCAAGTGCCAGCCCACAGTGGCCCGGCGCGTAGCCATAATTATCCGCTGTACCCGCACCCCAAGGGCAAAGAGTTCGTCGACCTCGATGAAGATCTGACGTTGGACGATTTAGTCCACGCCGCTCAGGAAGGCTTTGACAGCATTGAACTGCTCAAGCGCTACAGCACGGTGGGCATGGGTCCGTCGCAGGGCAAGCTGTCCAACCTCAATGCCGCGCGTCTGCTCGGCAGCTTGGTCAATCAACCGCTGCATCATGTCGGGCTGACCACAGCGCGCCCGCCTTATCAACCGCTGAGCATCGGCTCGCTGGCAGGTACCGGCTTTACGCCACTGCGGCGCACAGCCTTTGATGCCTGGCACGAAGCCGCTGGTGTGGTGTGGATGCCGGCTGGCCAATGGCGCAGACCGGCTTATTACGCGGTTGCGGGACGGTCGGCCGCGCAGTGTGTTGCCGCTGAAGTGCAGGCTGTGCGCAGCAAGGCCGGCATCATCGACGTGTCGACGCTGGGCAAGATCGACCTGCACGGACCGGATGCCGCAACCCTGCTCGAGCGGCTGTACACCGGGCGCTTTGCAGACATGAAACCCGGCAGCACCCGCTATGCGGTGATGGTCGATGAGGCCGGCACGATCATCGATGACGGCGTGGTCGCACGCTATGACAGTGCGCATTTTTATGTCAGCACCACCACCAGTGCCTCGGCGGCCGTCTATCGCGAAATGCAGCGGCGTGTGGCCGAATGGCAGCTCGATTGCATTCTGCACAACCTGACCGGTCACTTAGCCGCTCTCAACCTGGCCGGTCCGCAATGCCGCAGCATTCTGTCCGCCTGCACCGACCTGCCCCTGACACCGGAACAGTTCCCGTATCTGGCTGCCAGGCAGTGCCACATTGCCGGTGTGCCGGCCCGCGTGGCACGCGTGGGCTTCGTCGGTGAACTGGGCTATGAAATACACATTCCCACAGATCAGGCGCTAACGGTGTGGGACGCCTTGCACCGGGCAGCTGGCGAACACGGCTTGCAGCCTTTTGGTGTTGAGGCCCAGCGGCAACTGCGCCTTGAAAAGGGCCATATCATTGTCAGTCAGGACACAGACGGACTCAGCAACCCGTACGAGGCGTCCATGGGCTGGTCGGTCAAATCAGACAAGCCCTTCTTTGTGGGTCAACGCAGTCTGCAAATACTCAAAGCGCGCGGACCACGACAACTGTTGGTGGGGTTCGAGCTGACCCAGGCGCAAGCGCCGGTCAGTGAATGTCACCTGATCATCGCTGACGGTGATATCGCCGGCCGCATCACCAGTATCGGCAGCTCCGCCACACTGGGTAAGACCATCGGACTGGCCATGGTCAAACCGGCATTGGCCGCAGCCGGCACAAGGCTGCATATCCGTGGTGAAGATGGCGCGGAACACGCCGCCGTTGTGGTCAGCACACCGTTCTATGACCCGGCCAACTCGCGTCAGAAGGACAAGGCGTCATGATCACACCGGTGGCCCGGCATCAGTTTGGGTTCAGCGAAGTCACCGGCGTGAAGCGCTGCGGCATCAAAGGCACAGAGGCCGCGGCTTTGCTTCAGCAGCTTGGCGCCGCAGTACCGGCCAATCCCAATAGCGTGGTGTCCTTGACTGCGCCCTATCAGGGTCGCTGCCTGCGTCTGGGCTTTAACGAGTTTCTGTTGGAGCAACAAGACGGCACCGACCTGATCGATGCCGTGTGCGCTGCCTTGGCTGCAAACAACGGCCGTCATTGTCTCGCGCAGCGCTGCGACACGAGCTTGTTGCTGCAAGGCCCGCAGCTCTACCCGGCTCTGCGCGAGATCTGCGCCTATGACTTTGAGTCACCCCGGGCCCGGGCCGATGAGACCGTGATGACGTTGATGGCTGGCATCAGCGTCACCTTCATCCGCGAATCACACGGCGCCTCGCAGGGTTTGCGTCTGTGGTGCGATCCGACACTAGGGCAGTATTTGCGCGAATGCCTGTCGGCCATGGGCGCGCAGAGCCCTGCTAATTCCTCCCTCTCCGTCACCGATCACTAGGCGGTTTGCCATGAACAAAGAACAAGCACTTGAATTGCTGCGGACCCACAAGATCCGTTATGTACTGGCGCAGTTCGTCGACATCCATGGATCAGCCAAAGCAAAAGCCGTACCGGTCGAGCACTTGGACATGGTGCTGACCGATGGCGCTGGTTTTGCCGGCTTTGCCCTGTGGGGCTTCGGCATGGGCCCGCAAGGTCCCGACTACATGGCCGTTGGCGACTTGGCCACGCTGAAAGTTATCCCGTGGATGCCGGGCTATGCGCGACTGGTGTGTAATGGCACGGTCAAGGGCAAGCCTTGGCCTTATTGCTCGCGCGTGGCTTTGCAACGGCAACTCGATAAATTAGCCGCTCAAGGACTGACGCTGTACACCGGCATTGAACCCGAGTTCATGCTGTTGTCACGCGATGCCACAGGGCGTCTGGGCCCTCACGATCCGACCGACACCCTGGATAAACCCTGCTATGACTACAAGGGTCTGTCGCGTACCTCACACGTACTCGATGAGATGGTAGATGGCCTGCGCGCCGTGGGCGTGGACGTTTATCAAATAGACCATGAGGATGCCAATGGTCAGTTCGAGGTGAACTTCACCTATGCCGATGCCATGACCTCGGCCGACAACTTCGTGCTGGTCAAGATGGCCGCCAGTGAAGTCGCCCACAAGCACGGCATGGTCGCCACCTTCATGCCCAAGCCGTTCTCCAATCGCACCGGCAGCGGCGCCCACTTTCATATCTCTATGGGCAATGCCAACACGCCCAACCTGTTCATGGACAAGTCCGACCCTAACGGTCTGGCGCTGTCCGAGATGGGCTATCACTTTGTGGGCGGCATCCTGGCCCATGCGCGCGCCTTGACTGCGATCTGCGCGCCCACCGTCAATTCATATAAGCGTCTGGTGGTGGGCCGGTCGCTGTCCGGTGCGACGTGGGCACCGGCATACATCGCCTACGGTGACAACAACCGCACCAGCTGCGTGCGCATCCCCGGCGGCCGCTTGGAAATGCGTTTGCCCGATGCCGGCTGCAATCCCTATCTGGTCACCGCCGCGATCATCGCTGCCGGTATGGATGGCGTGCAGCGCCGTCTGCATCCGGGTGCGCCGAACAATCAGAACCTCTATGAACTCAGTCCCGATGAGATCGCCCGACAGGGCATCGGCGTCCTACCTCAAAACCTGCTCGAAGCCATCATTGCGCTGGAGCAAGACGAAGTCGTGCGCGACGGTCTGGGTGGCGAGCTGGCGGCTGAGTTCATCGCCCTCAAGCGCATGGAGTGGACCGAATACGCCCGTCATGTGTCCGATTGGGAAACCACCCGCTACCTCGAGTTCTTCTGATATGTGCGGCATCGTCGGACTGTTGATGAAAAAACCCGCCTGGGATGAACGTCTGGGCGAATTACTGGTACCCATGTTGGTCGGTATGACCGATCGCGGGCCCGACTCCGCAGGACTTGCTGTGTTCAGCACGGCCTTAGCGAGCGGCTCCAAGATCAGTTTGTTCTATCCTTCGGGCCAGCCCGATTGGCAAGGCGTCGCAGACAGCCTGCAACAACAGCATCAGGGCGAACACCAGCTGATTCCCAACGGCGCCCATGCTGTGCTGATCACTTCAATCGATGCGCAAGTTATTAAGAACTTCTTGCTGGCCGCGCATCCCCAGTTGGTGGTGCTGTCAGTCGGCAGCAGCATCGACTTATACAAGGACATCGGTACGCCAGCGCAGATCGCCGAACGCTACCAGTTTGGCGCGCTGACCGGCAGCCATGCTGTCGGCCATACGCGCATGGCCACAGAGTCTGCGGTCACACCTGCGCATGCGCATCCGTTCACCGCCGGGCGTGACTTCTGTGTTGTGCACAACGGCTCGCTGTCCAACCCGCATAAGGTCAGGCGCAAGCTGGAGCCGCTGGGCATCCACTTCGAGACCGACAATGACACTGAAGCGGCCTGCCGCTTTCTCGAATGGCGCATGCGTGAAGGCGATGACATCAACGCCGCCATAGAACAAGGCTTTGAAGAACTGGATGGTTTTTTCACCTTCCTGATCGGCACCGGTGACGGCTTGGCATTGGTGCGCGACCCATTCGCCTGCAAACCGGCGATCGTGGCCGAGACCGATGACTATGTGGCTATCGCCTCAGAGTTCCGGTCGCTGTCGCACCTGCCCGGCGTCAAGCATGCGCGCTTGTTCGAACCGCAACCGCGCACCATCTACAGTTGGAGTCGCGCATGAGCACGCCCTACCGGGACTTTGACCTCGCTCAACACAGCCTGCGCGAACTCAACCACTATCTGCATCATGAGGTGAAGCAGGCGGCCGGCACGCCAGTACGCGTGTTTAATCCGGACGGTGCGCACTCTATCGCCTGCGGCGTCGACACCGCTGTGCAGATCGATGTCATGGGACATGCTGGCTATTACGTCGGCGGCATGAATCAGCACGCGCAGATCACCGTACACGGCAACGCCAGCACCGGTGCCGGCGAAAACATGATGTCCGGCTTGGTCCGCATCAAAGGTTTTGCCTCGACCAGCGCCGGTGCTTCGGCGCACGGTGGCTGCCTGATCATCGAGGGTGATGCCTCATTGCGTTGCGGCATTTCGCTCAAGGGTGGCGACATCGTTGTCGGCGGCAGTGTCGGCAGCTTTTCGGCTTTCATGGCGCAGGCCGGCCGGCTGGTGATCTGCGGCGATGCCGGCGACGCGCTGGGTGACTCGCTGTATGAAGCCATCATCTATGTGCGCGGCGAGGTCAAATCACTCGGTGCCGACGCACGCTTTGAACCCATGCTTCCCGAAGACCATGCCGCAGTGACGCAGCTGTTGACCGTGGCCGGGTTCACTCATCCTTCCAGTGAGTTTCGCAAAGTCGCTTCGGCGCGCGGGCTCTACCACTGGAACGCCGACGCCAACCAGGAGTACTGAGTTGTCAGCCAACGAATATCGCGGCCCTTTGTCGCAAGAAGAATCAGCCACTTTTGATCGCAACGTCATCGACTATGTGCAACGTGCAGCCGCCACAGGCCTGTATGAGATCCGGGGCTTGGGCGCAAAGCGCAAGCTGCCGCACTTTGATGATCTGTTACTGCTGGGTGCTTCGCTGTCACGCTACCCATTAGAGGGATACCGCGAAAAGTGCACCACCCGTACGGTGCTGGGCACGCGTTACGCCAGCAAGCCTTTGGAGCTCGACATTCCCATCACGGTCGCCGGCATGAGCTTCGGCGCACTGTCAGCCAACGTGAAAGAAGCTCTGGGTCGTGCGGCCACCGAAACCGGTACGTCGACCACCACCGGTGATGGCGGCATGACGGACGAAGAGCGTAATGCCTCCAAACATCTGGTCTACCAGTGCCTGCCTTCACGCTATGGCTTCAACCCCGATGATGTGCGCCGCGCCGATGCCATCGAGATCGTCATCGGTCAGGGTGCCAAGCCCGGTGGCGGCGGCATGCTGCTCGGGCAGAAGGTCAATCCGCGTGTGGCTAAGATGCGCACCTTGCCCGCTGGTGTCGATCAACGCTCGGCTTCCCGGCATCCGGACTGGACGGGGCCCGATGATCTGGCGATCAAGATCCGCGAACTGCGCGAGATCACCGATTGGCAGAAACCCATCTATGTGAAGGTTGGCGCAACACGCGTCTTCCATGACGTCAAACTGGCCGTGCATTCGGGTGCGGATGTGGTCGTGGTGGATGGCATGCAAGGTGGCACGGCCGCCACGCAGACCGTGTTCATCGAACATGTGGGTATTCCCACACTCGCGGCTGTCAGACAGGCCGTCGATGCGCTGGAAGACCTCAACATGACGGGCCAGGTGCAACTGATCGTCTCGGGCGGCATACGCTCTGGCGCGGATATCGCCAAAGCTCTGGCCATGGGCGCCGATGCAGTATCCATCGGCCAAGGCATGTTGTTTGCGCTGGGCTGCAACAGCAGCAGCTATATGCGGGCAGGTCAGCATATCGATGCGCAAGCCGACTACGCGGCACTGGGCACGCGTCCCGGCTACTGCCATCACTGCCACACGGGTCGCTGCCCGGTCGGCGTGACGACCCAAGATGCGCTACTTGAACAACGCTTGGAAGTTGAGACCGGTGCGCGCCGAGTGCGCAACTATCTGAAGACCTTGACCATGGAACTGACCACCTTGGCACGCGCTTGCGGCAAACAGGATGTGCATCACCTGGAGCGTGAGGACTTGGTGGCCTTGACTGTCGAGGCGGCGGCCATGGCCGGGGTACCGCTGGCGGGCACCGACTGGATACCCGGCCGCTGACCTGACATCAGCAGCCGGTGATCCGTAGCGCAGCCGGTCAGGGCCGGATGCGCTGCAGCAGGGTCAGCAGCTGCTGACGCTCTTCCGGAGCAAACAAGGCATCAAAGCTGTGTTCACAGTTGCGCATGCGCAGCTTCATCTGTGCCAAGTGGGCGTTACCCTCCGGGGTGATGAACAGACCATGACGACGGCGATCGTCCGGTGCCCGACGGCGTTGCAACCAACCGCTCTCTTCACCACGGTCCACCAAAGCCACAACGCTGGCCTTGTCGATGGTCAGGTGACGCGCAACCTGAATCTGCGAGATACCAGGATTACCGGCGCACAGCACCAGCAAGCCGAAGATGCCCGAACCCGGATCGCCACCGGGGATAGCCTTGGAGAGGCTGCGTTGCAGCGCCAGCTGCGCTGAACGTAAGTTGTAGCCCAGCAGATCGGGTAAGACGCCAAGATCGATTTGGTCATCGGACAGTGCGCCGCCCGGGTTTTCCAGATCGGCCATAGCACCGGCATTGACCGCACCCATTACGTAATCCATATGGCCTCCAGCCGTGAGTTGCTTTTACAAACAAAGCAAACGCTGTGCCAACGGCAGGGCCGCTTAAAACGCGCTCAACGGATCGAAAAGGCCGACTGACCGCCGTGTGAGCCTCAAGGCGGTGCAACTCGCCCCGCAGCAGTGCGCCCGGCCAACGGTGGACCGGGCGCAACCGACTTAGTAAACCACCACCGAGCGGATGGACTCGCCTTCATGCATCAGGTGGAAGGCATCGTTGATCTTGTCCAGGGGCATCTGGTGAGTGATGAGTTCATCGATGCGGATCTTGCCTTCCATATACCAGTCGACAATCTTGGGCACATCGCTGCGGCCGCGGGCACCACCGAAGGCACTGCCCTTCCACACCCGGCCGGTCACCAACTGGAAAGGCCGCGTGGCGATTTCCTGGCCCGACTCGGCCACACCGATGATGATCGACTGGCCCCAGCCGCGATGGCAGCTCTCCAGAGCTTGGCGCATGACGTGGACGTTGCCGGTGCAATCGAAGGTGTAATCGGCGCCGCCGGCCGTGGCATCGACCACCGCCTGCACGACTTTATCGGTGCCGACCTCGGTGGGATTGATGAAATGGGTCATGCCGAACTGTTCGGCCATGGCGCGCTTGGCAGGGTTGATATCGACACCGATGATCTTGTCGGCACCGGCCATGCGGGCGCCCTGAATGACATTGAGGCCGATGCCACCGAGACCGAACACGGCCACGTTGGCGCCGGGCTCGACCTTGGCGGTGTAAATGACCGCACCGATGCCGGTGGTAACACCACAGCCGATGTAGCACACCTTGTCGAAGGGGGCGTCTTCACGGATCTTGGCCACCGCGATCTCAGGCAGCACCGTGAAGTTACTGAAGGTCGAGCAACCCATGTAGTGATAAACGGTTTCGTTACCGAGTTTGAAACGGCTGCTGCCGTCCGGCATCAGTCCCTTGCCCTGTGTTGCACGGATAGCGGTGCACAGGTTGGATTTGCGGCTCAGACAGGTCTTGCAGCCGCGGCACTCGGGCGTATAGAGCGGAATGACGTGGTCACCGACCTTGACACTGGTTACGCCGGCACCGATCTCACGGACGATACCGGCGCCTTCATGGCCCAGCACGGACGGGAACACACCCTCGGAGTCTTTGCCTGACAAGGTGTAGTAATCGGTGTGGCACACACCGGTGGCCATGATCTCGACCAGCACTTCACCCGCGGCCGGACCGGCCAGATCGAGCTCGTGAATCTCCAGCGGTTTGCCGGCACCGACGGCCAGCGCAGCACGTGTCTTCATGTCTAGTCTCCTTGGGGTTGGATCGCTTTGTGTGGGCCGATGCGCAGTGATGCCGTGGCCACGCGCACTTCGACCAGAAATGAGATCAGGGCTGCGACCAGCGCCAGCATGGACAGAATGAACAGCAGTCCGACCAGCGTGGACAGCGAGAACGAGATCATCGCCGAGGTGAACAGCAAGGCGACCACCATGGCGACCAGCAGCGCAGACACGGTGCCCAAGGTGATCGACTGATTCATTAAGCGGGCGCGCGTGCGGATGATGGCCAGTATGCCGACCAGCTCTGCGGCCTCATGCGCCGAAGCCTCGCGCAAGCGATGCTCTAAGGTGCGGGCGCGATCGACAATGCGCGCCAGACGCGAGGTGAGCATGGCCAACAGCACGCCTATACCGTTGAGCAAAAACACCGGCGCTAGCGACAGTTGTATGGCGCTGGCCATGTCCGTAACGGGCATCTGATAGATCGCAGGCATTGCCATGATTTACCCCTGAGCCGCAAGCAAGATCGCGGCGCGCTGCAAGTCTGCGGCGGTGTTGACATCCGGACCGGGCAACACCTGCGCCTCGTCGACGCGGATATCCATATCGTGCTCTAAGGCGCGCAACTGTTCGAGCCGCTCTAAACGTTCTAAGGGCGTCGGCGGCAAAGCCGCCAAGCGCTGCAGCGCACTGACACGGTAGGCATAAAGGCCGATGTGACGACGTGCGCCAGCGACACTGACCTGACTGCTTAACCCTTGGGTTGCCGAATCCCGATCCCATGGAATGGGGGCACGGCTGAAATACAGCGCCCGGCCCTGCGGCGTGGTGACGACTTTGACGACATTGGGGTCCAGCAGCGCGGTGACGCTGTCGAGTTGTGCAGCCAGCGTGGCGATGTCCGCAGACTCATGGCGGGCCAACAGCGCGGCGACCTGACGCACCAGCTGCGCTGGCATCAAAGGCTCGTCGCCTTGCAGGTTGACCACGACGGCGTCGTTTGACCAGCCAGCCAGACGGGCGACCTCGGCGATGCGATCCGTACCGGTTTCATGGTGCGCCGCGGTCAGCACCACCTGCGCGCCGAAACCACGGGCAACCTCGGCAATGCGCGCATCGTCTGTGGCCACCAGAACCTCTATCGCCCCGCAGCCCAAGGCACGCTCGTGCACCCACTGCAGCAAAGGTTTGCCCGCCAAGGCCAGCAGGGGTTTGCCGGGCAAACGCGATGAGGCATAGCGCGCCGGTATGACGATGCGGAACATGCGCTAGCGGGCCAGCAGCGGATCGTCGACGGCCAGCGCACGGGCCTCGCCCTCGAGCATCACCGGAATGTCATCGCGCACCGGGAAGGCCAGGCGGTCAAAGCGGCAGACCAGCACCGACTGCTGCTTGTGCCATTGCAAAGCACCTTTGCACAGCGGGCAAGCCAGGATGTCGAGCAAGCGTGTATCGATCATGGCGATGAAGTTCCCCCGGTAAACAGTGCCAGCAGCAGCTGCCGCAAACGCTGCGTGTCAGCCGCATCAAAAGTGGCCTCGACGGGCACATACCAGTAACCAGGCGCGGCAAAGCTGCGGCATTTTACTGCATCCTTCTCGGTCATGAGCAGCACTTGACCGTGTGCGAACTGCAGGTCGGAAGCTGCGTACCGGTGATGATCAGCAAAGGCATGCTCGACCGGTGTCAAGCCCGCGCGGCGCAGCTGCGCAAAGAACCGGCCCGGGTTGCCGATACCGGCCAGCGCATGCACGGTGGGCCCGGCAAACGCGCTCAAAGGCTTGGGCTCAGCAAGGCCAGTCAGCGGCCAGGCCAGATCTCCTGCCAGCCGCATCTGCAAACCGTCGGGTAAATCGCTGGCCGCAGACCCAGCCACAGCCGCGTTGATGACCACCAGATCGACGCTGTGCAAACGTGAGCGGGGTTCCCGCAGCGGACCGGCCGGCACGAACAGACCATTACCGAAGCCGCGTGCGCCATCGACCACGCAGATTTCCAGGTCGCGCGCCAAGGCCAGATGCTGCAGACCGTCATCGCACAGCACCACATCACAGCCGGCTGCCACCAGGGCGCGGGCCGCCTCGATGCGCCGTGCCGCAACGCAGACGGGCAAACCCGTGCGCTGTTGCAGCAACAGCGGCTCATCACCGACATCGGCTGCGGTGCTGTCAGCATGGACCCACTGCAAGCCTGTGCTGCTGCGGCCATGACCACGCGAGGCGATACCGGGATGGTGTCCCAGTTCTTGTAGCAGCCGCGCCAGATACACCGTCAGCGGTGTTTTACCGGTGCCACCAGCGGTCAGATTACCGATGACAAGGACCGGCACCGGCGCGCGGCCTGCGCGCAGAACGCGCTGCTGATAAAGCCAGTTGCGCAGCGCCATAACGCAGCGCCACACCAACCCCAACACACGCAGCAACCACGACGGCCTGACGCCGCCGTACCAGATCGGATCGAAGCGCGACTCAGGCATCGAACTGCAGTCGATGCAACTGCGCGTACAAACCACCTTGGGCCAGCAGTTCGCCATGCGTTCCCATTTCGGCGATGCGCCCGGCATCCAGGACCACGATGCGGTCAGCCTGCTCTACGGTAGACAGGCGATGTGCGATGACCAAGGTCGTGCGGCCGCGCACGAGTTCCGCCAATGCCGCCTGAATGTGCCGCTCTGATTCGTTATCGAGCGCAGAGGTCGCTTCGTCGAGAATCAGTACCGGCGCATCGCGCAGCAAGGCACGGGCGATGGCAATGCGTTGGCGTTGACCACCCGACAGCAACGTGCCGCGCTCGCCCACCAGCGTCTCCAAACCCAGCGGCAACTGGTTCGTGAACTCGGTGACGTATGCCGCTTGCGCAGCAGCCTCAACCCGTTGCGGGTCCACGTCGGTCAAGCCGCAAAGGATGTTGTTGCGGATGGTGTCGTCAAACAGCAGTACTTCCTGACCCACGTAGCTGATCTGCCGGCGCAGGTCCTGCAGCGGATAGTCACGTACATCGATGCCATCCAGACGCAGGCATCCACTGAGCGGATCGTAAAAACGCGGCACCAGCGACACCAGCGTGGACTTGCCGCTGCCGGATCGCCCGACAAAAGCCACCGTGTGGCCCGCGGGAATGCCCAGATTGATGTTGTACAGCACCGGACCGTGTGCCTCGCCATAGGCAAAGCCGATGTCCTCAAAGGCCAGATAGCCCTTGGCACGCGACAGCGGGTGCGTACCGCCGACAGGTTCACGCGCAGTATCTAGCACCTCGAAGATGCCGGCACCGGCGGCAATGCCTTGCTGCAAGGGACCTGCGACAGCCACCAGGGCCTTGAGCGGCGCCATCATCAGCAGCATGGCCGCGATGAAGGCGACAAATCCGCCTGGCTGCACAGCCTGACGCAGGGCTACAGCCAGCACTATTGCAAGACCCAGCGCAGCTACAACCTGCACCACCGGATTGCTCGCGGCGCGCGCATTGATCAGACGCACATTGCTGCGGCAGTTTTCGTCGTTGACCTGGTCAAAGCGACGCAACTGATCGGGTTGAGCCGTGAACACCTTGATGAGCCGCTGCGACTCAATCGCTTCTTTGGCTACGCGCGTCACATCACCCATGGAGGCTTGGATGCGCGCGCTGTAACGACGAAAGCGCTTGTTGACGCTCTTCATCATCACACTGATGACCGGCGCCACAACAAACAGCAACAGCGTGAGGCGCCAAGACAGATAAAACATCGTACCGAGCAGGCCGACCAGCGTCAGTGAGTCGCGAATGATTACCGTGATGGAGTTGGTGGTGGCCTCGGCCACCTGTTCTATGTCGTAAGTAAGTCGAGACAGCATGGCCGCGCCGGAATGACGGTCATACCACGCGCTAGGCAGATGCAGATACTGCGCGAACAGGTCGCCGCGCATCGCCTTAATGACCTGCCGTCCGACCATGCCAGGAAAATAAGTCCCCAGATAATCGCCGAGACCCCGGAACACAATCAGCCCTACTACACCCAGCGGCACCAGCCACTGCACTCGCGGATCAGGCTCCACAAAGCCTTTCTGGATAAAGAAATTGATGAACCAGGTCAGCGCACTGTTGGTGGCTGCAGAAATCACCATACCGATCACGCCAATCATGAACAGCCCTTTATGAGGCCGCGCATAAGAGAGCAAGCGACGGTAGGTTCGGGTCCCTGAGACCGGAGCGCTTCGGGTTTGGGTCACGGTGTCTGGCTGCCCACAGTCTGGGTATCAACGGTGGCGATGTCGATCTGGGCAAAACCCAAGCGCCCGACAACATCCATAGCCTTCACCACCGACTGATGCTGTGCGCGTCCATCGGCACGCAGCGTGATGCGGGCAGTGCGCTGCTCACCGGCCACCTTGAGCACCGCTCCCCGCAAGGTCTCGGCACTGCTGTTGACCAGTTCACGTTCATTAACCCGGTAACTACCCGACTGGGTGACGGTCACGACAATGGGCTCGGGGCCGCTCTGCTGCACCGGCAACTGGCCAGCCTCGGGTAGACGGACTTTCAAGCGCCCCTCTTCGGCAAAGGTGGACGAGAGCATGAAGAAGATGAGCACAACCAACAGGATGTCGATAAACGAGATCAGGTTGATTTCCGGGTCTTCCAGACGCCGGCCGGATAGCTTCATGGCGGGTTGCTGCCGGTGCCACGCGCTTCCAACTCATCGATAAAGCGGCTGGCGTCTTTTTCCATCAGCATGACCAGATGCTCTGCCCGGCCGCGCAGATAGCGAAACGCGATCAGCGATGGTATCGCCACTAACAAACCGGCAGCCGTGGAGATCAGCGCTTCGGAGATACCCACCGACAACAACCGCGGGTCGCCGAGACCGCCCACGGCAATGGCATTAAAGGACTTGATGATGCCGGTGACGGTACCCAACAGCCCCAGCAGCGGTGCTATGCCGGCGATGGTGCCCAGCGTGTTGAGATAGCGTTCGAGATCGTAAACAACATGGCGGCCGGCATCTTCCATGCGCTCGCGCAACACGTCGCGTGTGCGCTGCTGATGCTGCACGCCGATGGCCAGCAGACGGCCCATAGGTGAGTTGTTTTCCAGTGCGGCGATGAGCTTGTCGTTGACCTGCCCGGTCTCGACCAGACGCCAGGCGCGCCGCTGCAAATCGGCCGGCATGACCCGACCGGGCTGCAACGACCACAGCCGTTCGAGCACGATTGCGAACGCGATAACGGAGCAGAGGATGATCGGCCACATAAACGGGCCGCCGGCGCGCACGAGTTCCCACATGGCAGCGATGATACCTAACGTGCCCGGCAATTACCTGACACCGGGCGGCGGCGCCATGGCGTGCCACACGCCGCTGCTGCCAGCCCGCGCAAGCTGCCACTGCACGCGCTGATCTGGCGCGAACTGCAAACGGATCGCGCCGTCGCGGGTGGTATCAAACACCTTAAGCCCACTTGCCAGGGCCTGTTGACGCCACGCTTGCCAGACAGGCCCGGACGCAGCACTGCGCCCCAGACTGGCCACACCCCGTGTCACCGCTTGCGCCTGCAGATCGCTGACCGCCAGTCCTATGCCATTACCCTTCCGCGGCAGCAGCACCGTATCGAGTTGCTGCCCATCGGGCGGCAACAACGGCAGCAGACTGCCACTGTAGCCTTCGGCCAGCAGTACGCTACCGCCGGGACCGGCCACATGCAGCACACAACTGGCTGCCCCCTCGCTGCGCCATTGGAAGCGCCATCCGTCCCAGACCCACTCCCGTGCCGGCGCATCGGCCTGACTGCAGTCTTCGGCCTCGGGTGGCAAGGGCCCGCTGCGCGGCGCAGCGGCAAACAAGGGCCCCACTGTCATCGCCGCTTGCAGCGCACCCACGCCCTCGCCGCTGTCCCGGTCCAGCCGCGGCAGTATCACGCGATCCAGGCGCCGTACGCCCTGCAGGCGCGCATAAGGCAACACCGCACGCTCGACGCTGCCACCAGCGCTGCCGAAGGTATCGCCGGTGCCATACAGCAAGGCGTGTTGCCGGGTTTGCAGGAGCACCGCTGTGGCTTGGCCGACATCCAATACCGTGAGGACTAATTGCCCCGGCGGTGGCCGCGGATCGGCTGACAACAAGGGCCAGAGCGACAACAGGCCCAAGGAGCGCAGCGGCCACGCCCAGGGCAGCAGCAGCAACAGGACTGCCAGCGCTGCCAAGGGATACCACCACAGCGGTGGCGCCAGCAGCCACAAGGCCTGCGGGCTGTCTGCGGCGCGCGACAACCAGGGCGCCACAGTATCGGCAACGGCGGCACCGAGGCGCAGCAGCAGTTGTACCAACGGTGCACTCCACGCGGCAGGCAGGCACAGCAAAACCGCGGTACTCCCCAGAGCAGCCGGCACCAAGGCATAGGTAAACAGCGGGATGGCCGCGACATTGACCAGCAAACCGGCCAGCGATACCGAGCCGAAGATCGCCACGGTCACCGGCAGCAACGCGACGAACACCGCCATTTGCACGGTCACCGCCGTGCGCACCGTCGAGAGCGGCAGCAGATGCCCGCCGGCAATACCGATGATGGCGGCCACCGCGATGAACGACAGCCAGAAGCCTGCTGCGAGCACTGCGAACGGATCCCACAACACCACCATAAAAACCGCCACGGCCAGCGACGAGGAAGCTCTGGCGGAACGTGCGCACTCCCGCCACAACAACCAGGCGCTCAGCATGATCAGCGTGCGCTGCGTCGGCACCGAAAAGCCGGCCAACAACGAATAACCACTGGCCAAAGCGATGCCGGCCACTGCTGCACAGCGCTCGCGCGGCCAACCACAGCCGTAACGCGCCGCGATCTGCCATAAGCGGCGCACCACAGCCATGGCCAGCATGGCAAACAGCGTCACATGCATACCCGAGATAGCCACCAGATGCGTGATGCCAGTGGCGTTGAATACGCGCCACTGCTCGCGCGTGACTTCACCGGTCTCACCGACAGCCAGCGCTGCAAGCAGCGCACCGCTGGCCGGATCGGGCACAGCTGCACTGATCTGCCGTGCCAAGCGCTCGCGCAGCCGCAGCCAGGACGCCGGTGCCGCCGCCAAACGCTGATCCAGCGGCGATTTGATGACGGCAGCCAATGACTGGATATGATCGCGCAGATAATTGCGTTCCATGTCCACCGCGCCCGGATTAAAACTGGCGCGCGGTGGCCGCAAGCGCATCAGCAACTGCCAGCGCTCACCCGCATGGACGGACCAAGCCTGCGGCGAAGACCAGCTCACGTGCGCTAACTGCACGGCCCGCTGCGGTTCGCGCGGGAAGATCAAGCGCGCAGTAAAGCTGGCGCCATGCCCGCTGATCTGCGGGATGCTGACAATTTCCGCCTCTACCAGTGAGCGCTCTTCACTGCCCTGCAAACCCTGCTGATGTTGCTGCACAGCCTGCTGTCCCCAACCGAGGCCCAGCAACACAAACGCAAGCGGGCGACAGGAGCGCAGCACTAACAGCCCCAGACCTGCGAGCAGCAGCAGGCCTGCGGCCCAGTGAGGCCAAAAATCCGGACACAGCAGCCGGCCGATCAGACCGGCCAGCAACAAGCTCGCATGCCAGAACAGGGGAGTATTCTCCGTAGACAGTCAGCAACGATGAACGTGACCGGCTGCCGCAGCAGGCCCGCTGAAGGCCTGCTAGGATGCCGCCCGCCTATGTCCCGACGCCTCATGCGCAAATTTGTCCCGAATCCGGAAACCCTGCGCAAGCAATGGTTCTTCCGGATATTCGGCGAACACCTGGCCGACGTGCAGATATGGTCGACCAGTCGTCGTGCCATAACCCGCGCGGCAGGGGTGGGTATTGCCATCTGTTTTCTGCCGCTGCCGATACACACCTTGCTGGCCGTGGTGGTCGCGGTGATCTGGCGCTTGAACCTGCCGGTGCTCGTTGCGGCCATCTATGTCAACAACCCGCTGACCATCGTGCCGATATTTTATGGCGCGTATCGGGTCGGATCGGCTCTGGTAGGGCAACCCGAAACGCAATTCGCCTTTGAACTGAGTTGGAGCTGGCTACACAACAGTCTGGGCCCGGTCTGGAAGCCGTTTCTGGTCGGCTGTGTGGTGTGCGCGGCAGTGTTGGGCTATGGCACCTACCTGATCCTGGAGTTTGCGTGGCGTCGCAACACCCTGCGCAAGCTACGCGCCCGCCGCGCCCAGGTCAGCCGCTGATTGCGGCCTCTTCGAGCAATATTCCGTCTTTCAACACCAACACACGGTCCATGCGCGCCGCCAGGCGGCGGTCATGCGTCACCACCACCAGGCTGGTGCCCCGTTCACGGTTGAGCTCGAGCATCAACTCGAAAACCTGCCCGGCATTGGCGCCATCGAGATTGCCGGTCGGCTCATCGGCCAACACCAATCGCGGCTGAGTCACCAAGGCGCGGGCCACAGCGGCACGCTGCCGCTCACCCCCTGACAACTGATGCGGACGGTGCTCGAGGCGATCAGACAGGCCCACCTGCCGCAACAATTCGCGCGCGCTCGCCATGGCGTCTGCGACCGGCTCGCGCCGCACCAGCAAGGGCATGGCGACGTTCTCGAGGGCCGAGAACTCCGGCAGCAGGTGATGAAACTGATAGATGAAACCCAAGGTGCGATTGCGCAATGCACAACGCTGCCGTTCGGGCATGGCGTGGATATCCTGACCTTGCACCAATACCTGACCGGCATCCGGGGCATCGAGTCCGCCCAGCACCTGTAGCAAGGTGGTCTTACCCGAACCGGACACGCCGACGATGGCGATGCGCTCGCCGGCCGCCACCTGCAATTGCAGTCCGCGCAGCACTTGCAGACTGCCCGACCCTTCAGCAAAGCCGCGCACGATGCCGCGTGCCTCAAGCACCGCCAACTCTGCTGCAGTTGCATCAGTCATGACGCAGTGCCTCAGCCGGTGCTGTGCGCGCCGCACGCCAAGCCGGATAGACCGTAGCCAGTGCACACAATAAAAATGCCACGGCGGCAATCTGCAGCACGTCCATGCCCTGCACCTGCGCTGGCAGATCGCTCATGAAATACACCTTTGCATCGAGAAAATGTTGACCTGTCAGGCGCTCAAGGCCGTGGACCAGTGACTCTAAATGAGTGGACACCAGCACGCCCAGCGCAACACCGGAAACGACACCGCAGACGCCGATCAGCACACCCTGCACGGCGAACACCGCCAGCACATTAGCCGGGCCGCAACCCAATGTGCGCAAGATGGCGATATCGGATTGCTTTTCTTTGACGATCATCACCAGCGTCGCCACGATGTTGAAGGCCGCGACGGCGACAACCATCAGCAGGATCACGAACAGCATCGACTTGGTCATCTGTATCGATCGAAAAAAATTGGCGTGGTTACGCGTCCAGTCGCTGATGTAAAACCCGCCGCCCAGAGTGACCGCCAGTTGCCGCACCATACGCGGCGCTGTCAGCGGGTCGGCCAGTGCCAAGCGCAGGCCGGTCACGGCAGTGCCCAGGCGATACAAACGCGAGGCGTCTTCGATGTGCACCAAGGCCAGCCCCCGGTCAAACTCGTACATCCCGGAGCGGAACAGACCCGTGACGGTAAAGCGGCGCATGCGCGGCATGATGCCGGTGGGCGTGGCGGTACCTTGCGGTACCAGCAACACGATGCTGTCACCGATCTTGGCACCCAACTCCTGAGCCAAAGCTTCGCCCAGCACGATGTGATACTGACCGGCTTGCAGGTCATCGAGTGAACCTTGCAGCAACTGCCTTCCTAAGCCCACTGCACTGCGTTCAAGTTGCGGATCAACACCGCGCAACTGCGCGCCTGCCAGATGCTGACCTTGGGTCAACATGGCCTGTGCCTCGATATAAGGCACAGCAGCCACTACACCCGGAGTCGATAAAGCTGTACTGCGCGCTGTCTGCCAATCGACCAGCGGACCCTCCAGACCCATCAACGTGGCATGTGAGGTCACGTTGAGGATGCGCGAACGCAGCTCGCTCTCAAAGCCATTCATGACCGACAGCACGACGATGAGTACCGCCACACCCAACATCAATCCGGCGATGCAGGTCAGCGAGATGAATGACAGAAAACCACGGCGATTGGCCGAGCGCAGATAGCGTGTACCCAGCAGCCACTCGTAAGGCAGGTTCACCAGCGGCACCTAGTCATAGCGCAGCGCCTCGGCAGGCGGCGTGGCAGCTGCACGCAGTGCCGGATAGACCGTCGCCAGTGCTGTTAAAGCCAGCGCCAAGCCTGCGATCAAACCGACATCGGCCCAATGCAGATCCGAGGGTATGGCCGTGATGTAGTAGACGTCCGCGCTCATCAGCTGCAATCCGGACACGCGCTCTAACCACGGCACCAGTGTGCCGACATTGCGGGCCAGACCGACACCCAGCAGCACACCAGCCAACACACCCAACCAGCCGATGACCAGGCCCTGAGTCAGGAACACCGCCGCGATGCTGCCCGGGCTGATGCCCAAGGTGCGCAAAATAGCGATATCAGTGCGCTTGTCGGTGACCACCATCATCAGCATGGCCACCAGATTGAACGCGGCCACGGCGACGATCAGCAGCAGGATCACCGCCATCATGGTTTTCTCGATGCGGATCGCGCGGAAATAACTGGCGTGATCTTGCGTCCAGTCACGCACTACAAAGCCCGGGCCGGCCAGGCGTGCCACTTGCGCGGCGATCTGCGGTGCAGCCAGCACATCGCTTAAGGTCAACCTTAAACCGGCATCGGCTGAGGCCTGTGTGCCGATAGCCTGCAGGGTGGCCAGACTGGCAAACGCCAAGGTGGAATCGTGATCGGCAATGCCGGCCTCAAAGATGCCGCCAATGTGCAGCTGCCGCAGACGCCCGTCGGGCACACCGCCGGCATCGACCACCGGCACCAGCAAAGTCAGCGTATCGCCCACCGCCAGACCCAGCCGGTCAGCAACGATGCGACCGATGACCACCGCATCGGCGTCGCTGCGCAAGGCCTCTGCGCTGCCATCGGCCATAAGATGCGCCAGTCCATCCAAGCCGCCGCCGGCATCTGCGGCGACATCGACGCCGCGCAGCAGCAGCGGCAGCATCTCCGGCTCATGTACCGCCAGCACCTGCAACTCGGCATAGGGCATCACCGCCGTGACCCCGGGCAGACTGCGCAAGCGCGGCGCCAGCGCTTGCAGGTTGCCGCCAGCCTCGGCCACCACACTCACCCGCACCGCAGCAGACAAGGACAACAAGCGATCGCGCAATTCGCCTGCAAAGCCGTTCATGACCGACAGAATGACGATCAGCGCGGCCACGCCCACAGCGACCCCTGCCAAAGAGATCCACGTGATGAACGACACAAAGAACTTGTGCGAACGGGCCCGCACGTAGCGCAGGCCTATTGAAAGCGGCAAAGGATGGAACATGCGCGGCTGATTTAAACACGACTGCCCACCCCCCGCCGCCGGTTAGATGCCGTTGTGCCGGCGGTGCTATATTCGCCGCCCCTTTCAGCCGCCCGCAGCGCTTGCTTTGTCCGCCACCCAACGCCTGCCCGAACCACCCCGCCCGGATGCCCGCAACCCCCGCTTGAGCTGGCGTGGCTTGCACGGCAGCGCCCGCGCCTTGGCCATCGCACAGGCGGCGGCGGCCGATGAACGCCTGCTGCTGGTGGTGGCAGCCGATGCCAGGGCATTGGATGATCTGGCGCGGGAGCTGCGGTTTTTTGCGCCTGCCGACCTGCCGCTGCTGCAATTGCCGGACTGGGAAGTGCTGCCCTACGACCTGTTTTCGCCGCACCCGGACATCATCTCCGAGCGTCTAGCGACGCTGGCGCAGTTGCCTCTGGCCCGCCGCGGTATCTTGCTGCTGACCGCCGAAACGCTGCTGCTGCGCCTGCCGCCGCGCGAGTTTATCCAAGGGCGCAGCTTCAGCCTGCGTACCGGTCAGGCCTTCAACTTGGAACAGGTGCGTACGCAACTGACGCAAGCGGGCTATTACCCGGTGGGCCAGGTGACCGCACCGGGCGAATACGCGCTGCGCGGCTCCTTATTCGATGTGTTCCCGATGGGCACGCCCGCACCGCTACGCATCGACCTGTTTGATGACGAGATCGAAAGCATCCGTCACTTCGATCCCGAATCGCAGCGATCGCTGGAGAAGATCGACAGCTTCCAGTTGCTGCCGGCCCGCGAAGTGCCGCTGGATGACGAGTCGCTGAAGAACTTCCGCCGCCGTTACCGCACGCGCTTTGAAGGTGAACCCAGCCGCTCCAACCTGTATCGCGCAGTCAGCGAAGGACGCGCCGCACCGGGCATCGAGTTTTATCTGCCCTTGTTCTATGAACACACGGCCACGCTGTTCGACTATCTGCCCGCACATCTGCTGGTGGTGATCGAACCGGCCTTGACGGCGGCACTCGAGGGCGTCTGGAACGGCATCGTCACGCGCCACGAAGATCGCCGGCACGACATCGAGCGGCCGCTGCTCGACCCGTCCGAACTGTTCCTGTCGCCGGTAGAAGTCATGGCGGCTTTAGCGCCGCAGCCGACCATCATCATCGGCAGCGATCTCACGCCCGCCGCAGGTCGTGCAACGCCAGCCATCGAACTGCCCAGCGCACCGGTGCCGGCGCTGCGCCTGGATGCGCGTGCCGCCGAACCACTGACGCCCTTGCTGGACTTCATGGCCAGCTTCCCCGGTCGCATCATCATCGGTGCCGATTCGCCCGGTCGCCGCGAGGTGCTGGGTGATCTGCTGCGCGCTGCCGGGCTGAAGCCGGCCTTACCGAACGACTGGCAACAAGCCGCAGCCGCCACCGATCGACTGAGCCTGCTGTTGGCCGCCGACGTGGGCGCGCTGGCACTGCTGGATCCGCCGCTGGTCTTGCTGGCTGATACGCAACTGTTCGGCCAGCGTGCCCGTCAGCAGCGCGCCCGCCGCCGGCAGGCTTTAGATCCGGCGGCCATCCTGCGTGATCTGCAAGATCTGTCAGCCGGCGCACCGGTGGTACACGAAGAATATGGCGTAGGTCGCTATGTCGGCCTGCAGGTCATGGAGATCAACGAGCAGCCCGGCGAGTTTCTGGTCATCGAATACCACGGCGGCGACCGCATCTATGTGCCGGTGGCAGCCTTGCATCTGGTCAGCCGTTACACCGGCGCAGCGCCCGAGTCAGCGCCGCTGCATCGCTTGGGCACAGACCAATGGGCCAAGGCGCGCAAACGCGCCACAGAAAAAATCCGCGATGTCGCAGCCGAACTGCTCGATCTCTATGCGCAGCGTCAGGCCCGGCGCGGACTGTCATTGGTAGCCGACGAGCGCGACTACCAAGCCTTTGCCAACGCTTTCCCCTTCGAAGAAACACCCGATCAAGCCGAGGCCATCAACAAAGTGTTGGCCGACATGGCCAGCGAACGGCCTATGGATCGCATCGTCTGTGGCGACGTCGGCTTCGGCAAGACCGAAGTGGCTGTGCGTGCGGCGTTTGTCGCAGTGCAAGCCGGCAAGCAGGTGGCCGTGCTGGTGCCCACCACTTTGCTGGCCGAGCAGCACACCAACACTTTCAGAGACCGCTTTGCCGATCTTGCTGTGCGCATTGAATCGCTGTCGCGCTTCCGTGCCGGCAAAGAATCACGCGCCACGCTGGATGCGCTGACCGATGGCAAGGTCGACATCGTCATCGCCACGCACCGCTTGCTGCACGCCGATGCACGATTCAAAGACTTGGGCCTGCTGATCATCGACGAAGAGCATCGCTTCGGCGTCCGCGATAAAGAGCGGCTCAAGGCCATGCGTGCCGAAGTGCACGTGTTGACGCTGACCGCCACGCCCATCCCGCGCACGCTCAACATGGCGCTGGGCGGACTGCGTGAGCTGTCGTTGATCACCACGCCGCCCCCATCGCGCATCGCCATCAAAACTTTCGTCACTGAGTGGGATGGCCCGGCAATACGCGAAGCGGCCATGCGCGAACTGCGCCGCGGTGGGCAAATCTATTTTGTGCACAACGAAGTGCAGTCCATCGAGAAGATCGCCGAAGACCTGCGGCAATTGATACCCGAGGCCAGCGTGCGCGTCGGTCACGGTCAGATGCGCGAGCGTGATCTTGAACAGCTGATGATCGACTTCTATCACCGGCGCTTCGACATCCTGCTGTGCACCACCATCATCGAGAGTGGCATCGATGTGCCCACCGCCAACACCATCATGATCAATCGCGCCGACCGATTGGGTCTGGCGCAACTGCATCAGTTGCGCGGGCGCGTGGGTCGCTCGCATCACCGTGCTTATGCTTATCTGATCGTGCCTTCCCGGCGCGGCCTGACGGCCGATGCCGCCAGACGTCTGGAGGCCATCGAAGCGCTGGAAGAGCTGGGTGCAGGTTTCGTGCTGGCGACCCATGATCTGGAGATCCGCGGTGCCGGCGAGTTCTTAGGCGAGTCGCAAAGCGGCGAGCTGACTGAAATCGGCCTGACCATGTACTTGGACATGCTCGAACGCGCCGTGACCGCACTCAAGGAAGGTCGCGACATAGACCTGAACCGGCCGCTGGCGGCCGCCACCGAGGTCAATCTGCACCTGCCGGCCCTGCTACCCGACGACTACATCGGTGACGTGCATATGCGCCTGACGCTGTACAAGCGCATCGCAGCGGCCGACAGCAGTACCGCGCTGGACGATCTGCAGTCAGAAGTCATAGACCGCTTCGGTCCCCTGCCGCCTGCAGCAGTGACCTTGCTGCGCATCGCGCGCCTGACCTTGACCGCACGCGCCGCCGGCATCCGCCGCTTTGATGTCGGGCAGCAGTCCAGCTATGTGGTGTTCGAGGCCGACCACCGCATCGATCCGCAGCAACTGATCCGCCTGATCCAGAAAGAGCCCCGCATCTACAAGCTGGAGGGCGCCCTCAAACTGCGCATCAGTCTGGGCGGTGATCCGGATGACCGGGCTGACATCGCCCATGCGCTGTTGGCGCGACTGACCAGTCCGGCAGCACCGGCGCCGGTCCGGCGTTAGAATGCAGCCATGAGTTCATTCCGTCGCCCGCGCAGTGCAGAGATCGTCTCGTTAGCTCGTCGCGAGCTGGGTCTGGCATTGCTGGCCGGTGCTGCCACAGCGATGCTGCCGGCACGCAGCGCCTGGTCACAGGCCGGCGCTGCTAAAACCGCACCGGCTGCAGCCAGCCTGTACACCGTCGAGATGATCGTGTTTCGCAACAGCGGTAGCGCCGCCGGTGAAGACACGACAGCAGCCGGCAACGAATTTCTGCAAGACAGCGACACCGGCGGCAATGACGGTGCGCGCAGCGCCCGCTTTGGCGAACTGCTACCGGCTACGCGGCGGCGCATGAGCGATGTCGCGGCCCGGCTCAATGCGGCCGGCGGCCACAAGGTCATCGCCCATGCGGTGTGGACCCAAACAGCCAGCGCTTGGAACACCGGCAGCAGCATCCCGGTCGAACAACTGGGGCTCAGTGGCTCAGGCCTGACCGGCGTTGTGCGCCTGGAGCGCGGCACGTATCTGCATCTGGGTTTTAATCTGGTTTTTGCGCCCTCGGCCAACACGCGCTACACACTGGCCCAGATCCGCCGCATCAAACTCAACGAACGCCAATATTTTGATCACCCGGCCCTAGGCATCATCGCCCAGGTCGCACCGCGCGGCAGCGAAGAGCCAGGCTAGTCCAGTTGCAACACGGGCGCCTGCTGGCAATAGGCCAAGGCTGCCAGACACGGCGCGTACTGCGGGTGGTCAGACAATCTCGCCGGCAACACTCCCTCCCGGCCACGCATCCAGCGGATGCGCAACTGGCTGGCAGGCCCAGGCGTAGTGCTCAAACCATCCAACAAGCGCACCACCGCCGCGCGGTCATTGCACACCGGCAGGATGTCGCAGCCCGCGTCCATGGCGGCCTCGGCCCGGGCGATCACATCGCCCATCGCGCCGGCGCCGGCCATAGACAGATCGTCAGCAAACACCACGCCTTTAAAGCCCAGATCTGCGCGCAGGATATCCCCCACCCAGCGCCGCGAAAAACTGGCTGGCACGGTGTCTATGGCCGGGAACAACACATGGGCCATCATCACCGCAGCCAGATCGTTGGCGATCAACCGCCGGTAAGGCGCCATATCGGCGGTCAGGTCAGGCAACTCACGCCGGTCTACCGGCAGAGCCAGATGCGAATCGGCCACCACTGCGCCATGACCTGGAAAGTGTTTGGCGGTCGCGGCCATGCCGGCCTCTCGCATGCCCTGCAAGGTGGCCACCGCCAACTGACCCACCGCATCGCTGTGCGCATGAAACGCGCGATTGCCGATGATCTCGGAGACGCCATAGTCCAGGTCGACACAGGGCGCAAAACTGAAATCGATGCCGATCACCCGCAGCTCGGCCGCCATCAACCAACCCATGCGACGCGCCCGATCGAGCCCCTGACGCGGCGCCAGATCAAACTCCCGTCCCAGGCGCGCTGCTGGCGGCAGCACGGAAAAACCGCTGCGGAACCGCTGCACGCGCCCGCCCTCGTGATCAACACCGATCAGCAAGGCTGGTGCACGCAGCGCTTTGATGTCGGCCACCAACTGCCGCAATTGCGCCACATCAACATAGTTGCGCGTGAACAAAATGACGCTGCCCACCAGCGGATGACGCAGTAGCTCACGATCTTCGGCCGTCAGCTGCGGGCCGGCGACGTCAACCATTAACGGGCCCAGCGTCACGGGGTAACCCCGGGACCGTCGAGCACGGCGATAGACTCCAGGTGAGTGGTCTGCGCGAACATGTCGACGATGCCGGCGGCCCGCAGCACAAAGCCGTGGTCGCGCACCAGCTCACCCAAGTCACGCGCCAGACTGCCCGGATGGCAGGACACATAGACCAGCCGGCGCGGCGCCAGTTTTGCGATGGCTGGCAAAATATCGCGTGCGCCGGTGCGCGGCGGATCGATCAGCACATGCGAATAACGACCCGGTTCGCCGGCCAGACGCAAACATTGTGCGGCGGCTTCATCGCCCGCCAGATTGGCGGTTTCAAAGCGCACATTGTCCAGTTGATTGGCCGCAGCGTTATCGCGCGCGCGCTGTACCAAGCCCGCGTCACCTTCGATCCCTAACACCGCGGCCGCGCGCCTGGCTAAAGGCAGCGTGAAGTTGCCCAAGCCGCAGTACAGATCGAGCACGGTGGACTGCGCGTCCAACTGCAGCAACTCGATGACCCGCGACACCAGCAAGCGATTCATGGCGCCGTTCACTTGTATGAAGTCGCTGGGCCGGAACTGCAAGCGCACCGCAAACTCGGGCAGCTCGTACCACAGCGGGCTGTCCAAGCCATCCAGGGTCTCCAGGTCATCCGGTGAACCGGCCTGCAGATAAAAACGCACCGCATGCGCCTGTTCGAACTGCTGCAGCAACACACGGTCCTCGCCGGTCAGCGGCAACAGTGTGCGCAGCACTAACGCCGTCTGGTTATCGGCCGCAGCAACTTCGATCTGCGGCATCCGCGTACGGATGGACAATTGCGACACCAGCGCCGACAACTCTTTGAGCATCCCGCCGACTTGCGGCACCAGCACTTCGCAACGCGACAACTCAGCGACAAAGCTACTCAAGCGTTCGCGAAACCCGACCAGCGCGCGCTGCTTGGCATTCACATAGCGAGCGCCCAGACGCGCTCTGCGACGATAGCCCCATGCAGGTCCTGCCAGAGGCTCTAACCACTGCTGCGGCTCAACCTGTCCGACACGCCCCAGTGCTTCACGCAGCTCGCCATCTTTGATGGCCAACTGCGCTGCATGATCGATGTGCTGCAGAGCACAACCACCACAGACACCAAAGTGCGCGCAACGCGGATCGATGCGCTCGGGTGAGGGTTCGAGCACTTCGAGCAAGCGCGCTTCATCGTGACTCTTATGCTGCGTGAGTCGCTGATAGCTGATGAGCTCGCCGGGCAAGGCACCGGCAACGAAGGCGGCCTTGCCGTCTCGTACGACACCCTCGCCCTCGGAGTTGAGGGCCGCCACCCGGCCGGTCTGCGGCTCTGCGCCCCGGCCTTTCATCTGGCCGCCAGCATCAGCACCTTCATGTCGCGAACGGCTTGTGCCAGTCCGACAAACAGCGCTCTGGCCACGATGGCATGACCGATATTGAGTTCGACAATTTCCGGTATGGCTGCTACCGGCTGCACATTGTGATAGTCGAGGCCATGGCCGGCATTGATGCGCAGACCCATTTCCATACCGCGCTGTGCAGCGCGCACCAGACGGCGTAATTGCACGGCACGCGCGACACCCTGCGCCTCGGCATACGCACCGGTGTGCAGCTCTACGGCCGCTGCGCCCGCAGCCACGGCTGCTTCGATCTGTGTTTCTTCAGGGTCAATGAACAGCGACACGCGAATACCCGCCGCTGACAGACGGGCCGTAGCAGCACTGACGGCTGGCAAGGTAGCAGCCACATCTAAACCACCCTCGGTGGTGAGCTCCTGACGGTGCTCGGGTACCAGACAGCAGTCCTCGGGTTGCAAACGGCAGGCGATATCGATCATCTCGTCGGTGACGGCCATCTCGAGGTTGATGCGCGTCTGCAGCAAGGGCCGCAGTGAAAACAGGTCGTGATCTTGTATGTGACGGCGATCTTCGCGCAGGTGCATCGTGATGCTGTCGGCACCGGCCTGCTCAGCCAACAGCGCAGCATGGACCGGATCGGGATGCCGGCCACCCCGCGCCTGCCTGACCGTCGCGATGTGATCGACATTGACACCCAGCGCAATAAAACGTCGCGCCATGTTGGGATCGTGGGTTTTCATCAAGCCGGGTGCCTCATCTGCCATAAAGAACGGGCTACTTTTCGGGTCTTGAGTGTGCGTCCTTCCAGACACTGTCCCAAAGCCACGCGCAGCAGCAAACGCGCTTGTTCCAACTCGGCCGGCTCGTGCAACTGCTCGGCAGCCAGACTGCGTAGCGTCGCACCGGCAATCCGTCCCGGGCTGTCAGCGACCGCCTCTTGCAAGCCTTCAGCCGGCCGGTAGTGATAATACTTGCCATCCTCGATCGGATCACCGGAAGCGAGACTGACTGCATCGATGCCATAACCTAAAGCATCGAGCAGGCGCTTTTCGAACAAGCGCAGCTCCCGCTCGAGTGCCGCGCCATCTTTGAGCCGGCGCAGCGTCGCATCGTAATGCTCATAGATGTCGGGCTGCGGATCATGCCGCGCAGTCAGCGTCAGCACCAATTCACTGAGGTAATAGCCGGACAAAATGCAGGCCGGCGGCAAAGGTGCTACACCCTGAGGTTGCTGCGGATCGTATTCCGCCCCGGTCAGCCAAGGCGCCTCACCCTTGCCACGCCAGGACAACAGCAGCGGTGTAAACGGTTGCAACACACCGGCCAGACGCGACTTGGGTCCGCGTACACCCCGTGCAAACAAAGACAAACGACCGTAGTCACGCGTCAGCACCTCGAGCACGCGCCCGGTATCACGCCACGCCTGATGGTGCAGCAGATAGCCTGGCGTCAGCTCTACCGCGCTGCCGGCCGCGCTCATTCGAGCCCGAGTTGCCGTAGTGCTTGAGCGCTATCGGCCCAGTCTTCACGCACCTTGACCCACAGCGTCAGGTGCAGCCGCTGCCCGAGCAGTGCATTGAGTTCACGCCGTGCCGAACTGCCCACGCGCTTGAGTCGTGCGCCACCGGGGCCGATGACGATGGGCTTTTGCCCGGAACGATCGACCCAGATCACCGCGGCGATGACCTTCTGCCCGTCTTCTTCACCAACGCCCTCGATCTCCACAGCAATGCCATAGGGCACTTCCTGGTTGAGCTCTAAGGTGAGTTTTTCGCGGATCACTTCAGCGATGCGGAAACGCTCGTCCCGATCGGTCAGTTGCTCGACCGGGAACAAGGGCGGCGACACCGGCAGATGCCGCACGATCAGTGCCATCAGACGCGGTGTATCGGCCGGTTTGAGGGCCGACAAAGGCAGCACATCGACAAAGGCATGGCGCTCAGCCAACTGCGCGATAAACGGCAGCAGGCGTGATTTGTCGCCAACCTGATCGACCTTGTTGACGAGGGCGATGACCGGCCTGCCCGACTGTGCGGCCCGGGCCAAAGCCAGTTCGTCTTCATCGGTGAAGCGCAGTGCCTCAACCACAAACAACACCAGATCAGCATCGACCGCGGCCGCAGCGGCCGTGCGATTCATGGCATGGTTGAGTGCGCGACTGCCGTGATGATGCAAGCCGGGCGTATCGACAAAAGCGATCTGCGCTTCGGGTAAGTTCACCAATCCCAAGACACGGTGCCGCGTGGTCTGCGGTCGCGGCGTGACGATGGAGAGTTTTTGTCCAACCAAGGCGTTGAGCAAAGTCGACTTACCCACGTTGGGGCGTCCGACCAGCGCAGCAAAGCCGCAACGGAAATCAGCCGGTACAACAGGATCAGTCATGACGCGCCACCTGTCCTAATTGCACCAACACCTGTGCCGCCGCGGCCTGTTCAGCGCGCCGGCGCGTGCTGCCATCGGCTGCGCCCTGCACGACCAGGCCTGTAGCCGGTACAGCCACGGCCAGTGAACGTGTGCCCGGCGGACAACGGACCTGGCAGCTCACGAAAAATGTCTGCGCATGGGGTTCACCTTCCACTCGTTGCAATTCATAAACAGGTAAGGGCAGAGAACGGGCCTGCAGCAGTTCTTGCAAGCGCGTCTTGGGGTCTTTGAGCACCGCGGCGACATCCAGGCTCGCGAGCACGGGGGCGAACAGCCGCAACACCAGCACGCGCGCGGCTTCCATCCCGCCATCGAGATACACCGCTGCGATCAGCGCTTCGGTGGTGTCAGCCAACGTGGACTCACGACGATAACCACCCGACTGCAACTCGCCGCCTCCCATCTGCAGCACAGCACCCAGCCCCAAGGCGATGCCGACTTCAGCCAGCGGCGGTGCACTGACCACGCGGGCACGCAAACGCGACAACTGCCCTTCGTCTGCTTCGGCAAAGCGCGCAAACAAATGGTCCGAGATGATCAGGTTGAGCACCGAGTCACCCAGAAACTCAAGGCGCTCATTGCTGGCACCGCCGGCACTGCGATGCGTCAGCGCACGCCGGAACAGGTCCAGGTCGCGCGGCTCATAAGCCAAGACCTGACGCAGCCACGCTTGCGGCCAATCGGGCTGCTGCATGCGGGCCGTATCAGCCAAGGTGGCTCACTGGAACCGCACTTGCTTGGTGTAACTGGCGAGCAGGCTCAGATGCAGAAACAAGGGCACCGGGTCCTCGTAGTTCACGGTGACGACCCAGGTCCCATCCTCGCGCACGAAAGTGAAATCGTCTGCGGTCGGGAACTCAACGCTGTTGATATCGAGGTTGCGCACCACCGAAGCGCGTAAAGCCGCCGTCGTCAGAGCCGCATTACCGGCCTGTTCAGTGGCCAAACTGCTCAGCACACTAGAGACCTTGTACTGATTGATGTAAACGGGCAGCAGCCGTAAAACGGCATAAGCGCAGATAACCAGAGGCGTCAACAAGATGAGCCAGCCTAGAAAGGTGGCGCCAGATTGCCTGCCGGGCAAAGAGCTTGCGGCGCGCATCAATCGACCTTGCGTCCCATGCGGCTCCAAATCCAGTCCCAACCGCGACGGAAGTCGACGTTCAGCCAGATGCGTTGCGCCCTACCGACCAGATTGGCATCGGGCACAAAACCCCAGTAACGACTGTCCGCGCTGTTGTCGCGATTATCGCCGACCATGAAGTAGTGACCCTCGGGCACCAGATACTCCGGGCGATCACCGCGATCAAGACTGCCGGCCGGATCCGGATCGCACTGGTAGCCGCGATCAAGGTCGCGATTGCAAGACGGGAACGGCGCGGTCGCCAGATCGTTCATGGTCAGACAATGCAGGACATCGTGCTCATGCTCGCCCAGGGTTTCATGCTCACGCTGCATGCCGGCGTAACAGCCGTCGGAATAACGCGGCAACTCGACCCACGGCGCCACTTGGCCATTGACGTAGACGCGATCGCCTTGCACACGCACGCGATCACCCGGCAGACCCACCAGACGCTTGACGTAGTTGACCGACGGATCGGGCGGATAACGGAACACCACCACATCACCGCGCTGTGGACTGCCGATATCGACAAAGCGCGTATTGAGTACGGGCAGGCGCAAGCCATAAGCGTACTTGTTGACGACGATGAAATCGCCGGCATAGAGCGTGGGCATCATCGAGTCGGAGGGGATGCGAAACGGTTCGAACAGAAACGAACGCAGCAACAACACACCGATGGCCACTGGCAAAAAGCTGCGCGCGTAATCGACGATAACCGGCTCGGGACTGGCCATGGCCGGCTTGCCTGTAGCGTGCAGCGCGGCCTGACGGCGGCGGCTCATCAACAGGACATCGAGCAGATAGACCACTGCAGACACCGCTGCGACGACCACCAGCACGAGACTGAAATCGAGGCGCTGCGACAGAAACAAACGCACGATGCCGGCGAAGATCATGACCGGCAGCACACCGTAGACCACGCGCAACAAGGCCGGCTCTTGGGAAGGTGCAGGATGGGCCGCCAGACGGCGTGACGGACGCAGAAACCAGTCGTCGACTATGGCTATGGCCGCGACCGGAATCAGCAACAAAACCAGCACATCGATCAATTGCAGCAGCATTGGCGCCTCACTTGCGACCCACTTGAAGCACAGCCAGGAAGGCCTCCTGGGGTATCTCGACGGAGCCCACCTGTTTCATGCGCTTTTTGCCCTCTTTCTGCTTTTCGAGCAATTTGCGCTTGCGGGACAGGTCGCCACCATAACATTTGGCCAGCACGTTCTTGCGCAGCGCCTTAACGCTGGCGCGGGCAATGATGGCCGAGCCTATGGCGGCCTGCACCGCGACTTCGAACATCTGCCGCGGAATCAGCTCTTGCATCTTGTCGACCAACTCACGGCCGCGCGCATAAGCGTTGTCGCGGTGCACGATGATCGATAAGGCATCGACCTTGTCGCCATTGATCAGGATGTCCAGCTTGGACAAGGGCGCAGGCTGAAAGTGGCTGAACTCATAGTCGAACGAGGCATAGCCACGACTGGAGCTCTTGAGCCGGTCGAAGAAGTCGAGCACCACTTCGGCCAGCGGCAATTGGTATTGCAACGACACCTGCGTACCCAGATAGAGCATTTTTTTCTGCACGCCGCGCTTTTCACTGCACAGCTGTAACACCGCGCCGACAGGTTCGGGCGGCACAAGGATGTTGGCGGTGATGATGGGCTCGCGCAGCTCGGCCACCAGATTGGTCGGCGGCAGCTTGGACGGGTTGTCGACGTGCACGACCTCATCGTCGGTGCGCAGTACCTCGTACACCACCGTCGGTGCACTGGTGATCAGTTCGAGCTGGTATTCACGCTCCAAGCGCTCTTGCACGATGTCCATGTGCAACAGCCCCAGAAAGCCGATGCGAAAGCCAAAGCCCAGCGCGGTGGATACCTCGGGCTCGTAATGCAAGGCCGAGTCGTTCAAGCGCAGCTTGGCCAGCGCATCGCGGAAGGCTTCGTAGTCTTCGGTGTTGACCGGAAACACACCGGCAAACACGCGCGGCTGCACCTGCTTAAAACCCGGTAACGAATCGTGACTGCCATGAACTTCGGTGGTGATGGTGTCACCCACCGGCGCGCCGTCGATCTCTTTGATGCCGGCAATGACAAAGCCGACTTCACCCGCTGACAATTGGCGCAGCGCCACCGACTTGGGTGTGAAGCGACCGAGTTTGTCGATGGGATGACTACGACCGGTAGACATGACGCGGATTTTTTCGCCGACGCGCAACGTGCCGTTGACCACCCGCACCAGCGACACCACACCGACATAGTTGTCGAACCAGGAATCGACGATGAGCGCCTGCAAAGGCGCATTGGGATCGCCCTTGGGCGGCGGAATGCGCGCGACCAGTTGCTCGAGCAGTTCATCGACGTTCTCACCGGTCTTGGCCGAGACGCGCAGCGCCTCCTGGGCGTCAACGCCGATGATCTCTTCGATCTCTTTGATGACTTTGTCGGGATCAGCCGACGGCAGGTCGATTTTGTTGAGTACCGGCACGACTTCGAGACCCTGCTCGAGCGCGGTGTAGCAGTTGGCGACGCTCTGCGCCTCAACGCCTTGCGCGGCATCGACCACCAGCAGCGCACCCTCACAGGCCGCCAGACTGCGCGAGACCTCGTAAGAGAAGTCGACGTGCCCCGGGGTATCGATGAGGTTCAACTGATAGGTTTGTCCGTCCCGCGCACGGTAGTGCAGCGTGACGCTCTGCGCCTTGATCGTGATGCCACGCTCGCGCTCCAGATCCATGGAGTCGAGCACCTGGGCCTGCATTTCGCGGTCTGCCAGACCGCCACACATCTGAATCAGACGGTCGGCCAGCGTGGACTTGCCATGATCAACATGGGCGATGATAGAAAAATTGCGTATGAGATGCATCGAGGCCCGCCGTGGCGCCGTGGACTGGTCAGACGCCCTGCGGCGCGCGCGGATTATAGCTTGCGGCGGACCCTACCGGTGCCGTAACAACCGGCGCAGCTCGGCAGCGTCCAAGCGATGCTGACAAACCTTGACGCCATCCAGCAGCAAAACGGGTATATCGAGCCCGTAGCGGCGCGCCAGCTGCGCATCGTCATCAACGTCCTGCACGCTGATGGCCGGCAAGGGCAGCGTCGCCGCCAGGTCGGCAAGGTCCGCCAACAGCTGCTCACACAGCTCGCAGCCCTCACGCGACAGCACAGTCAGCTGCCGCGCCGACGGTGGCTCAGCGGCACTCAACGGACGGGGGCAACCGGACTGGCGGCGCCTGCCTCGGGCTGGGGCCGCAAAGACTCGGCGATCAGGCGCACCGTCAGCGGCGGCACTTCGCCGACCGCCGTCACCCGATAGCCGTCGATATGCGCGGTAAAAGCCGCGGCCGCGCCCAATTGCGCCGGACCGTCAGCTTTGCGCGGCGTGCCATTGCGGCTCAGGGCCGGTGGCGTCTCGGCACTCTCGATAAACACGGACACCGTGACCAGACCATCGCTGAACAACAGATGCGAAACGGGCTTGTTGCTGACCTCGCCACCGCCCACGCCCGTACGGCGAAACCCGGGGGGCAAGGCCTGCGCCGCCCACGACACTTTTTCACCGGGCTTGAACTGCGGCGGCTCACGCCGCAACCAGCGGTAGCCGTCGGTCGGCAACTGCGAGCGCAGCAGTGGCTCCTCGATGCGCGCCGGCAGGCTTAAAGATGCAAAGGTATTTTGCTCGATAATGGTGCCATCTCCGGCGAACAGCTGCGTTTGCACCGGCATATTGGTCTTTTCGTCTATCCACAGCCGGTAGCCGTAGCGATAGCTGTCACGCGGGCGGATGCTGACCAGCCGCGTCGGCCGCCCCTGCACCATGGCGGGCTCCGCGTCCCCCAGGTCGTATTGGGTGTACGAATTAGCGTCGACGCCCGGCAATCCGCCGATAAACCCCAGGCTGCGGCTGCGCCGCTCAACCACGACGATGCGGCGGTCAGGGAAGTAGCTGACCAGTTCGTTGTCGCTGCGCACGAACTCACGCCCCGAGCCATCTGCCGACAGCAGCCGCTCGGTCAGATGGCCATCTTGAATGCGGTGGATGATGCGCAGCGTGTCCTGCCGGTCGCCCAACTGATGCACCAGAACGCCGTCGTAGTTGCGGGTCGCCAACGCCTGATTCATACGATCGACCCACACACGCGGGTCGTCGGCGGCCGAACTGCAGGCAGCCCACAACAGCGCGCCGCCAGCCCAGCAGGCTGCCAGCAGGCTGCAAGAACGGGAGGGGTTAGCGGCGGGCACTGACCTCTGCCTTCGTCATCTCGTGGGTGTTCACGTCCGGGTCCATGGAACCGGACATCTGCGCCGACAGCGAGCTTAAGCGCGCGCCCGGGCTGGCGTACTCGCTATGCGCGACGACATAGTTGACCAAGGGCGCAGGCAGACGCGCACTGCTGGCTTGCGACTGGCGCGGCGTGGTGTAGCTGTGCGCCACATCCTGGACGCCGGTGCGCACGGCCGGCTCGGGCTGCGCGCTGCCGGACTGCGGCGGCGTGCTGTTGGCAGCGACGACCGTGGTGAACTGCGACGGCTGGGCAGCCATCGGTGCCAGGGCCACCGGCGCCTGCCAGCGCAATGCCAGCACGGCGACTGCAGCAACGCTGGCGGCCAAGGCCGCGCCTGTCAGGCCGCGACGCCAACTGCCGGCACCCGGCTGCGCAAACACCGGGGGCTGGGCCGCGGGCGCCAGCGCCGGTTCGGCAAGCACAGACAGCCGCACCCGATCGGCCAGATCAGCGCGCCCGCCCGCCGGTTGCAGCAGCGGCTCTTGCCGCAGCACAGCACCGATCAGCGCATAACGCCCCCAAGTGGCGCGCAAGGCGGGGTCTTTCAGCAGTCGACGGGTGACCAGCGCGGCCGGATCGGCCGCCAGTTCGCCATCGAACAGGGCTGATAATTGGCTATCACGCTCGGTTTCGTTCATGCCAACTCCTCCAGTCGTCCCAATCCACCATCAAACACCTGCAGCAGACGCCGGTCTATAGCCTCACGCGCCCGGAATATGCGCGACCGCACGGTGCCGACAGGGCAGTCCATGGTGGCTGCGATAGCCTCATAACTCTGCCCGTCCAATTCGCGCAGCACGATGGCCGTGCGCAGGTCTTCAGGCAAGGCCTCCATGGCTTGGTTGACCACAGTGCGGATTTCTTCGGCCATTACCAGCGCCTCAGGCGTGTCGTGGTCGGCCAGACGGCTTTGCAGGTCGTAGGTTTCTTCGGTGTTCTGCAGGTCCAAGTCATACTCCACCGGACTGCGAGCCCGGGACACGATGGCATTTTTGGCCGTGTTGATCGCGATCCGGTACAGCCAGGTGTAAAAGGCGCTTTCCCCCCGGAACTGAGGTAACGCCCGATAAGCCTTGATGAACGCCTCTTGCGCGACATCTTCGGCATCGGCCGGCTGACGCATATAGCGCATGACCAGCTTGACCACCCGATGCTGGTACTTGCGCACCAGCAGGTCGAAGGCAGCCTTCTCACCCGCTTGGACGCGTTGCACCAACACCAGATCGCTTACGTCGTCGCTCATGTTCGGCGCAGCGCCTCTGCCTGACGGGCAAACGGCCCTGGTAACTCATTGACCATGGCTGCGGCGGAAAGTTCGCAACTGCCGCCGCAGCGCCGCGAAGGCCGCCGGGTCAACGCGTTGCCGATCCATGAACAGCGTATAGCGCCGCTGCCCCCGGACCACCAGCCACAGCCAGCGGGCGCTGGCGAGACTGGCACGGTGGATGTGGACCGGCTCGCGATAGCCGCCGGCCAGGTCGAGGCTGTAACCGCCCTGCCCGTCCCACTGCAGGCGCCGCGGGGCCTGCGGACCGCGCAGCAGGATGGACTGCGACAGGACCGGCAGCAGCAGGCTGGCGAGGACGGCGGCGATGGCGGCCTGCCAGCGACCCGCCAGTCCGCCCAACTGCCACAGCGCCAGCGGGCAGGCACAGACCGACAGCCAGACCCCAAGCAGCAAACCATAACTGGGCTGGATCGGCAGGGACCCTGCCGGCTGCGCGCGCCGTCGTCGTGGCGCGCCAGGTTCACGCCCGGGCGTCGCGCAGGGCGGTGACGAGTTGGCTGTACGGGGTGTCGGTGGCGGATTCACCAGCCACCAAATAAGACAGTATCTGAGGG
>CAIVTJ010000075.1 GCA_903908825.1 uncultured Pseudomonadota bacterium | reverse complement strand
GTTCATCCCGCAGGCGGTCCTGCAGGTTGCGCGTCTCGCCTTCCAGCAGCTCAACCCGCGAACGCATTTCCTCGTTGCGGTCGGCAAAGCTCTTAGCGCGTTCGTCTTCGCGGCTGCGGAACTCATGCAACTGCGAGTCGATGTTGTCCAAACGCGTGCGGACCCGGGCACGAACCTGATCCAGGTCTGCAGCCGTTTCAACGCTGCTACCGAGGTCCTGGAACTCCGTGGTCAACTGCTGGTTGAAAGCCTTGCTGCTCTCGATCGATTGACGGTGTTCCTTTTCTTCACCCAGCAAATACTCGGTCAAGTCATCCAGGCGCAAGGTGATCTGTGCGAGTAGGTCCTCGACCTCTTGCTTCTCGGCCTCAACCGCCATGATGCGGCGGGCGACCAGATCGGCAATGTCTGACAGCAACTGCGGCAACTGGCCATCCAGCACCGGCACCGACAATTGCACTTCAATTTCGGCAACCAACGGTGCCAGATTCGTGTCCCGACGGACCGCACCCAACAGCGCTAACAGGTTGCGACGGATTTCAGCGTCACTATCTATTGTGGCGGGCACAAGGGCCGCAGGAGCCGATTCAACGTTTGACGCGACCACGGCACCAGGCTGCTGGCTGGCCAAAGCGGCAATGGCATCAGACAGCGGCAGAAACAAGGGTTCTAATTCGACGGCCAGCGTCTTGGTGTGCAGGGCACCCGCCCAGCGCCCCGCTTCATGATCGAGTTCGGGAGAGAGGCCTTTTGTAGCGAGGAACAGCCGAGAGATAACGCGCCGCAGCAGGTTTTCCAGAGCGCGGAACTTGCGTTCCTCGGTTTCCATGGATTTGACCTGGTCGGTGTATTTGCGTCGCCAGTGATCGGCGTCGGCATGCACCAGAACATTCGGACCTTGTTGCGTCGCCATTGTCTCTACCCTGCACCTGTAAAACCACCGCCGAGCGGCATGGCCAGATGTTGCACCGGTAAAGCCTGCAAAACCGTGCAGCAGTTCTATGTTTCGTCGTGCAGCAAACCCGGCGAGGCTGGGGACCCGGCGGCATCGTCCGGGGTGACAAAAGCGCCGACCTGAGGCTGCGCCAGCCGCGCGTAGAGCGGGCTGTCGGCTAACAGCTGCGCATGGCTGCCGATGGCAACAATATGACCCCGGTCCATGACCACGATGCGATCGGCCTTGCGTACCGTAGAGAGCCTGTGGGCGATGATCAAGGTGGTGCGCGTGGCAGCCAGGCGCTCGAGTGCCTCCTGCACCAAGCGCTCGCTGCTGGAATCGAGGGCGCTGGTGGCCTCGTCCAGCAACAGCAGCGGCGGATCTTTGAGGATGGCGCGGGCGATGGCGATGCGCTGACGTTGGCCACCGGACAGGCGCAAACCGCGCTCGCCCAGGAAGGTGTCGTAACCCTGCGGCAGGGCCCGGATAAACTCATCGGCTGCCGCCGCCTTGGCCGCCGCTTCGATCTGCTCGTCTGTGGCGTCCGGGCGGCCATAACGGATGTTGTCGCGCGCGCTGGCACCGAACAGCACGGTGTCTTGCGGTACCAAGCCTATGCGTTCACGCAAGGCCACCGGATCGGCGCTGGCCACATCGACACCATCCAAAAACACCTGACCGGCCTGCGGGTCATAAAAACGCAGCGCCAATTGGAAGATAGTGCTCTTGCCGGCGCCGGAGGGCCCGACGATAGCTACCGTCTCACCCGGCTGCACCACCAGGCTGAACTGCTCCAGCGCTGCGGTCTCCGGACGGGACGGGTAAGAAAACTGCACCGCTTCGAAGCGCAGCGCGCCCTGACTAGACGAGGGGAAAGCCTGCGGCGCAGCCGGCGCCGAGATGGCAGGCTTGGCCTGTAACAACTCAACCAGTCGTTCCATGGCACCGGCAGCGCGCTGCATTTCGCCCCACTGCTCGATCAGTGCGGCAGCAGCCGTCACCACAAAGCCCGCGTACAACAGAAACTGGCCCAACTGCCCGCCGGTCATCGAGCCGGCCAGCACGCCGCGTGCACCTAACCACAACACCAGCGTGATGGACGCCATCACCAGCATGGTCCCGATGGCAGTCAGCACGGCGCGTACACGGTTACGCAGCACAGCCGTTGCAAAGCCCGCCTCCACGGCGTCGCTGAACTTGCGACTCTGCAAGGCCTCGAGCGTAAAGGCCTGTACCGTTTGCATGGCGTTTAGGGTTTCGCCAGCCAAGCCGCTGCTGTCGGCCATGCGATCCTGTGAATCGCGTGACAAGCGACGCACCCGCTTGCCCACGGCAAACAGCGGCAACAGGATCAGCGGGATCAACGCGATGATGATGCCGGTCAAGCGCAGACTGGTCGCCGCCATCAGCACGAGACCACCCAGCAGACTCAAAATAGAACGCAGCGTGATCGACAGACCCACGCCGGAAATAGACTGCACCAGCGTGGTATCACCGGTCAGACGCGACAGCACCTCACCGGTCTTGGTCACTTCAAAAAAAGTCATGTCCATGTGCACGACGCGCGCATACACCGCTGCACGCACATCGGCCACCACGCGCTCACCCAGCCAGGTCACCAGATAAAAGCGCAGCGCAGCGAACAAACCGAACACCACCGCCGCACCCAGGAACCCGAAGAAGTACTTGTTGATGGTGGCGGCGTCATTGCTGGCCATGCCGTGATCAACCAACTGTCGCACGGCCATGGGCAAGGCCAGCAGCGCCGACGCAGCCAGCACCAGTGCGATCAGTGCCGCCGTCAGCGTGCCGCGATAGGGCCGCAGGAACGGCCATAGTGCGGCCAAGGGCTTAAGAGATTTGCCCTTGGGGCGATCGAGAGGTTTGGCGCTCATGTCAGGCGGTTTAATCCATTGTAGGCCGCGATGCGATAAGCCTCGGCCATGGTCGGGTAGTTGAAGGTGGTGCTGATGAAATAACGCAGGCTGTTGATGTCTTTGCTGGCCATCACGGTCTGCCCGATGTGGACGATCTCGGACGCGTTATCACCGAAGCAGTGCACGCCGAGCACTTCCAGCGTCTGCGTGTGGAATAGCAGCTTGAGCATGCCCACACGCTGACCGGTCATCTGCGCTCTGGCCAGTGACTTGAAGTGAATATGACCGATTTCATAAGGCACACCCGCCTGCTGCAACTGCTGTTCGCTGCGGCCCACCGAGGATATTTCGGGAATGGTGTAGATGCCGCTGGGCGTAAGGTCCTGAGTCAACGGCGCTGTGGTCGGATCGATGATGTAGTGACCGACGTAGCTGCCCTGTTGATAGGCGGCACTGGCCAGTGCGGGTGGCCCCGTGACATCACCGGCGGCATAGATGTGCGGCACTGCCGTCTGATAGTGCTCGTTAACTTTGATCTGACCACGCTGGTTGATCTGTATACCCAGCGATTCGAGGTTTAAGCCGTCGGTGTTTCCGGTACGGCCATTGGCCCACAACAGCAGATCAGACTTGATGCGCCGGCCGGACTTGAGCGACAGCAGCACATCGCGCTCACGCGTCTCCAGCGATTCGAACTGCTCGTTGTGGCGGATGATGCAGCCCTGGTCGCGCAGGTGATAAGACAAGGCCTCGGCCACTTCCTCATCCAGGAAGGACAGCAAGCGCTCCTGCGTGTTGACCAGATTGACCTTGGCGCCCATGTTCAAAAAGATCGAGGCGTATTCGCAACCGATAACGCCGGCGCCATAAATGGTTACTGCAAACGGCGATTCGCGGTATTGCAGGATGCTGTCGCTGTCGCAGACGCGCGGATGGCTGAAATCGACACCCGGCGGGTGGTAGGGCCGCGAACCGGTGGCGATGACGAAATGGTCTGCCGTGATTTGATACGGCGCATCGGCACGCGGCGTGACCTGCAGGGTATGCGCATCGACAAAGGTGGCCTGACCCACCAACACGGGCACCCGATTGCGATCGTAGAAGCGCTGGCGCATCTGCACCTGCCCCTCGATGACCTTGTCGGCCGTGGCCAGCAATTGCGGAAACCCGAGGTGGATCTGTGCTGCAACATCACGCAGCAACGGGTTGGCGCGCACATCAGATAGCGTCTTGACGGCGTGACGCAAGGCTTTACTGGGAATGGTGCCCCAGTGTGTGCAGCCGCCACCCACTTCATGAAAGCGCTCGACCACTGCTACCCGCAGTTGATTCTTCGCGGCCATCATGGCCGCCCCTTCGCCAGCAGGACCGCTGCCGATTACGACAATGTCATAGTGTTCCATGCGGCAATGCTAACCGTTGTCGCATCGCTTGGTGCTGTCGCAATGGCCAATTGTGCAGTGGTTCAATCGTCCTGCAGGTCCTGATCAGGAAACAGCGCCTCGTTGTAACCGAAATAGCGCAAATCGCGGATGCGCTGCGGATAGAGGATGCCATCCAGATGGTCAACTTCGTGTTGCACCACCCGCGAATGGAAGCCGTCGACGGTGCGATCGATGACTTGCCCCAGCTCATCAAAGCCCCGATAACGCAGGCGGGCATAGCGCGGCACCAGTCCACGTAGGCCGGGCACAGACAGACAGCCTTCCCAGCCCTCCACCATTTCATCGTCCAAGGGTTCGAGCACGGGATTGATCAGCACCGTGCGAGGCACTGGCAAAGCCTCCGGATAACGCAGGCTGCGCTCTAATCCGAAGATGACCACGCGCCAGGACTCACCGATCTGCGGCGCGGCCAGACCGGCGCCTTGCAGGGCCGCCATGGTGTCTTGCATGTCAGTCAACAAGGCCTGCAGTTCGGGCGTGCCGAATGCCGTCACCGGCGCTGCGCTCTGCAGCAAACGCGGATCACCCATCTTGAGTACGGGCCGGATGGCCATGATATGCGCTCCTGAAAACGAAGAAGGCCCGGCGAACCGGGCCTTCTTGATGTGACCGGGCGCAGGGCCAGTTAGAAAACCGGCCGCTGTGACACCCGGGCAGCTTACCAGCGGCCGCCGCCGCCGCCGCCGCCGCCACCCATGCCGCCACCGCCGCTGCCGCCGCGATAGCCACCACCACCGCC
>CAIVTJ010000074.1 GCA_903908825.1 uncultured Pseudomonadota bacterium | reverse complement strand
CGCATATTCTCGACACATTCCAAACCGCAAGTGCCGGCCAATCCTTGTTACAGCAAAGCCTGATCCTTGAAAGAATTCTGGATGATTTATGCGTGGATGCCGAACAGGTCACGCTTTTTGAAGCCCCCTTTGTCCGCAGCACGGGCTTGCGGGAACTGGCCACCTTTTTTGACGATCTGCATCAGATTGAACGGGTTGATCTGAAAGGGCAGCTTGATGATCTCCCCGGCTTTGGCCTGCGGTGCTGCATGGCGCGGGCTTGCGTCGCCCCACAGCCGTACACGTACACGGCTTTCTGACCGTCGACGGCGCCAAGATGTCCAAGTCGCGCGGCACCTTCATCACGGCCGAGCGTTATCTGCAGCTGCTGCCGCCCGAGCCGCTGCGCTATTACTTTGCGGCCAAGCTGTCGGGTGGCATCGAAGACATAGACCTGAACCTCGAGGACTTCAGCGCCCGCGTCAACGCCGACATCGTCGGCAAGCTGGTCAACATCGCCAGCCGCTGCGCACCGTTCATCGAGCGCGCCGGCGGTCATTTGTCCGAAGCCCTGCCCGATGCGGCCTTGTACGCCAGCTTTATCACCCCGCGCGAGCACCTGGCGGCGCTGTACGAGGCGCGCGACACCGCGGCCGTGGTGCGTGAAGTCATGCAGCTGGCCGATAAAGCCAACCAATATGTCGATCAGCACAAACCTTGGACCATGGCCAAGGACCCTGCCCGTGCCGACGAAGCGCGCGCTGTGGCCACGCAGGCCATCAACCTGTTCCGCGTACTGCTGGTCTATCTATCGCCCATCCTGCCGCGCATCACGCAGACGGCTGCAGCTTGGTTGGGGGCCGACGCCTTTGCCAGCTGGGACAGCATCGAGACGCCGCTGACCGGTCGCGCCATCGGCAAATACCCGCAATTGGCCACCCGCCTGGACCCTGCTCTGGTCAAACAGCTGGTGGCCACGCCCGCCACGCCGGCTGCAGCCCCCACACAGGCCAAGGCCGCAGCCAAAGTCGCTGCTATACCACCCGTTACACCAGCTGCCGTGCAGGCCGCGCCCGCCGCCGCTACGCCCAAGGAGCCCGCCATGATCGGCATCGATGACTTCGCCAAGCTCGACCTGCGCGCCGCACGCGTCCTCGAATGCAGCCGCGTCGAGGGTTCCGACAAACTGCTGTGCTTCAAACTCGATCTGGGTGATCACCAGCGTCAGGTGTTCTCCGGCATTGCCGCCAGCTATGTGCCGGAAGACCTCATCGGCCGCTTCGTGGTGGTCATCGCCAATCTGGCGCCGCGCAAGATGCGCTTTGGCGTCTCCGAAGGCATGGTGCTGTGTGCCAGCGGCAAGGCTGACGGCGGCGCCGATACCGTGTTTCTGCTGTCTGCCGATAGCGGTGTGCAGCCCGGCATGAAGATCAGCTGATCCCGTCATGGCACTGACGGCTGCGCGACGCGAGGCGATCTGGCACGGGCTGCGTGAGACCACACCCAGTCCGCTCACCGAACTGGAATACAGCTCGCCTTACGAGCTGCTGGTCGCCGTGACGCTATCGGCACAGGCCACCGACAAGAGTGTCAACCTGGCCACGCGCAAACTGTTCAAGGTAGCCAACACGCCGCAGCAAATACACGCCTTAGGGGTCAGCGGACTCACGCCCTTTGTGCGCAGCATCGGCCTGTACAACGCCAAAGCCGCCAACGTCGTGGCCGCAGCGCGCATCCTCATCGAACAGCATGACGGTCAGGTACCGCGCGATCGCGCCTCACTCGAGGCCCTGCCCGGCGTCGGGCGCAAGACGGCCAATGTGGTGCTCAATGTGGCCTTCGGCGAGCCTACGATCGCCGTCGACACCCACGTGTTTCGCGTCGCCAACCGCACCGGCATAGCACCGGGCAAAACGGTGTTGGCTGTCGAACAAAAACTGCTGAAGACCACGCCGCCGCAGTATCTGCACGATGCCCATCACTGGCTGATACTGCACGGCCGTCATGTCTGCGTGGCACGCAAACCGCGCTGCCCGCAATGCAGCGTGGCGCAGTGGTGTGCCTTTAAAGATAAAACACCCGCAGTGAACGACTGATGTTCTTTGCCAACGACAGTCGCGAGCAACTGCGCCGCCGCTATTACCAGTCCTGGCAACGCAGGCTGCAGTCGCTGCCGCTGGAGCCTCTCGATGCCGCCATTGCAGATGTCATCGAACTGCATCCGGAATATCAGGGCTTGTTTGCTGATGAGGCGGCCTTGCACCAGCCTTATACGGTTGAACAAGGCGCGATCAACCCGTTCCTGCATATGGGCCTGCACCTGGGGCTACGTGAGCAATTGGCTACACGCCGGCCGGCTGGCATAGAGGCCGTGTATGCCCGCCTGAGCCGGCAACTGGGCGATGCGCATACAGCCGAACACCGCATGATCGATGTGCTGGCCGAAACACTGTGGGATGCCCAGCGCGCAGGACGCGCGCCGGACGAACAGGCTTATCTGGAGCGACTGCGCAAACTGTAAGACGCGCTCAGGGCGCGCGCGCCTTGAGCACGTCGTTCAGGTGATCGCTGCCCTCTGTCAGCGCTTCAAGGTGCGGGTAATACAGGCCACCGTGCCAATCCACCGACACGGTGCGATAGCGGTCATTGGTGCGGACCAGCAAGTCCAGCGGACCGCCCTCTTTGGCTTTGAGCACGGCTTCTTTGAGCACATCACCCGAAAAAGCCCGCCCGTTGACGGCCACCAAGGTGGTTGCTGCGGCCGCCAAGCCTGCCTTGAACGCCGGGCTGTCCCAAACCACTTCGCTGATCACGCCCGTACCGGCCACCGACAAACCCAGACCGAAGCTCAAATCAGTGCGGTTGCGCTCGCCGTCCTTGATAGCCAAGTTAGGCGCGTCGTTATAGACCAGCTTGAGTCCGGCCTGCTGCAGTCCCAGCAAGGGCTGAGACAAACCATTAACACGCGCCTCAAGGAACGCGCCCCAATTACCCGGTGCCACAGACTCTAAAGTGCGCGCCACATCGTCAAAGCGATAGGTGGACACGACGCCACGGTCGGCCGGTGCACCGAGAAAACGCTGCGCAAAGTCATCGAGGCTGCGCTGACCGCCACTGAGGCTGCGCAAACGCAGGTCTACTTCCAGCCACAGCAGTGCGCTCTCTGAGTAATAGTCTTCGGTGCGCTGCCAACTGGTCCACGCCAAAGGCCGGCGTGCCGTGACGATGGGCTGATTGGTGGTGTCGACCAGCGGCCGCCACTGCCGACCGGGGCGCTTGCGTTCGTAAACGGCTGCGTTCTCGGCGATGGCTTCACGCGTGAACTCCAGGCTGGTAAGGCCGGCACGCGCGGTGACCACCTCACCGTAGTACTGCGTCATTCCTTCATAGACCCACAGCAGGCTGTCTTCCATGGGCACGTTGAAGTTGGGCGTCCACAAGTCCGAGGGACGGCGGCGCTTGCCATTCCAAGCGTGAGTCATCTCATGGCCCAGCAGTTCATGCCGGCCGACGCTCTCATCCCACTTGCGCAAATAAGCCGGCGCATGCGAGTTCTCGCTGGAGCGGCGATGCTCCAGGCCAATGCCACCCAACTGATCGGTCAGCGCTACCAGCAGTTCGTAATGGTCAAAGCTGGGCTGACCCAGCGCCGCATAGAGTTCGCGCAACAGATGCCGGTGCAATTCGATCTGCGCCGGTGTGGGCACCAGGTCTGAGGCTTGGTCGGCGAAGACATTCATCGCCACCGGGATTTTCTGATCGGGTGCCAAGTCAATGCGCAGATAGTTCGGTCCGGCAAATACCGGCGAATCCACCCACTCTTCTAACGAGGCCTGTTGAAAGCGATAGGCATTGCCTTCGCGCTGCGCAGGCAAGGCACTGGCGGCCTGCCAGCCCTCGGGCAGTGTCAACGAGGCCGACACCTGAATCGCGCTGTTGTAATGACCGGCAGGGTACAGAACGACTTGGTTCCACTGCACATTGCTCAGCGCTGCGGTCATGACGACACGGCCCTGATCGCTGTTCTGCGGCGTGGCCACCTGGAAGGCAATGTTCAACTGCGCAGCGCCCTTAGGCACCTCGACCTCGAAGGCGTACACATCCAACGGATCGCGCTTCCAAGCCAGCGTCTGGCCATTGGCGCGGATAACAAGGCCCGCGATCTGATCGATAGGACCGCGCGGTGCGTGATTACCCGGTAACCATTGCGGATACAGCAGCGTCAGCTTGCCGGGTTTAACCGGCAGCGTTTCGTTGACCTGCAAAACGCGATGCGCCAGATCGGTGGCATCGACGTCAACCTTGATGACGCCCGCATAAGGCACATCACGTGGCGGCGGCGCGGCATTGGCCGCAGCAACTGACAGACCAGCGCCCAGCATCAGGAGTGAATAGACATACTTCATGTGCCGGGCCTTTCCCCGCTGCGGCGGGGTGTTGTGTGCGCCTTGCCCTTACTTGGGCTTAGGCATGTACAAGTCGGTCAGTGAGCCTTCGAGCGCCTCGGCCGCCATGCCCACCGTCTCCGAGAGCGTGGGATGCGGATGAATGGTGAGCCCCACGTCAGCTGCATCGGCACCCATCTCGATGGCCAGACCCACTTCGGCGATGAGCTCACCGGCATTAGGGCCGACGATGGCACCACCGATCACGCGATTGCTGGCGGCATCGACGATGAGCTTGGTAAAGCCCTCATCGCGACCGATGGCCAACGAGCGACCGCTGGCTGCCCACGGGAAGGCTGCCTTGCGGATCGCCAAGCCCTGCGCCTTGGCTTGGTTTTCAGTGATGCCGACCCAAGCCACCTCGGGGTCGGTATAGGCCACCGATGGAATAACGCGCGCGTCAAAAAAGGCCTTGTGACCGGCGGCCACCTCGGCAGCGACTTTGGCTTCATGCGTGGCTTTATGCGCCAGCATGGGCTGACCGACGATGTCACCGATGGCAAAGATGTGCGGCACATTAGTGCGCATCTGCTTATCGACCGGGATGAAACCGCGCTCGTTGACCTGCAGACCTGCGGCAGCGGCATTGATCAGACGACCGTTGGGCACGCGACCCACGGCTACCAGCACACGGTCGTAGAGCTCGCTGCTGGCCTTGCCTGAAGCATCGAACGTGACCTTAATGCCCTCGGGCAACGCCTCGACGGCAGTGACCTTGGTGCCGAGCATGATCTTGTCGTAACGGGCCTTCAGGCGCTTTTCCAGCGGCTTGACCAGGTCGATATCGGCACCGGGCATCAGTTGGTCGGTGAGTTCGACCACGCTGACCTTGGCACCGAGCGCGTCGTACACGCAGGCCATTTCAAGGCCGATGATGCCGCCGCCGATCACCAGCATGCGCGCCGGAATGCCGGCCAGTTCGAGGGCGCCGGTGCTGTCTATGATGCGCGGATCGTTGGGCACGAACGGTAGCTTGACCGGCTCGGAACCGGCGGCGACCACGCACTGCTTGAAGCCGATGCGTGTGGTGGTGCCATCGGCTGCAGTGACTTCGATGACATGCGGACTGACAAAGCGGCCCGCCCCATGCACCACTTCAACCTTGCGCTGCTTAGCCAGACCGGTGAGCCCACCGGTCAGCTTTTTGATGACGCTGTCTTTCCAACCGCGCAGCTTGTCGAGGTCGATCTGCGGCGTGCCGAAACTGACACCGTGCGCAGACATGTGCGCGCTCTCGTCGATGACCTTGGCCGCATGCAGCAAAGCCTTGGACGGGATACAGCCCACATTCAGGCACACGCCGCCGAGGCTGTCCCAGCGCTCGATCATCGTGACTTTGAGGCCCAGATCGGCAGCCCGGAACGCTGCGGTATAGCCGCCGGGACCGGCGCCCAGCACCAGCAGTTCGACGGTGCGATCGGCCGGTTCATCGCTGGCGGCGACCGGCGCCACAGCAGGCGCAGCAGGCAATGCCGTCGCAGCGACAGGCGCGGCCGCAGCCGGTGCAGCTGCACTGACCGCCGGTGCCACGGCACCTGCGACCACAGCCAGGCGCGCAATGACGGTGCCCTTGCCCACCTTATCGCCGGCCTTGACCAGTAACTCAGTGACCGTGCCGGCCGCACTGGACGGCACATCCATAGTCGCCTTTTCGGTTTCAAGGGTGATCAGCGGCGTGTCGACCTCGACCACGTCACCGACTTTGACCAACACCTCGACAACGGCGACCGTATCGAAATTACCCAGGTCCGGGACGCTGATATCTGTCTGGCTCAAGGGATGGCCTCGGTCAGGATGCCCGGGTTGGCCAGCGCCTGCGCCAGCGCTGTAGAGAAGCGCGCGCCCGCCGCACCATCGATGATGCGATGGTCATAAGACAGCGACAGCGGCAGCATCTGCCGCGGCACAAAGGCGCCATCCTTCCACACCGGTTTGGTCTGGGTGCGTGACACACCCAAAATGGCCGCCTCGGGCGCATTGATGATGGGCGTAAAGGCTGTGCCACCGATGCCACCTAAGCTCGACACCGTAAAGCAGCCACCTTGCATCTGCGCGCCGGTCAGCTTGCCGTCGCGCGCCTTGGCCGACAACTCGGCCAGATCTTTTGCGATCTGGTAGATGTCTTTTTTATCCGCATCGCGTATGACCGGCACCAGCAGCCCATTGGGCGTATCGGCGGCAAAGCCGATGTGCATGTACTTCTTCAGGACGATGTTCTCGCCCGCCGCATCTAGCGAAGCATTGAACTGCGGATACTGCTGCAGCGCATGCACGCAAGCGCGAATGATAAACGCCAACGGCGTGAGCTTGATGCCCTTGGCCGCAGCCGCATCTTTAAGACGGTTGCGCGTGAGCTCAAGGTCGGTGATGTCGGCTTCATCGAACTGCGTGACATGCGGCAGGTTGACCCAGCTGGCATGCAGACGCGGACCCGAGATTTTTTGTACGCGGTTGAGCGGCTTGAGTTCGACAGGACCAAAGGCTGCGAAATCAACTTGCGGCACAGAGGGCAGCGAACCGCCGCCACTGCCGCCGCCACCCGAGGCCAGTGCTTGCTTGACCCAGGCCTTCACATCTTCATGGGTAATGCGCGAGCGCGGACCGCTGCCCTTGACGCGCCCCAAGTCGACACCGAGCTCGCGAGCCAGCTTACGCACCGAAGGGCCGGCGTGCGCCTTGGAGAACCCAGCCTCGCTAACCGGCGGCAATGCGGCCGGCGCTGCGTGCGCAGCAGCCTTGACCGGTGCTGCCACAACTGCAACAGCAGGCGCAGGCGCCGCAACGGGCGCCGCAACCGCAGCAGGCACAGCAACCGCAACTGCCGTACTGCGGATGGTAACCACCAGGCCACCGGCAGAAATCTTGCCGCCCTTGGCCACATGCAACTGTTCAACCACACCGGCCACCGTTGAGGGCACATCCATCGTGGCCTTGTCGGTTTCCAGCGTGACCAGCGGAGTGTCTATCTCGACGGTGTCGCCCACCGCAACCAGCAACTCGACCACACCCACTTCGGCGAAGTTGCCCATGTCGGGCACGGTGACGCCAACCGACACCGGCGCAGCGGCCGGAGTCGCTGCAACCACAGCCGCTGCGACGGCAACTGCTGCAACCGGCGCGCTTGCCGCAGGTGCAGCCATTGCCGCACCCTCAGCGCGCAGCGTGACCACGCGGCCGCCGGCTGAGATTTTGCCGCCAGCGACCACGTGCACCGCCTCGACGATGCCTGCGGCCGTCGACGGCACATCCATGGTGGCCTTCTCGGTTTCGAGCGTGACCAGAGGGGTGTCGATCTCAACGCGATCGCCGGGCTTTACCAGCACGTCGATCACGCCTACTTCGGCGAAATTGCCCATGTCGGGCAGAAGTACATCGATGGACTGCGTCACGCGGCCTATCCTTTAACTGTTCAGCGGATTGGCTTTGGCCGGGTCGATACCCAAGCTGCCAATGGCCTTTGCAACAACGGACTTATCGAGCTTGCCCTCATCGACCAGCGCCTTGAGCGCTGCCAACACGATGAAGCGACGATCGACCTCGAAGTGACTGCGCAGCGCAGCACGCCCGTCACTGCGGCCGAAGCCGTCAGTACCCAGCGTGACGTAACGCGGCGCGATCCACTGGCGGATCTGGTCAGGGACCAGACGCATGTTGTCGGTGGCGGCGATGACCGGCGCCGTGTGCTCGGCAAACAGCGTCTGCACATAGGGCACCTGAGCCTTGCGATCCGGGTTGAGCAGGTTGTCGCGCTCCACGTTCAGGGCCTCGCGGCGCAGCTCGCTGAAGCTGGTGATCGAGAACACATCGGCGGCGACCTTGTAGTCGGCTTCGAGGATCTCGGCAGCTGCCAGCACTTCGCGCAGGATGGTGCCCGAACCCAGCAGCGTGGTACGCAGCTTGCCCTTGGCCCCCTGACGCAGCAGATAACCACCCTTCAAGATGCCCTGCTCTGCACCCGCGGGCATGGCCGGCTGCACATAGTTCTCGTTCATCACCGAGAGGTAATAGAAGATGTTCTCATGCTCGACATACATGCGCTGCATGCCGTCGTGGATGATGACCACAAGCTCATAGGCCCAAGCCGGATCGTAGGCACGGCAGTTGGGCACGGTGGTCGCCACGATCTGGCTGTGACCGTCCTGATGCTGCAAGCCCTCGCCAGCCAGTGTGGTGCGGCCGGCCGTGGCACCCATCAAAAAGCCACGCGCCTGAATGTCACCGGCCGCCCAGATAAAGTCACCGACGCGCTGGAAACCGAACATCGAGTAGTAGATGTAGAACGGCACCATGCTCCGGCCATGGTTGGCGTAAGCCGTACCGGCAGCGATCCATGAGCAGATGGCACCAGCTTCGTTGATGCCCTCTTCGAGCATCTGGCCTTTCTTGTCTTCTTTATAAGACATGAGCTGTTCGGCATCTTGCGGCGTATACAGCTGGCCGACCGACGAATAGATGCCGATCTGGCGGAACAGGCCTTCCATACCAAAGGTGCGCGCTTCGTCAGGGACGATGGGCACGATGTTGGGGCCGATGTTTTTGTCTTTGAGCAGTGCAGTGAGCATGCGCACAAAGGCCATGGTGGTCGATATCTCACGATCACCGGAACCGTCGAGCAAAGACTTGAAGGTGTCGAGCGCCGGTACCTGCAGTGCCGGCACGTCAGTGATGCGCTGCGGCAGATAGCCGCCGAGTGCGGCCCGACGCGACTGCAGATACTGGATCTCTTCGCTGTCTGCTGCGGGCTTTACAAAATTGAACTTGGCGATGTCCTCTTCGCTCAGCGGCAGACGGAACACTTCCTGGAAGCGGCGGATGGACTCGGCGTCCATCTTCTTCTGCTGGTGCGCCACCATCTGGCCTTCCGCAGCCTTGCCCAGACCATAGCCCTTGACGGTGTGCGCCAAGATCACGGTGGGCTGGCCCTTGTGCGCCACGGCTGCGGCATAGGCCGCATAGACCTTCTGCGCATCGTGGCCGCCACGGTTCAAACGCCAGATGTCGTCATCGGTCAGATGAGCGACCAGCGCCTTGAGTTCAGGATGCTTGCCGAAGAAATGTTCGCGCGTGTAAGCGCCGCCCTTGGCCTTGAAGGTCTGGAACTCACCGTCGACGGTGCTTTCCATGACGCTGCGCAAGATGCCGTTGGTGTCTTTGGCCAGCAGCGGATCCCAGCGGTTGCCCCACAGGACCTTGATGACATTCCAGCCGGCACCGAGGAACGCCGCCTCGAGCTCTTGAATGATCTTGCCGTTACCGCGCACCGGGCCATCGAGGCGCTGCAGATTGCAGTTGACGACGAACACCAGATTATCG
>CAIVTJ010000073.1 GCA_903908825.1 uncultured Pseudomonadota bacterium | reverse complement strand
GGCTGACTTCGGCAACACCGATGTGCTGCGCGACTGGACGGCAGAGCTCAATCGAACCATTAACCTGTTAAATGATGGCAGCCGCAGCTATCAGATCAGCGTGCAGGCCGCCCTCACCACAGCCGAAGACGCGGCCACGGTGTCGCACTCGCGCATCCTGATCCGCCGCGAAGAGCACGGCACCGCCACCGACAAATACCTGACCCGCGATTTCTTCGCCTCGTCCGAATACGCCACCATCGTGCGCCTGGGCAGCACGCTGCAAGGCTTGATCGGCGAGGGCGCTTATGTGCTCAGCGGCAATCAGCGCCGCGACATCGGCAGCTTTAAAGAAGCCGTGGTGTGGTTGTTCGACCAGGCGCGCAAAGGCCAGACCATGCAGCGCTACAAAGGCTTGGGTGAAATGAACCCTGACCAGCTGTGGGAAACCACCATCAACCCCGAAACGCGCCGTTTGCTGCAGGTGCGCATCGATGACGCGGTGGCGGCCGATGGCATCTTCACCACCTTGATGGGCGATCAAGTCGAGCCGCGCCGCGAGTTCATCGAGCGCAACGCCTTGGCGGTTTCAAACCTCGACGTCTAGTAAACCCCTATCGCCTGCGTCATGCTGGCCGGCATTAAGTCGGAGCCTATCGACATGACGCAGGCTGTAAGCCCAAAACGCTGGACGCTGGACCGGGACGAACGCCGCGTCATCCTCGCCTCGTCGCTGGGCACGGTGTTCGAGTGGTACGACTTCTATCTGTATGGCTCACTCGCAGCCATCATTGCCAAACAGTTCTTCAGCAACCTCGATCCCACATCAGGTTTCATTTTCGCGCTGCTGGCCTTCGCGGCGGGCTTCATCGTGCGGCCCTTCGGTGCTTTGGTGTTCGGTCGCTTAGGCGATCGGGTCGGCCGTAAGCACACTTTTCTGATCACCATCCTGATCATGGGCGCGTCCACGTTTCTGGTGGGCGTGCTGCCCGGCTATGCCAGCATCGGTGTCGCAGCGCCTATCGCACTGGTTGCGCTGCGCATGCTGCAGGGCTTGGCTTTGGGCGGTGAATATGGCGGCGCGGCGGTCTATGTCGCCGAACATGCGCCACCCGATCGCCGTGGTGCACACACCGCGTGGATACAGACCACCGCCACGGTGGGTCTGCTGCTGTCGCTGTTGGTCATCCTGGGCGTGAGACTGCTGGCCGGCGAACAACAGTTCGCATTGTGGGCGTGGCGCTTGCCGTTTCTTCTGTCGGCCGTGTTGCTGGGTTTAAGCGTGTGGCTGCGACTGTCTATGCAAGAGTCACCGGTGTTTCTGCGCATGCAGGCGCGTGGTGAATCCTCGCGTAATCCGCTGGGCGAGGCCTTTGGTCAATGGCGCAATCTACGCCTGGTGCTGTTGTCACTGTTGGGCCTGACTGCAGGCCAAGCCGTGGTGTGGTACACGGGCCAGTTCTATGCGCTGTTCTTTTTAACGCAGACGCTCAAGATCGATGGCACGACGGCTAACCTGTTAATCGTCGCCGCGCTGCTGTTGGGTACGCCGTTTTTTATCGTGTTTGGCGCGCTGTCCGATCGCATCGGGCGCAAGCGCATCATCCTCGCCGGTTGCGTGCTGGCCGCCTTAACCTACTTCCCGCTGTTTCATGCGCTCACGGCGGCCGGTAATCCGGCGCTGTCACGCGCTTTAAGCAGTGCGCCGGTGCAACTGCTGGCTGATCCGGCTGAGTGCTCGTTCCAGTTCAACCCGACGGGTACAGCCAAGTTCACCAGTTCCTGCGATATCGCCAAGCAGCTGCTGGCCAACGCCTCGGTCAACTATCAAAGCATCGCCGCCGCAGGCGCTGCGCAGATCCGCGTCGGTGAACAGACGCTGCGCTATGACGACAGCCCGGGTCTAGCCAAAGCGCTGCAAGCGGCCGGCTATCCCAAGTCTGCAGACCCGGCAGAAATCCACTATGTCACCGTCATCGCCATCCTGACGCTGCTGGTCATCTACGTGACCATGGTCTATGGGCCTATTGCAGCGCTGCTGGTCGAGCTGTTCCCGACGCGCATCCGCTACACGGCCATGTCCTTGCCCTATCACATCGGCAACGGCTGGTTTGGCGGTCTGCTGCCCACACTGTCGTTTGCCATCGTGGCGCAGACCGGCAACATCTTTAGCGGCCTGTGGTATCCGGTGGGTGTGGCCGCTGCAACAGCCGTCATCGGCACCTTGTGGCTGCGCGAACCCGCGCATCGCGACATCAACACGGACAACCCGACATGAGCCTGTACGACATCGCCGTAAATCGCATCGATGGCAGCGCCACCACACTGGCTGACTATCGCAACACCGTGCTGCTGGTGGTCAATGTCGCCAGCCGCTGCGGCTTCACGCCGCAATACACAGGCCTTGAAGCGCTGTATCGCAAATACCAGTCACAGGGTTTTGCCGTGCTGGGCTTTCCGTGTAACCAGTTCGGTGCGCAGGAGCCCGGCAACGAAGCAGACATCCAGAGCTTTTGCAGCCTGACTTATGACGTCAGCTTTCCGTTGTTCGCCAAGGTGGATGTGAACGGCACCGATGCGCACCCGCTGTACCGTCACCTTAAGCACGAGCGCCCTGGCCTCTTGGGCACTGAGGCCATCAAGTGGAACTTCACCAAGTTCTTAATCAACCGCAGTGGCCAGGTCATCAAGCGCTATGCCCCCACCGACAAGCCTGCAGATCTGGAGGCTGACGTCCTCAGCCTTCTGTCGATCACTTAAGTCCGCCGCTGCTGAACAGTCGCTTGCCGGCCTATGGCCCTGTACCATCAGTCGCACTGTTTCGTGGAGTGCGTACCGAATGCGATTGATCTTCTTGTGCTGCGCACTCATTGCCCTGACGGGTGTGGCTCCGGCTGTTGCGACGGCTGACACCAAGCCACACGCCAGCAGCAAGCAGGCGCCGGTCAAAGCCAAGCACAAGACCAAGCACGCAGCACCCAAAGAAGACACCGCTACCGCTAACGCGCCGGCTGACATCTACCCCACGGCTGCCGCCGCCTATGCCGTGGCTGTCGATGATCAGATCGTCTACAGCCGCAAGCTGGACACACCGCGTCCGCCGGCCTCACTGACCAAGCTGCTCAGCGCGCTGGTCATCCTGGACCACAACTGGAATGCCGACGCACCGGTGCAGATCAGCGAACACGCCGCAACCGTTCAGGGTTCACGCGTGGGCCTGCGCAGTGGCGATGCAGCACGCGCCGGTGATCTGCTGACCGCCATGATCGTGCGCTCCGGTAACGATGCCTGTCTGGCCATGGCCGAGCACGTGGGTGGCAGTGAAGAAGGCTTCGTCAAACTGATGAACCAGAAAGCCCAGGCCATCGGCATGAGCTCCTCGAGTTTCCGTAACCCCTGCGGCTTGGACAATGACGAGCACCTGAGCACGGCGCGCGATCTGCTGACGCTGGCGCGCGTGGCTGCAGCGCACCCGGAAATCGCGCAGCGTGCCAACTCTCTGCGCGGCGAGTTCCGCACGCTCAACAGCAACCGCCGCATCCAGTTCAAGAACACCAATGCCATCCTGGGCCGCGAACCCGACACCGTGGGCCTGAAGACCGGCTTCACCAACAAGGCCGGCAAGTGCCTCATCGCACTGGCCGAGCACGGCGCCCACAAAGTCTGGGTGGTTCTGCTGCATTCGCCTGACCGCTGGCCGGCCGCCACTAAGATGCTGGCCCGCGGTCTGACGCTGGCCGAGACTGCACCGCCAAGACATTAAGCAGCCGTCACAAAGGCTTGCTAATCTCCGCGTTTTATCGTGGAGAACCCCCATGTCGCATCCTCGTTGTGTCGCCCTGGGCCTGTCGGCTTTGGCTGTTATCGCTCTGACGCTGTTGCCCCTGACCCCGGCCCACGCCCAGTGGACTGGTAAAGGCCAGGCCGGCGTGGTTGTCGCCAGCGGCAATTCCACCTCTAAAAGCGGCAGCGTCAAGCTGGCCCTGGCCGACGTCACCGGCCCTTGGACGCACAAGCTGGGTTTTGCCGCGGTCTATGCTTCAGATGACTTGGGCACCACCTCGCAGCGTTGGGAAGCGCTGGAGCAGAGCAACTACAACTACAGCGCCAACAACTTCGCGTTCGCCGGTCTGCGCTACGAAAACGACCGCTTCAGTGGCTTCGAGCACCAAGCGACCCTCAGCGCCGGTCTGGGTCACCTGTTTCTGAAGACGGACGCTGACACGCTGTCGGGCCAGTTCGGCGTGGGTTACAAGACTGCCGAAACGCGCAACCCCGTTAAGACCCAATCATCAATCGCCGGCATCGCCACGGTGGATTATCGCCACGCCTTCAATGCTTCAACCACGCTCAGCGACAAGTTCACGCTGGAAGCGGCTTCCAGCAACACCTTCCTGCAGAACGATGTGGCGGTGGAAGTGAAGATGTCCGACAAGCTGGCACTGGCCGTGGCCTTTCAGGTCCGCCAGAACAGCAATCCGCCGCCGGCCTTTAAGAAGCTCGATACGCTGACCACCCTCAACGTGGTCTACGAGATCAAGTAAGCGGCGCGTTATCGGGGCCTGAATGGGCCTCGATAAAGGCCTGGGCCTCTGCATTGATGTCACGTGGATCGCGGCCGGCCGTGGCAATGGGCGGCCCGATCACCACGCGCACCACGCCCGGCTTTTTCAGCAGACCTTGGCGCGCCCAGAAATAACCGGCGTTGTGGGCCACCGGTAGAACCAGCACACCGGCTTCAACGGCCAGCGCCGCCCCGCCTACGCCATAACGACGGGTTTGTCCGGCCGGCATGCGCGTGCCTTCCGGAAACACCACCACCCAGTGGCCGCGTTGCAAATGCTGCTTTCCCTGATCGATGAGCTGTCTGACGGCTGTGCCGCCGGCGCTGCGGTCTATGGCGATGGCCTGCAACATGCGCAGGCCCCAGCCTACGAAAGGTATCCACAGCAACTCGTGTTTGAGCACCCAGACCTGCGGCGGCACGATCAAGGCCTGCGCGATGGTCTCCCAGGCCGAGGAATGCTTGATCAAGGCGACATGCGCGCCCTCGGGGATGTGCTGTTGCCCTTCTATGCGGTAGTCCAGCCCGCAGATTGCGCGTAGCAAGCCCAGCAAAATCCGCGACCAGACCCGGGCCAGCGCAAACCGCAGCCGCCAGGGCAGCACCAGGCTGGCCAGAATGAAAAACACCGCATACAGCACGGTGAAGCTGAAAAACAGGGTGGTGAACACCAGCGAGCGCAGTCTTTGCATGGCTTGATTCTAGCTGGCTGTGTACGCCGTGGCGCGATTGGGGTTTACTGGCAGCATCAGATTCCGGGGGATGGACCATGACACGAGCTCTAATTCGTCTGGCCGCGCTGTTCTTGTCGCTGACTATGCCGCTCTGCGCAGCGGCAGCCGAGGGCAACCTGGCCGGCGCTTGGGACTTTAAAATCGTCTCCCCGCAGGGCACTCGTACCCCCAAGCTCATGCTGACGCAAACCGGCAATCAGCTGACCGGCACCTATCACGGCATGCGCGGCGAGTCGGCCATCGCCGGCACCATCAGCGGCAACGATTTTTCGCTGACCACCAAGGTCGAGACGCGCGATGCGTCTTTAGTCATCGAATATCGCGGCGTGCTGAGCGGCGACAAGGTCAGCGGCAAAGTGCTGATGGGCAGCTTGGGTGAGACCGGCTTTACCGGGGTTCGTCGCTAAGCCAAGCCAGCAGCGCCCGGCTGACTGCTTCGGGTTGTTCCAAGGTGCACATGTGGCCGCAGTGCGGCACGTCTACCAAGGTGCTGCCGCTGATGCGCCCGGCCATGTCGCGATGACGCTCGAGCGTGCTCCAGCTGTCTTCACGACCGCATAACACCAGCGTCGGCACAGTGATGCTGGCCAGCAAGGTGCTGCGGTCCGGTCGTTGCAGCAGCGCCCCGATCTGTGCGGCAAACACCTCGGGTGTGGCCCGTGCCAGCATGTCGTAAATGCCTTCCATCAAGGGTGCATCGCCCAGACGGTCCGGGTGCACCATGCCGCGCGCCCAATCCTGCGCCATGGCGCGCATCCCTTCGGTGCGCGCCAACTGCAGCAGTCGCAGTCTGCCGGCACGTTCGCGCTCACCGGTCTCGCCCTCGGCCAGGCCTTCAAAGCCGGTGTCGAGTAGCGCCAGATGCGACACCCGCTGCGGCGCCTGCGCCCACACTTCTAAAGCCACGCGCCCGCCCATCGAGTGCCCGGCCAGGGCAAAGCGCGGCGGTGCGCTGGCGAGAATCTGCTCCGCCATGGCCGGCAGACTGTCGGCCAGACCATGTTGCGCGACGTGCACGGTGTGCTGCGGCTGCAGCGCAGCCAGCAGAGGGTGCCAGACAGCCTGGTCGCAGAGCAGGCCGGGTACTAAAACGAGGGGATGCGATGACATCTGCAGATTTTGCGAGGCTGTGCCGCGATGTCAACAAATCATGATTCAATACGCCCGCCGAAAACCGGGAGTGCGATGATGGTTCAGACAGGTGAATTGCTGTGGGCGCCTTCGCCCGAACGCATAGAGCGGGCTCGCTTGACGCAGTATCAGCGTTGGCTTAAGGCCGAGCGCGGGCTCGAGTTTGCCGATTACGAGACGCTGTGGCGTTGGTCGGCGACCGACCTCGATGCGTTCTGGCAGTCCTGTTGGGATTTCTTCGGCATCGAAGCCAGCAAGCAGCCCACCGCCGTGCTGGGCAAGCGCACCATGCCGGGCGCCGAGTGGTTCCCCGGCGCCGAGCTCAATTACGCGCGCCACATGCTGCGTCACGAGCGCCCCGACACCACCGCGTTGTTGCATCTGAACGAACGCTCGACGCTGCAGGCCATGTCCTGGGAAGAGCTCGGCGGCAAGGTGCGCATTCTGGCTACACAGCTACGTAAGCTGGGCGTCAAGCGCGGCGATCGCGTCTGCGCTTACATCGTCAACATCCCCGAAGCCTTGATCGCCATGCTGGCCACCACCAGCATCGGTGCCATCTGGTCATCCTGCGGCCCCGATTTCGGCACGCCCGGCGTGCTGGATCGTTTCTCGCAGCTCGAGCCGGTGGTGTTCATCCACGTCGATGGCTATCAATACGGCGGCAAGCCGTTCGACCGTCGCGGCGAAGTCGAAAAAATCTTGGCCAAGCTGACCAGCGTCAAGCACGTTATTCAGCTGCCCTATCTCGAGCCGGCCAACCCGCGCCGGCTGACGCCGCAGACGATGTTCTGGGACGAGTTGCTCGACCACCCGGCGGTGGCCCGCGCTGACTTCGTTTATGACGAAGTGCCGTTTATGCATCCGCTGTGGATTTTGTTTTCGTCGGGTACGACGGGACTGCCCAAGCCCATCATGCACAGCCATGGCGGCATCCTCATCGAGCAGCTCAAGCACGTCGCATTCAACTTCGACATGCACGCCGGCGAGCGCATCTTCTTCTTCACCACCACCGGCTGGATGATGTGGAACTTCCTGGTCAGCTCGCTGCTGTCCGATGTCGTGCCCATGCTCTATGACGGCAACCCGGCTTGGCCTGATGGCGATGTGCTGTGGAAGATGGTGCAGGATTCGCGCGCGACGCTGTTCGGTGCCAGCCCCACTTACCAGTCCATCCTCGAAAAGAACGGATTGGTGCCCAAAGACAAGTTCGATCTATCCAGCCTGCGATCGGTAACGCTGGCCGGTTCACCGGTCACGCCGGAGTGTCAGGCGTGGTTTCACGCCAACGTCAAGCAAGACGCCTGGGTGGCCCCGGGCTGCGGCGGCACCGACATCTGTTCGGGTTTTGTCGGCGGTGTCGTCATCCTGCCGCAGTACGCCGGCGAGATTCAGGCGCGATGCCTGGGTGTGGCGGTCGATGTCATCGGCGAGAACGGTGAATACGTGGTCGATGAAGTCGGCGAGATGGTTGTCACTCAGCCCATGCCGTCTATGCCCGTGGGCTTTTTCAATGACGCCGGCGATGTGCGCTACACCGAAACCTATTACAGCGATTTCCCGGGCCAGTGGCGTCAGGGCGACTTTTATCGCATCAATGCCCGTGGCGGTTGCTTTGTGCTGGGTCGTAGCGATGCGACCTTAAACCGCTTCGGCATTCGCATCGGCACCTCCGAGATCTATCGCACTATCGTGCTGGTGCCGGGCGTCGAAGACGGTCTCATCGTCAACCTCGATCTGCCGGGCGGCAAGTTCTTCATGCCGCTGTTCGTCAAGCTGCGCGAAGGCGTGGTGCTCGATGAAGCGCTGGACAAAGCCATCCGTGACCGTCTGCGTACCGAGTACACGCCGCGCCACGTGCCCGATAAGATCTTCCAAGTGCCGTTGATCCCTTACACCATCAGCGGCAAGCGCATGGAAGTGCCCGTACGCCGCTTGCTCAATGGCGTACCGCTGGCCAAGGCCGCCAGTGTCGATGCCATGGCCAATCCGCAAGCGCTGCAATGGTTCATCGATTACGCTGGGACGCAGACCGACTACAAACTATAAGCAGCAGCGCGCAAAGGGGCAGACATGGCAACGGACAAAGTGCTGGTCGACGACATTATCGACAGGCAGGCACTGGGTTTACGCGGTTACGTGCTGATTGTGCTGCTGATGCTGGCGCTGGTCTGCGACGGCTTCGACATGCAGATTGTCGGTGTGGTTGCGCCTTGGTTGGCCGACGCTTGGGGCATCGCACCCAAAGATCTGGTCGGACCGGTCCAGTCAGCCAACCTCGTTGGCATGATGATCGGTGCCATTTTCCTGGGTGGTTTCGGTGATCGCATCGGCCGCAAGAAACTCATCGTCATAGGCACACTGCTGTATAGCGTCTCCACCTTGCTGGCTTTACAGACCAGCAGTGTCACGGGTCTGTGCGTGATGCGCTTTATCACCGGCTTGGGACTGGGTGGCGTGTTGCCTAACGTCATTGCCTTGACGCCTGAGATGACGCCGCGTGCCCGACGTCCCATGTTCGCAAGCCTGGTTATTCTGGGCATTTCATTGGGCAGTGGTGTTCCCGGTGTGGTCGCTGCGAATCTGGTGCCGGCCTATGGTTGGCAGTCGGTGTTCGTGGTCGGTGCGGTCGTACCCGCCGTCATCGCACTGATGCTCGCGGTTTTGTTGCCCGAGTCACTGCTGTTTTTGACCAACCGCGGCAAAGATCGCGAACAGATCGCCAAGCGCGTGCAGGCCATGGACCCCTCTTTGCACATCGACGCCAGCACGCAGTTCGCATTGCGAGATAACCTGACGCAGGTCAAGGCCAGCTTCGCTGATCTGTTCAGCCCCACGTTACGCATCACCACGGCGTTGCTGTGGATCATGTTTGCCGGCGTATTGCTGTCCATGCACTTCCTCAACAGCTGGATCAGCACCGTGCTCAAGCTGGGCAACTTATCGCCTACCCAGTTCTCGCTTACCAACAGCTTTTTCCATTGGGCCGGCGCTATCGCGGCCATCGTCACCGCACTGATGCTCGGCCGTATGGGCATACGCTGGATCCTGGTGTTGCTGGCTGTGGGCATGGCCTCGCTGCTGATCATCGCTACTCAAGGGTTCAGCAGCACTTGGCTGCTGACCTTGGCTGTGTGCGGTTCGGGTTTCGGCGTGATTGGCTGCCAGGGTGCGCTGAACGCTTCTGCTGGTCTGATCTATCCGTCCAATTGCCGCACCACCGGTGTGGGTGCTGCCTTGGGCTTTGGCCGCATAGGCTCTATTGCCGGCCCCTTGGTCGGCGGCTATGTGTTGGGTTTGGGCGTGCCCGTCCAGCAGATGTTCTATGTGCCACTACTGCCCTTAGGCATCGCATTGCTGGCAACAGTGGTGTTGATGCTGCGCAAGGTCGATGTGCGCGGTGGCCCTGAAGGGCTTGCACACTAGCGTGTAAAGCGGGCTGCAGTAATGCAGCCCGCTGCTCAAATGACGGGCCGTTAAGCCTTCTTTGCCGGCATATCCCATTCAGGCACCCACCAGCCGTGGATCTGGCCCACGATCTTGGTGGGCAGGCGCACGATGGCCAACGGGCCTTGGTCCACATGCTCAGCGTCGAGGATGACCAGATCGCAGCGGCCGTTCTCTTTGCTGTGGCTGGCAACGCCCATCAGATAGCCACTGCCCTCAGGTGCGTTCTTGCTGCGTGGCGCAAAGCAGGCCTCGGCCAGCGTGACGTCTTCTTCGCCGCGATAGATCTGATATTTGCGCGTCGCGATGTCCATGCGTGCCCAGCACGATGACGGGCGCTTAGCCGGGTCCTTCGGATCGGGATCAGGGCAAGGCAGAAAGCCATAGCGATAGGGCATGGTGCTGTAGCGATCGTCCTGGCGCGGCAATGCACCGATCAGGTTCTGATACAGAATCTCGATGCCGTAGTCCTTGGGCGTCTTTTTGGACAGGTCTACCGACAGGCGCGTCATGCGGCTGGCACCCTTGACCGGGTCCCAACGCGAGCCGTCACGCATAGGCATGAACGGGAACGGGTTGTAGGCCGACATTTCGACGTCTACATAAACGTGCTTGCCATCATCCCAGCAACCCATCACGTGCGTGGCGCTGCGCTCGGGTCCCTTGATCCACTGGATGTCTTTGCCGTCGCCACCGCGACGCATGAAACCAAAGTAAGTCGGCTGACCGCCATACCAGGACCAGTGGATGCCGCCACGCTTCATCTGCTCGTGGTCTATGGCCAGCGGAATGATGTACAGCACGATGAAGTGCTCGGTGACCGCAAAGTCATGGATCATGCTGACGTAGGGCACCTTGACCCACGCGTCCCAGACTTTTTTGCCTTGCGGCGTGTACTCAAACAGATTGACGTCGTCGGTGCCGTGACCCTTGGCCTCATAACCGAAAGCCACCAGGTTGCCGGTCTGGCTGTCGATCTTGGGATGCGCGGTAAAAGTCTGGCTATCCAGCTGACCACCAAAGCGATACACCGGATCGACCGTCTGCAGAGTGTGCAGATCCATCGCCGCCGGCGGGCTGTCTTCTTTGAGCGCCAGCAACACACCGTTGTGATGAATGATGTGCGTGTTGTGCGTGCCGCGGCTTAAGCCCTTGGCCGCCGGGTCGTTCAGATAAGGGTTGCGATACATCGGGAACAGCAGCTTGCCGGCCTTGTCCTGCGCGACATAACGCTCGTTGCGCACGAAGCGGCTCTTGAAGTCGACCCGCCCACCGGCAAAGCTGAACTGACTGACATGGCCTTCGCCATCGAAAGGAATGTTGCCCGGCGCCAGCGGATATTGCGCATCAGGACCGGTGCGATAAAACGCACCGCGCAAGTCCGAGGGGATTTTGCCCTCGACTTCACAGTCGTTAATGGTGAGCTCGGCGCGGAACAGCTGCGGCTTGCGACCTTCCTTGGGTGTGGGCACATAGCGGTCGAGCATGTCGCTGGCCATGGGCCCGGGCACTTGCGCCACTGCCGCGCTGCTGGCGACTGATGTGGCTGCGGTAAGGCCGGCGGCAGCGCTTAAGGCGCTACCCATGAAATTGCGGCGACCTGCGTCGGCCTGCTTGTCGTTATTGCTCATGAAATCCCCCGGACAGCAAATGGTGGCTCAACTCTGCGATACCTCGAATTGGCACAAAGTGTCGCAGAAAAGGCTAAGACCTGCGACTGCGCGGCGCTTGGCTATTCACTCGTTAAGTTTTGCAGGCCGCTGCCTGCCAGATGTGCGCGAAGTGCCGGGCTGATCAGCCCGGTACCGGCCAGGCGCCCAGGATGGCGCCCATGGCCGCAAAATTGACCAGCTGATAGCCGCTGTTGATCAGCCACAACTTGAACGGTCGCGACTCGAACAGATAGATCACGGTCAGCGCGGTCAGGGCAAAGACCAGAGCCCCCATCAGGCCGGTGTGCATACCGATCAGCAAGCCGTGATGCGTACCCATGAAAACCCGCAAACCGCTGGCGGCAACCAGGTTGGCAAGCCACGCCAGTCCGAACACCACGAGCTTGTTCTGCGCTTTGCCGCGCTCCATCGTCATTCCGGAGGCTTGCAACCAAGGCTTGAGGAACAAGGGGCCGTACCACAGCCCGCCGAGCACAAAACCCGTGAAGGAAGCGACCAGGATGGCCGGCCAGTGTTGCAACAACAGTGTGCTCATAGAACCCTCTTCAGCCAGGCAGCCGCGACAGATCTGCGATACCGACAAACAAGGCGCGCAGCCGGGTCAGCAAGGCCAGTCGGTTGGCGCGCAGTGCCGGGTCCGGGTCCATGACCATGACGTCATCAAAGAACGCATCGACGGCCGGCCGGGTGTGCGCCAGCAGTCCTAACGCCGTGGCGTAATCACCGACCGCAACCTTGCCCGGCACGCTGTGCTCGGCTGCCAGCACGGCTTGATACAAGGCCCGTTCAGCGCCGTCTTGCAGTCGGGTGTCGTCGATGTGCGTGGCACCGCTGTCATCGGCAGCCGATTTTTTGAGCAGGTTGGCAATGCGCTTGTTAGCGGCCGTGAGGCTGGCAGCCTCGGGCAGTGCGAGAAAGCCCAACACCGCGCGGATGCGCGCATCAAAGTCCAAAGGTGAGCGCGGCCGGGTGCTGAGTACCGCATCGCACACTTCGGGCGTGATGCCGGGGATGGGCGGGCCGCCATCAGGTGGCTCCAGCCAAGCATTGCGCTGACGCTCCATCAGATAGTCATACACCTGTTCAGCAACAGCCGCGCGTGTGGCCAGCGGCTTGCCACCTGCCGCCAGCGGTGCTTCAAACACGGTGTGGGCCTGCAGCGCAGCCTCGATGAGATCGACCAGGTCCAGTGGCAGCTTGTGTTCATAGATCATGCGACCAATGCCGATGGCGGCCCGGCGCAGCGCGAACGGGTCTTTGGTGCCCGACGGCTTTTGGCCTATGGCAAAGATGCCGGTCAAGGTATCGAGCTTGTCGGCGATGGCCAAGGCTAAACCGGTACGCGTCTGCGGCAGGCCGTCACCGGCACCGCGCGGCAGGTAATGCTCGGCGATGGCGGATGCGACTTCAGCCGGCTCGTTTTCGAGCACGGCGTAGTAACGTCCCATCACGCCTTGCAGGTCCGGGAACTCACCGACCATGCTGGTGACCAGATCGCATTTGCACAGCTGCGCTGCGCGCACGGCCGCGGCCTCATCGCCCTCGATGCGCGCGGCGATGACGCGGGCCAGCGCTGCAAGGCGGCGCACCTTGTCGCCGATAGAGCCCAGCTGGGCCTGAAACGTGACTTTGTCCAGTGCCGCTATGCGGCTGGCCAGCGGCTGGGACTGGTCTTGCGCATAGAAGAACGCGGCATCAGCAAGCCGCGGCCGCACCACGCGCTCGTTGCCCGCCCGCACGGCCTGCGCATCGGTGCTGTCGATGTTGCTGATGGTGATGAACCACGGCAGCAGTGCGCCCTGGCTGTCTTCGACGGGGAAATAGCGCTGATGGGCTTGCAGCGTCGACACCAGCACTTCACGCGGCAGCGTTAAAAAGCGCGTCTCGAATTGCCCGGCCACCGGCACCGGCCACTCGACCAGCGCGGTGACCTCATCGAGCAGTGCATCGGACATCAGCGGCGTGCCACCCAACGCGGCGGCCTGATGCTGCACGGCCAAGCGGATACGTTCGCGCCGCTGGGCAAAGCTGGCGATGACCTTGCCCTGCTGCTCAAGCAACTGCGGGTAATCGGCAGCGGCTTCGATGTAGATGGGCTCCGGCGCCATGAAGCGATGACCTACGGTGCTGCGGCTGGCGCTGACGCCCAGCACGGTGGCCGGTAACAGCGCATCGCCATGCAGCAGCACCAGGCCATGCACCGGGCGCACGAACTGCGCCTCGCCCGCACCCCAACGCATGCGCCGCGGAATGGGCAGCGCGTCCAGTGATTCGCTGACAAAACGGGCCAGCACGTCAGCCGCTGCGGCGCCGCTCTTGGTGCCGGTGAAGCTTAAGAAGGTGTTGCCCTTGGCATCCTGTTCGCGTCCTAAGTCGGCAAGCGCCACCTCGCAGCTGGCGGCAAAGGCCAGCGCTGCACGGGTGGGCGCGCCGCTGCCATCGAAGGCTGCAGTCAGCGGTGGTCCGCGCCGTTGCACCGCCTGATCGCCCGCCTTCAGGGCCAGCGCGCTGATCAGCACTGCCAGCCGGCGCGGCGTGGCAAAGGTCTGCACAGCGCCATGGGCCAGGTCTGCATCATCAATGCGACTGAGCAGCCCGCCGGCAAAGGCGGCCTCTAGCGTGGGCAGTGCCGTGGGCGGCAGCTCTTCGGTGAGCAGCTCAACCAGAAAGTCGGCGACCGTATGCAAAGCATCTCTCATGGCGTCACCGGCAGTGCTGCAGTGCTGTTATGCAGCATCGGAAAACCCAGGGCCTCGCGACTGGCGAAATAGGCCTGTGCCACGGCACGCGACAGGGCGCGCACCCGCAAGATGTAACGCTGCCGCTCGGTCACCGAGATGGCTTTGCGTGCGTCGAGCAGGTTGAACACATGCGAAGCCTTTTGCACCTGTTCATAGGCCGGTAGCGCCAGCTGCGCAGCCAGCAGGCTGGTGCAGGCGGCCTCGTGCTCGTCAAAGCGGCGCAGCATCACGGCCACATCGGCGTGTTCAAAGTTGTAGGCCGACTGTTCGACTTCGTTCTGGTGAAACACGTCGCCATAGGTGGTGCGGCCGCGCGGGCCGTCGGCCCACACCAGGTCATAGACGCTCTGCACGCCCTGCAGATACATGGCCAGTCGCTCCAACCCATAGGTGATCTCGCCGGTGACCGGCCGGCAGTCGAGGCCGCCCACCTGCTGAAAGTAGGTGAACTGCGTGACTTCCATGCCGTTGAGCCAGACCTCCCAACCCAGACCCCAGGCACCCAGCGTGGGCGATTCCCAGTTGTCTTCGACGAAGCGCAGGTCGTGCACCAGCGGGTCAAAGCCCAGCGTCCGCAGGCTGCCGATGTACAGATCGAGGATGTCGACGGGCGAGGGCTTGATGACCACCTGAAACTGGTAGTAGTGCTGCAGCCGGAACGGGTTTTCGCCATAGCGGCCATCAGTGGGGCGGCGCGAGGGCTGCACATAGGCAGCGCTCCACGGTTCGGGCCCTATCGAGCGCAGGAAGGTGGCGGTGTGAAAGGTGCCGGCGCCGACCTCCAGGTCGCAGGGTTGCAGCAGCACACAGCCTTGCTCGGCCCAATAACGCTGCAGCGTCAGGATCAGGTCCTGAAAGGTTTTGGGCGGGGTGCCGATCTTCACGGTCGCCATGGATACAAGCCTGCAAAACAGCGCAATTGCCGCATCGGCAGTATAGCGATTCACCGCTACAGCCGTGCGCACCGCTTGGGGGCAAGGCGCTGCACCGCGCACTTAAACAGTGCAGAATATCGCCCCGTAACCGCCCCAAACCCGCCACGGCCTGACTTGAGATGGGGCAGTTATTGGCACGACCCATGCATCATTTTGGGGCCAGCGGCAGACGAAAACATTTCCTATTGGAGGAGCTATGACGACACCGGCAGATGTTCTGAAAATCATCGCAGAGAAAGAGGTCAAGTGGATCGACTTCCGCTTCTGCGATACCCGCGGCAAGGAACAACACGTTTCTGTGCCCTCGCACACCGTGAAAGAGTCCCTGTTCACGGAAGGCAAGATGTTCGATGGCTCCTCGATTGCCGGCTGGAAGGGCATCAACGAGTCGGACATGATTTTGTTGCCCGACGCCAGCAGCGCCGTGCTCGATCCGTTCTTCGACGAGACCACGCTGAACCTGCGCTGCGACATCATCGAGCCGGCCACCATGCAGGGTTACGAGCGCGATCCGCGTTCGCTGGCGCGTCGCGCCGAGGCCTACCTGAAGGCCACCGGCATCGCTGACTACGCGCTGTTCGGACCGGAAAACGAATTCTTCGTCTTCGACGATGTGAAGTGGAAGTCCGAGATGAACGGCAGCTTCTACAAGGTCGACAGCTATGCCGGCGCTTGGAACAGCGACCGCAGCTATGGCGAGCAGCCCAACCTGGGTCATCGTCCAGGCGTAAAGGGCGGCTACTTCCCCGTGCCCCCGGTCGACACGCTGCACGATATCCGTGCCGAGATGTGCAATGCCCTGGAAGAGATGGGCATGGTCGTCGAAGTGCACCACCACGAAGTCGCCACCGGCGGCCAGTGCGAGATCGGCGTGGGCGCCGGCACGCTGGTGCGCAAGGCTGACGAAGTGCTGATGCTCAAGTACTGCATTCAGAACGTGGCTGCCCGTTACGGCAAGACCGCCACCTTCATGCCCAAGCCCATCGTGGGTGACAACGGGTCGGGCATGCACGTGCACCAGTCGTTGCAGAAGGACGGCGTCGCGCTGTTCGCCGGCGACAAGTACGGCGGTCTGTCGGACACCGCGCTGTACTACATCGGCGGCATCATCAAACACGCCAAGGCCATCAACGCGTTCACCAATCCGGGTACCAACAGCTACAAGCGTCTGGTGCCGGGCTTTGAAGCGCCGGTCATGTTGGCCTATTCGGCCCGCAACCGTTCGGCTTCGATCCGCATTCCGTGGGTGTCGAACCCCAAGGCACGCCGCATCGAAGTGCGCTTCCCGGACTCGCTGGCCAACCCCTACCTGGCCTTCTCGGCCATGATGATGGCCGGTCTCGATGGCATCCAGAACAAGATCCACCCGGGCGAAGCCGCGGACAAGGACCTGTACGACCTGGAGCCGGAAGAGGCCAAGCACATCCCCGAGGTCTGCCATTCGCTCGATATGGCGTTGGAGCACCTCGACAAGGATCGCGGCTTCCTCAAGGCCGGCGGCGTGTTCACGGACGACGTGATCGATGCCTACATGAAGCTCAAGATGGATGAAGTCACGCGGTTCCGCATGAGCACGCATCCGGTTGAGTTCGACATGTACTACAGCCTGTAAGGGCTGTCAGGTCGCAAGACCCGCAAGGTGGCGGTGCCTCAACAGCCCGCCACCCTTTTAAAGTTCAACACTGCGGTACCAGGAGCTATGCTCACAGTTCATGCGCTACCCACTCTTCAGTCTGTTGCTGTTCGTCGCCAGCGCGTCGCCAGCGGCACAGGCATGGCGTTGGGTGGACCAGAACGGTGTGGTGCACTACTCCGATCAGCCGCACCCGGGTGCCGAGCCGGTGCAGGTCAAACCTGCGCCCAAGCCCGGTTCAGTGGTGCCGCGTTCCGTACCGTCCTCCACAGATTCAGAATCGGCGCGCTCAGCAGAGCGCGTCGCTGCCGTGACCCAATGCCGCATCACGGCTCCCCAGTCCGACGAGACTTTCGACAATCCGGAAGCGGTCAACCTGCTGTTACAGGTTCTGCCCTCGCTGCCGCCGGGCCTCAGTGTGCAGGCCACGCTCAATGGCCAGCGGCTGTCCTGGCCCGCGTACTCGTTCGCTTATCAATGGGGCGAACCCGAGCGCGGCACGCACGTGCTGCGTGTGCGCATCGTCGACGCCCGCCAGCAGACGGTGTGCGAGGCCACACCGGTTACCTTCAACGTGCTGCGGCCTTCGCTGCTGGCGCCGGGGCGACAAGCGCCCAAGCGCTGACCGCCTGCGGCCCTGACCAGGGGTTACGCCATGGCCGTTGAGTTCGAATACAGCTCACCGCTGTCCCATTTTGACCCAGCCGATCTGCTCGATGCGCTGTCGACCGGCATCGTCATGCTCGATTCGCACTTGTGCCTGACCTACGCCAATGTCGCTGCGCAGGACCTGATGGCGGTCAGCGTCAAGTCCGCGCGCGGCCGCCCCTTCGGTACCTTGTTTCATGATTCGGCCAAGTTGACGCAAACACTGCATCGCGCCATCGAGAACGTTGAGCCTTGCGCTCAGCACGAGATCACCTTGCGGCCGCTGGGCACACCGGCCCCGCGCGAACCGCAGGTTGTCGATTTGATCGTCACACCCCTCGAGGGTCAGGTGACCGGTACGCACCTGTTGCTGGAACTCACCGATGCACGTTCGCGCCGTCGCCTGACGCGGGAAAACGATTTGCTATCGGGCATGGATGGCAG
>CAIVTJ010000072.1 GCA_903908825.1 uncultured Pseudomonadota bacterium | reverse complement strand
GCTGGCCGCAGCACAGGTCGAGGGCAGCAGTATCGCGCTCGATCTGCTGATGATCGACCTGGCCATAGAGCGCTTTGGCGCCAGCGGTGCGCCCGGCCTGCTTTTTATCAACGTGCTGCCGAAGACGTTGCTGGGCTGTGGAAACCTTGCAGGCCGCATCGCCAGGGCGGTTGCCCAAGCCGGCCTGCGCGCATGCGATCTGGTCATTGAAGTCACTGAACATGGCTTGGCGGACGATGCCAAACAAATTCAGGCTAGCGTTCTACCCTTGCGCCGGTTGGGTTGCGGTATCGCAATCGATGACCTGGGCGCGGGCTCTTCAGGCCTTAAGATTTGGTCTGAGCTGCGTCCAGACTACGTCAAGCTCGACAGTTATTTCACGGCACAGATCGAGCGCGACAGCCTGGTCGCCGAAATGATGCGCTCGATGCTCAGCATGGCCCATGTGATGGGCAGCCGCGTCGTCGCGGAAGGCGTCGAGACCCAGCGACAGCTCGAACTGCTGCGCGTACTTGGCGTTGATTATCTGCAAGGCTATTACCTGCGGCGGCCGCAATCCGAGCCGATGCGGGAGGCATCCGAACTCTTTACCAACCTTGTACCATTACGCGACAGCGTCGGCGGCGCGACCTGTGCCGGTGACTTGCTGATCGAGCGGCAAGCATTGAGTCCAAAGACCAGAGTCGAGCAGGTTGTGACCTTGTTCCATGAGCACGAAGACTGGGACTCTTTGGCCGTGGTGGCTGACGACAAACCAATGGGTATTGTGCGTCGAGACACGCTGCTGACCATGCTCAGTCGTCCACTGTACCCCGAGATCTACAACCGTAAGCCGGTGACTGTCGTCATGGATAGCCAACCGGTGGTGGTCGACACACGGGCAAGACTTGATCAGGTCAGCCGGATGGTGACCGGTGCCGACACACGCCGCATCAACGAAGACTTCCTGATCTCGCGTCACGGACAGTATGCCGGCGTGGGACGCACCATCGAACTGTTGCGCCAGATTACGGCTCAACAGGTGCAAGTTGCCAAACAGTCCAATCCGCTGACTCTGCTACCTGGCAACCGTGAGATCGATCAGCAGGTGGGACGACTACTGGCCTTACGCGTGCCCTTCGTGTTGTGTCATGCCGACATAGACCACTTCAAGCCATACAACGACGCTTACGGCTACCGTCAAGGTGACCAGGTGTTGCTGCATCTGGCCGATCTGCTCCGGGGCGTTGCGATGCCCGATGAAGACTTCGTCGGACATATCGGCGGCGATGATTATATTTTAGTGCTGCGAGCCTCGGACTGGCGTCGTCGACTGAATAAGCTGATCGATAGTTTCGATGCCTCTGTCGCTAATTTTTATTCAGATGAGCATCGTGAACTGGGCGGCATTGATGGCATAGACCGTGATGGTCATGCCAGGCGCTTTCCGACCATGACGTTGTCGATTGGCATCGCGTCCGTGGCGGCCGAACATCTTGCGGAACACGATGCACTGATGCAATCCCTGCAAAGGGCCAAGGCGCAAGCCAAGTCTATTCAGGGCAATGCGATCGCCCTGATAGAGCATCACGACGAGGCCCCGCAGCCGCTGCTGGCGATCGCCTGATCAGGGCGGCTGTGTCCTGCGGACTTCTAGCGACCCGTGAGTGCCACCGGGCCTGAGATATCGACCTGCACCGGGCAACCAAACACCGGTACGCCAGAGGCGCCCTGCTGCGCACAGAAGGCCTTGGCGGCCTCCAGCTGACGCTGATTGTTGGCCAGTGTGGTCTCGATAGACAGGCCGCCGTTGGGCCCGTGCACCGCCACATTGAGCTTGGGATCGATGCCATAAGCCTTGATGTTCGCCTGCAGCGCATTGGCCCACCAATGCCAGGTCCACTCCGCATCGCCCAAGTCACCTTCCATCATGATCCGTGCAGCCGGCAGGTAGGCGAACACCGCTTGGGCCATGTGAGAGTGAGCCAACACATGATAGATCTCGAGTCGCTGCATGCGGTCCTCGAGCACCAGCTTCTCATCGACCGGTGTAAACACCAGCGGGTGCGGGCTGCGTGACAGGGCATCAGGATAGACCACGGCCGGACGGCTGATCATCTCGCGGAAGATCGCTTCATTACCGCGGTGCGAGATCACCGACAGTCCGCGCGACACGGCAGCGCGCAGCCCCGCGGTGTGATCGAAATGATGGTGAGTGACGACCAGCTGCGTGACCTGCTTGCCGGCGACCAGGCGGTTGGCGGCATCGATGCGTGCCAGAGTCGCGGCGGCACTGCCGTTGGCCTCGAACATCAGCAGGTGATCGGCGAACTCGATGACCGCTCCGCCGTTGTTGTTGGCCACGCGTACGTCCCAGACACCGCGCGCCAATGGCGTGACCGCCACCGCAGGCGGACCCGCCGCAGCAGGCACAGCTGCAGGTGCCGGCACGACCGGCATCTGAGCGGGCGGCAGGTTCAAGCGGTAAGAGTCCACTTGGAACATCAGCGTCACTTGATTACGCCAGTCGATGCGGTGCATCAGGCCGTAAGGCAGCATCACGCCGTCCTGCGGCACATAACCTGTGAAGAAGGCGGTGACTGCCACGTCACCCAGGTTGACGTGCGGCACGACGCGGCGCGTCCAAGCAGGCAGGTGGGTCACCGGATCGATGCCCAGCGAGACCGACGTGCCCTCGGCAGTCGTGAACTGCAGGACAGACACACCGTCTTCAACGCTCACACCGGTCAGCCTTGCAGCCGGATCCAGCGCAGCCAGCACTGCCGGCAAGGGATGGTCGAGCAACTCGGCGGCCGACTGCGTGGTTCCGGTGCGGTTCCAGTTGAGGCCGAACGGCGCGGCGAACGGGAACATCGGTGCGCGGCGTTGCTGCAGCAGCGCACGCCCTGCTTTCAGATCGATGCTGCGCTGGGCATCGGCTATGGCCCGCCACTTGGGCGGCACGTTAGGTTCGGCAGTGATGTTGCCGCCCCCGTCCATGTAAGCGTCCTGGCCAAAGCCGGTGTACACCAGCGTGCCCACGCCCAGCAGTTTGTCACGGCCGCCCATCGCGGCCACGGTCTGGTCGAGTAATTGCGCAGCCGGCGACTGCTGCGCCCTAGCAGGCGCAACGGCGGTCACCATCAGCACACCCGCCCACAGCACACTTCGCAGTAGTGATTTCATTTGCCAGCCTCTC
>CAIVTJ010000071.1 GCA_903908825.1 uncultured Pseudomonadota bacterium | reverse complement strand
TCGAGCACAGCGTTAGCCACGTCGCTGACCTCGGCGCGCGTCGGCACCGGGCTGTTGATCATCGACTCCATCATCTGCGTGGCCGTGATGACCACGCGATTGGCAGCCAAAGCCTGCGGGATGATGGTTTTTTGCAAGCCGGTGAGTTCGGCATAGCCCATCTCGACGCCCAGATCACCGCGCGCCACCATCACTGCATCGGTGACCGCCAGAATCTGCGAGAGGTTTTCGATGGCTTCATGACGTTCGATCTTGGCGACCACATGCGCCTTGCCGCGCCACTTGCGCAGTTCGGCCTGGGCGCGGCGGATATCGGCCGCATCACGGGCAAACGACACCGCCACATAGTCGACGGCCATCTCGGCCGCAAATTTGATGTCCTCAAGGTCCTTGTCGGTCAGGGCCGGCGCTGACAAGCCACCACCCTGACGGTTGACGCCCTTGCGATTGGACAGCTCGCCACCGATGCGCGTGATGCACTCGATGCGCGTACCGGCAACGCTGATGACATCCAGCACGATGAAGCCATCGGCCAGCAGCAGCGAGTCACCGGGCTTGACGTCACGCGGCAGGTCTTTATAGGCGCAGCCCACCTCGCGCTCGTTACCGCCGGACGGGTCGAGGCTGGTGTCGAGTGCAAACGGCTGACCCTCGCTCAGGTGGATGGGACCACCGGCAAAGCTTTCGATGCGGATCTTGGGTCCGGCCAGATCGGCCAGGATGCCCACCGGACGATCGACCTCACGGGCCGCCTCACGCACCTGCACGATGCGCCGGCGCATGTCCTCGCGCGTGCCGTGCGAGAAGTTGATGCGCGCCATATCGAGGCCGGCAGCGATCATGTCGCGCAGGATCTGCGGATCGTCGGTTGCCGGTCCCAGCGTCGCCACAATCTTGGTTCGTCTAAACATGGATGTGTACCTTGGCGCTGGTCTGTTGGCGCCGGTTAGGGTGACTGGGCAGCGCGCTCTTCGAGCGCCGCAACAGCCGGGAGTTTCTTGCCCTCGACGAACTCGAGGAAGGCGCCGCCGCCGGTTGAAATGTAGGAGATGCCGTCTTCGACACCATATTTCTCGATAGCAGCCAGCGTGTCGCCGCCGCCGGCCAGAGAAAACGCCTTGCTGTCGGCGATGGCTTGCGCGATGGCCCGCGTGCCCTCACCGAACTGATCGAACTCGAACACACCCACCGGACCGTTCCAAAGGATAGTGCCGGCCTCACGGATGATGCCCGCCAAGCGCTCGGCGGTGTCGGGACCGATATCGAGGATGAGGTCGTCGGCCGCAACATCGTTGACGCTGCGCACATCGGCATGGGCCGTGGCCGCAAACTCTTTGGCGGTCACCACATCGGTGGGCAGCGGGATGTCGGCACCGCGCTCGCGCGCCCGGGCCAGCAACCGCCGGCAGGTGTCGAGCTGATCAACCTCACACAGCGACTTGCCCACGGCGACGCCGGTGGCTGCCAGAAAGGTGTTCGCGATGCCGCCGCCGACGATGAGCCGGTCGACTTTTTCGAGCAGGGCTTCGAGGATGGTGAGTTTGGTGCTGACCTTGGAGCCGGCGACGATGGCCACCAACGGCCGCTTGGGGCTGAGCAGCGCGCGCTCGAGTGCGTTGAGCTCGCCCATCAGCAGCGGTCCGGCCGCAGCCACCGGCGCAAACCGCGCCACGCCGTGGGTGCTGGCCTCGGCGCGGTGCGCGGTGCCAAAAGCATCCATGACGAACACGTCGCACAGTGCAGCCATGCGCTGCGCCAGCGCCGGGTCGTCTTTCTTCTCGCCCTTGTTGAAGCGCACGTTCTCGCACAGCACGACGCTGCCAGGCGCGACTTCGACGCCATCGAGCCAGTCGCGCACCAGCGGCACGCTGCAACCCAGCAGCGACGACAAACGCGCCGCCACCGGCGCGAGCGACAAGGCTGCGTCGTACTGACCCTCGACCGGGCGACCCAGGTGCGACAGCAGCATGACGCGTGCGCCCTGCTGCAGCGCCAACTGGATAGTGGGCAGCGCCGCGCGGATGCGCGCATCACTGACCACCTGCCCCTCGTGCAGGGGGACGTTGAGGTCCTCACGGATCATGACCCGCTTACCGGCCAGATCCAGCTGCGCCATCTGCAGCACGCTCATCTCAGACAGCCCGCGACCAAGCCAGGGCGGTGTCAAGCATGCGATTGGAGAAGCCCCACTCGTTGTCGTACCACGAGCACACTTTGACGATGGTGCCGTCGATCACTTTGGTGAGCGTCGCGTCATAGGTGGACGAAGCCGGGTCGTGGTTGTAGTCGATGGACACCAGCGGTGCGTGCGTGCAAGCCAGCACGCCCTTGAGCGGGCCGTCGGCAGCCGCCTGCACCAGCGCAGTGATTTCGTCGGCGCTGGTGGCGCGATTGGCGGTAAAGGTGAGGTCGACCATCGACACATTGATGGTCGGCACGCGGATGGCAAAGCCATCGAGCTTGCCCTTGAGCTCAGGCAGCACCAGGCCCACAGCCGCAGCCGCGCCGGTCTTGGTCGGGATCATCGACATGGTGGCCGAACGGGCGCGACGCAGGTCTTCGTGATAGACGTCGGTCAGCACCTGATCATTGGTGGAGGCGTGAATGGTGGTCATCAGGCCGTGCTTGATGCCGATGGCATCGTTGAGCACCTTGGCCAGCGGCGCCAGGCAATTGGTGGTGCAGGATGCGTTGGACACCACGGTCTGGCTGGCGGAAAGCACGTTGTGATTGACGCCATAGACCACAGTGGCATCGACATCAGAGCCGCCCGGCGCGGAGATCAGCACCTTCTTGGCACCACCGGCCAGATGCGCTGACGCCTTGGCCTTGCTGGTGAAGATGCCGGTGCACTCGAACACGATGTCGACGCCCAGTTCGCCCCAAGGCAGCTTGGACGGGTCACGCTGCGACAGCACTTTGATGCGGTCACCGTTGATGACCATGGCATCGCCATCGACCGACACGTCGGCATTGAAGCGGCCGTGCGCGGTGTCATAGCGGGTCAGGTGGGCATTGATGTTGGCATCGCCCAGGTCGTTGATGGCCACGATTTGAATGTCGCCGGTGCGACCTGACTCGTACAGCGCCCGCAGGATGTTGCGACCGATACGTCCGTAACCGTTGATGCCCACTTTAAGTGCCATGTGCCGTCCTCGCTGTCAGATAGCCAGTAATTCTACGATTGTTCGCTGCAGATTTTCGGTTGTCAGACCAAAATGGCGGAACAGTTCCGCTGCTTTGCCCGAGGCACCGAACTGATCGATACCCAGCACCCGGCCCGCCGTGCCCACCTGCCGCCACCACAGACCGGTGCTGCCGGCCTCGATGGCCACGCGGCGCGTAACGGCTGCGGGTAACACCGACTCGCGCCACGCCGCATCCTGCCGGTCGAACAGTTCGACGCAGGGCATGGACACGACGCGCACACGGCGGCCTTGCTCGGCCAGCTTGGCTGCGGCCTCGACTGCCAGCGCCACCTCGGAACCGGTGGCGATGACGATGGCCTCCGGCACACCCTGACAATCGACCAGCACATAGCCGCCACGTGCCATAGCCGCCTGCTGCTGCGCGTCACGCGGCTGCTGCGGCAGGGCCTGGCGGGTCAGCACCAGCGCGCTGGGGCCGTCCTGACGCTCGACGCTGACCGCCCAAGCCGCGGCCGTCTCGGCGGTGTCACAGGGGCGCCAGACATCGAGGTTGGGCATCAGGCGCAGGCTGGACACGTGCTCCACCGGCTGGTGCGTCGGGCCGTCTTCACCCAAGCCTATCGAATCGTGGGTGTAGACCAGAATGACCGGCTGGCGCATCAGCGCGGCCAGTCGCACCGCATTGCGCGCGTAGTCCGAGAACACCAGAAAAGTGCCGGCATAGGGCCTGAAGCCGCCATGCAGCGCCATGCCGTTCATCATCGCGGTCATGGCGAACTCACGCACTCCGTAGTTGACGTAGTTGCCGGTGGCGTCATCGGGGGTGACGGCGCGCGAGTCTTTGCGGAAGGTGTTGTTCGAGCCGGTCAGGTCGGCCGAACCGCCGACCAGCTCGCCCAGACGCGGGCCAATGATGTTGAGCGCGAACTGCGATGAGACGCGCGTGGCCTGCGCCGCGCTGACCGCATTGGCCTGCTGCAGCAGGTCGGCGACGATATCGCGCCAGTCCGCCGGCAGGTCGCCGCGCATACGGCGTGCGAACTCGACAGCCAGGTTCGGGTAGGTCGCCGCATAACGGGCGAACTGCGAATCCCATTCCAGTTGCGCGGCGGTGCCGGCCTCGCGGCAGTCCCAGGCTGCACGGATATCCTGCGGGATTTCAAACGGCGGCCAAGGCCAGCCCAGTGCCTCGCGGGTGGCAGCGATTTCGGCTGCGCCCAGCGGCTCGCCGTGGGTCTTGTTACTGCCCTGCTTGTTGGGCGCACCGCGACCGATGGTGGTGCGGCAGCAGATCAGCGTCGGCTTGGCAGACTGCGCCTGCGCCGTGCGGATGGCTGCAGCGATGGCGTCAGCATCATGGCCATCGACGGCGCGCACAACCTGCCAGCCATAGGCCTCGAACCTTGCCGGTGTGTCATCGGCACACCAGCCGCGCACATCGCCATCGATGGTGATGCCGTTGTCGTCGAAGAACACCACCAGCTTGCCCAGCCCCAAAGTACCGGCCAGCGAACAGGCTTCGTGCGAGACGCCTTCCATCAGGCAACCATCGCCGACAAAAGCCCAGGTGCGATGATCGACGAGGCTCACGTCGTCCCGGTTGAAGTGCGCGGCCAGCAGCTTTTCGGCCAGCGCCATGCCGACCGCATTGGCGATGCCCTGACCCAAGGGTCCGGTGGTGGTCTCTATGCCCAGATGCGGCGCGTGCTCGGGATGGCCGGCGGTGTGCGAACCCAGTTGCCGGAAGGCGCGCAGGTCATCGATGGACAGCGGATAGCCGCTCAGGTGCAGCACCGAATACAGCAGCATGGAGGCATGACCGTTAGACAGCACGAAGCGGTCACGGTTGACCCAGGTCGGGTCGGCCGGGTTGTGGCGCATGAAGCCGCGCCACAGCACTTCGGCGATATCGGCCATGCCCATGGGGGCACCTGGGTGCCCGGAATTGGCCTGCTGGACGGCGTCCATGGACAGGGCTCGGATGGCATTGGCTAGCTGCTGATGAGATGGCATGAGGTGAAGATCACTCGCGCAAGTTGGAAAGCCGGCCATTTTCATACCCGCGGCCGCGAACGGCAAATCCGTGTGTCCGGCTTGCCCGGCAGGGCATTATGTGCGTGTGAGCACCGACACCGTTCAACTGGTTCAACTGACCGATCTGCACCTGCTGGCAGACCCCGACGGCCGCCTCAAAGGTGTGGCGACCCTGGCCTCGTTGCGAGCGACTCTGCGTGCGGCGGCAGCCGATCTGGCCGGGGCCGATGCGATCGTGCTCAGCGGTGATCTGGTGCAGGATCAGCCGGCCGCCTATGCGCATCTGCCGCCGCTGCTGACGCCGCTGGGCCTGCCGGTGCTGTGCATTCCCGGCAACCACGATCTGCCGTCAGCGCTGGCCACAAGCTTGCAGCAGGCGCCGTTTCAGGTCGGCGGTCAGCATGATGTGGGCCACTGGCGCATCCTGCTGCTGGACAGCAGCGTCGCCGGTCAGGCGTACGGTGAACTCGGCTCCGCCACGCTGGCGGCGCTAGCGCTGCAACTGCAGCAGGCCGCTGACCGGCACGTGCTGATCGTGTTGCACCACCCGCCGCTGCCGCTGGGCAGTGCCTGGCTCGATGACATCGGCCTGCGTGACGGTGCGGCGCTGCTGGCTCTGCTACACGCTCACGACTGCGTCCGCGGCGTGGTGTTCGGTCATGCCCATCAGGTTTACGACTCAAGCCAGGGCCGCTTGCGCCTGCTGGGTACGCCGTCGACCTGTGCCCAGTTCCGGCCGCGATCGGCCGAGTTCGCACTCGACGACCTACCTCCGGCCTACCGGGTCTTGCAGCTGCAGGCCAATGGGCAGATCGATACCCGGGTGGTCTGGGTACACTGCGACTGATGCGCGCCCTACTCGCTTTTCTGGCTCTATTCGCCGTTGCTTTGGGTCTGGTGGCCTTAGCCACACCACCGGCTTGGCAGCTGGTCAGCCTGCTGACCACGGTGCCGTTTCACCGCGTCGGCAATCGACTGGCCATGGTCGGCCTGGCGGCCGGTTTGTGGCTGCTGGCGCGCTGGCTGCGCCTGAATAACCGTCAAGACATGGGTTACGGCGGCGCGCTGCGACCGTGGCTGCGCCAGCTGGGCCTGGGGCTGCTGCTGGGCCTGGCGTTCATGCTGCCGCTAGCGCTGCTGATGCTGGGCACCGGACTGCGCCGCATCAACATCGACCTGAACGTCTTGCTGTTGTTCAAGCTGCTGCTCAGCGGCCTCGCCAGCGGTCTGGTGGTGGCGTTTATCGAAGAGAGTTTTTTGCGCGGCGCGATGTACAGTGCAGTGACGCGCGAGTCCGGCGCCTTGCTGGCCGTCATCAGCACGGCCCTGCTCTATGCCGCCACGCACTTTTTTGCGCGCTTTACCATCCTGCCCGCAGACGTGGGCCCGGGCAGTGGTGTTGATCTGGTGCTGGGTTCGTTGCGGGCCTTTGCCGCTCCGGGACAGATGGCCGACGCTTACCTGTGCCTGGCCGCAGTGGGTGTGCTGCTGGCGCTGGTGCGCCGGCAGACCGGCAACATCGCCGCCGGCATCGGCCTGCATGCCGGCTGGGTGACCCTGATGTTGGTGACCCTGCGCACCACCGAACGCAACCCGGACGCAGCATCCGCCTGGCTGCTGAGTGAACACGACGGCTTCGTGGGTTGGTTGACGCTGGCGTGGACGTTGCTGGCGGCTATTCCGGTGCTGCGCTATTACCGGCGCCAGCACCCGCAGTCGCCACCCTCCACAGGCTAAGTATCGCGATCTACCGGATCGTTGCCGGCGTCGTCATCGTCGTCGTCAGCGTCGCGTTCCAGCCACGGCAGCAATTGCTCCAGCCGCAGCAATGGATCGCTGCACTCCAGCAGTTGCTGCTTGAGCAGCGGCTCTAAGGGCAAAATTTCGGCGAGCCGGCAGGACACCCAACTGGCGTCCTCGTAGCGGGCGTCGGCTGCGGCGTACAACGAGCCCAACTGCGGCAACACGCCACGCAGCAAGCGGGCCAGACGCTCGTAATCCGGCGGCAAGGCCAGCACCGGGTCAGCCGGCAACAGCTGCACCTGGCCCAGCAGCAAGCCATCGGCCTGACGCTGCGTCTCGATAATCTGAAAGCGCTGACCGCCGCGGCAGGTGATGCCCAGCAGACCATCGGGCAGCGGATTGAAGTCGACGATGCGCGCCAGTGTGCCCTGCACATACAGCTGCGCGCTGCCCCCGGTCTCGGCAGGCGTGCGGATCTGCACCACGCCGAAGGGCGCATCGCTGCGCAAGCAGGAGCGCACCATGTCGACATAGCGCGTCTCGAAAATGCGCAGCGGCAGCGGACCGTCCGGAAACAGCACCACACCCAGCGGGAACAGCGGGACCGTCTGCAACCCTTCAGTCATGGCGTTCTGCCAGCGCCGCCAAAAGCTTGCTATGCAGCCCGCCAAAACCACCGTTGCTCATGATCAGCACATGGTCGCCGGCACGCACCGCAGCCAGCAGCGCCTGCAGCAGCGCCGGGATATCGGTGGCCAGCGCGGCGCGCGCGCCCAGCGGCACCGTGATCACGCTGGCATCCCAACCCAGGTCGGGCGGCGCATACACAAACACCTGATCGGCACCGGCCAGTGAGGGCGCCAGCGTCTGGCTGTGCACACCCATGCGCATGGTGTTGGAGCGCGGCTCGAGCACGGCGATGAGCCGCGCCGCACCGATGCGCCGTCGCAGTCCCTCGAGGGTGGTGGCGATGGCGGTCGGGTGATGTGCGAAATCGTCATAGACGTGCACGCCAGCGGCCACACCCGACAGTTCCATGCGGCGGCGCACGCCGGCGAAACTGCCCAACGCCGCGAGGGCCTGCGCCACCGGCACACCGGCATGGTGCGCGGCTGCGATGGCCGCCAGTGCGTTATCGACGTTGTGCCCGCCCAGTTGCTGCCACTGCACTTGACCTTGCGGCTGGCCGTCGTGCAACACCGTAAAGCAGCTGAAGTCGCTATCGGCGGGCACCTGCGCCGACCACTGCGCCGGGGCTTGTGACTGACGGGCAAAGTCAGCCACCGGCGTCCAGCAACCCATGGCCAGCACCTGCGCCAGCTGCGCATCACCGGCGTGGCTGATGATCTGCCCACTGCCGGGCACGATGCGCAGCAGATGATGAAACTGACGTTGAATAGCCGCTATGTCCGGGTAGATATCGGCGTGGTCAAACTCAAGATTGTTAAGAACGAGTGTGCGCGGCCGGTAGTGCACGAACTTGGCGCGCTTGTCGAAAAACGCCGTGTCGTACTCATCGGCCTCGATGACGAAATGCCGGCCGTTGCCAAGGCGTGCGCTGACCGGGAAATTGCCGGGCACGCCACCGATCAGAAACCCCGGCGCCAGCCCGGCGCACTCCAGGATATGCGCCAGCAGGCTGCTGGTGGTGGTCTTGCCATGGGTGCCGGCCACCGCCAGCACATGCTTATCGTGCAACACCTCGCGCGCCAGCCATTCGGGACCCGAGGCATAGGGGATGTTGCTGTTGAGCAGTGCCTCGACCACCGGCATGCCGCGACCCATGACGTTGCCGACCACCACCACATCGGGCGCCGGCGACAACTGCGCGGCTTCAAACCCCTGGGTGACTTCGATGCCCAGTGCCGCCAGCTGCGTGCTCATCGGCGGGTACACATTGCGATCGGAACCGGTCACCCGATGACCGGCCGCCCGCGCGATGGCGGCGATACCACCCATGAAAGTGCCGCAGATGCCGAGGATGTGTACGTGCATGGCGTTGCCTCAGGAAGCGGCGGCCACGCCGGGCAGCAAGGACATTTCGATGATGCGGCTGAGCAGGCCCTGCGCAAACACCAGACCCAGGCAGGGCCACAGATTCCAAGTGGTGGCCGCGCCCAGGATGCGGGCATTGACGAACAGCAGCCACACACCGACGACCAACAGCGGGATGGCTGCGGGCAGCTGCAGATCGTTGTTGTCTTTGTATTGGGCAAACAGCGCGGTGGCCAGAGCGATGGCCGGCAGCAAGACCACCTGCACGCCCAGCACGGCCGAAACCGTCTGCCGCCAGCGCGCCGGGTGCCCGGCAATCTGCAGCACAACAAAGTAAGATCCGAGCAGCAGCACGCTGTCGAACAGAATGACCGGCAGCGTGCCGTCAGGCGTCGCCGGCAACAGGTTGCTGAGCAACAGATTCATCAGCAGATAGGCCAGCCCGGTGCCGACCAGCACCCACGGCAGGGCTGGCACGTCCTCAGGGCCGCGCCGTGCCAGCGCAATCTGCGTATAAAGCCGCGTCAGGTGCATGACGCCGGCCGGGGGGTTGTCGCTCACGGCACCTCTCGATTTCTCAGGGACCCGATTCTACACAGGCAGGACCGACACACGATGAGCGCAATCAAACCCATCGGCGGCAGCGGCGATGACCTGCCTTTAATGCAAGAGCTGGCGGCCGAACTGAGCGCCGCGCCGGTCATCGGCCTGGACACCGAATTCCTGCGCGAACGCACCTACCGCGCTCAGCTGTGCCTGCTACAGGTGGCCACGCCCGCACGCTATGTGCTGGTTGACCCCTTGGACAATCCTCATCTGGCCTTGCTGAGTCCGGCTTTGGCCGCCCGGCAACCGGTCAAGATTTTGCACGCGGCCCGCCAGGACCTGGAAGTGCTGTATCCGGCCCTGGGCCCGGTCGCCGGCCTGTTCGACACGCAGGTGGCTGCCGGTCTGGTGGGCATGGCCGCGCAAATCGGCTATGCCGACCTGGTGCGGCGTCTGTTGGGCGTCGAACTGGACAAGTCGCACACCCGCACAGACTGGTCGCAACGGCCGCTGAGCGCCGCGCAACTGGTCTATGCGGTCGATGACGTGCGCTACCTGGCGCCGCTGCGCGACTTGCTGCTGGAGCAGACCGACAAGCTCGGCCGGATGGCCTGGCTGGACGAGGAAATGCGCGCGCTGGATAACGCCGACAACTTGTTTGTGGCGCCGGAACGGGCTTGGGAGCGCCTGAAGGGCATTACCGATCTGGATGCCGACCGTCAAAAGCTGGCGCGACTGCTGGCCGCCTGGCGCGAACAGCGCGCCTCGGACCGCGACCGGCCCCGCTCGTGGATATTGGACGACGCCGGCCTGCGGGCCATCGTGCAACGGGCCCCCCGCACTGCGGCGCAGCTGGCCGAGCTTTCAGAATTGGCACCCGGATTTATCGAGCACAGCGGCGCGCACATCATCGGTCTGGTGCAACAGGCCGGGCTGCCGGCCGTGTTGCCACCCCTGCCCGGCCGTAGCCGGCCCGACCCGGAGGCCACTGCACGCCTCAAGCAATTGGCCAACGTGGTGACCGGCGTCGCCAACAGCTTGCAGATCAACACCGAGATACTGGCCACCCGCCGCGACCTGGAGCAGGTCGCCAGCGGCAACCCGCAGGCTGCCCCGCTGTGCGGCTGGCGCCGCGAGGTGATCGGCGCCGCGCTGCTGGCGGCGCTTTAGGCGGCCGGCCCGGCCAGCGCTGCGATCAGCAGCGCGGTGATGGCATCGACCTCGCCCTCGGCGTCGATGCTGCGCAGCAACTGCTGCTTGCGGTAGTACTCGACCAGCGGCCGGGTCTGCTCGTCATAAACGCGCAGACGGTTAGCCACGGTGCTTTCGTTGTCATCGGGACGCTGGAACAGCACCGGCGCATCGGCACAGTTGGGGCAGCGCAGCTCGGCAGCCGGCGGCAGCGAATGCACGTTAAAAATGCCGCCGCACTGCGGACAGCTGCGCCGGCCGGCAATACGCCGGCCCAGTTCGGTGTAATTGACTTCCATCAGCACCACGCCGGTCAGCGGCTTGCCGATGGCGGTCAGCATTTCATCCAGCGCCGCGGCCTGCACCAGATTGCGCGGGAACCCGTCGAGGATGTAGCCGTTGACCGCGTCAGGCTCGGCCAGACGCTCGCGGATCATCCCCAGCACGATGGCATCGTCCACCAGCTTGCCGGCCTGCATGGCGTCCTTGGCCGCCAGCCCCAAAGCCGTGCCACGGGCCACGGCCGAGCGCAGCAAGTCGCCTGTGGACACCTGCGGAATACCGAAACGCTGCACGAGGCGCTGTGATTGGGTGCCTTTACCAGAGCCCGGGGCTCCCAGAAGAACAATGCGCATGATCGCTAATCCCTTCCCATTATCGTTGTGGTCGCTACACGCAACCTTCTGGCACAGTACCGATACGCCTCTAATGGGTCAAACCAACCCTCTTCCGGAGCCTGTAGACCAATGAAGACCCCAAACCGTCCGCGCAATGCCTTTTATGCCCAGTCCGGCGGGGTGACCGCGGTCATCAATGCCTCGGCCGCCGGGGTCATCGAAACGGCCCGCCGCTATCCGCGCCACATCGGCAAGGTCTATGCCGGCCGTCACGGCATCATCGGCGCGCTCACCGAAGACCTCATAGACACCAGTCTCGAGTCGCCGGCCACCATCAAGGCGCTGCGGCACACGCCTTCGGGCGCTTTCGGGTCGGCGCGCTTCAAGCTCAAGGGCCTGGAGCAAAACCGCGCCGAATACGAGCGCCTCATCGAAGTGTTCCGCGCCCATGACATCGGCTATTTCTTCTACAACGGCGGCAACGATTCGATGGACACCGCGCTCAAGGTGTCGCAGATCGGCGAAGCGCTGGGCTATCCGATCACCTGCGTGGGCATCCCCAAGACCGTCGACAACGACCTGCCCTTAACCGACTGCTGCCCGGGCTTCGGCTCGGTGGCCAAGTACATCGCCGTCTCGACGCGTGAAGCCGCCTTGGATGTGGCCTCGATGGCGCGCACCTCCACCAAAGTGTTTGTGCTGGAGGTCATGGGTCGTCATGCCGGCTGGATTGCTGCAGCAGGCGGCTTGGCCGGCAGCAAGGCCGGCGATGCGCCGCAGGTCATTTTGTTTCCGGAGATCGCCTTTGACCAAGCTGCGTTCCTGGCCAAGGTTAAGCACAGTGTCGAGCGCAATGGCTATTGCGTCATCGTCGTCTCGGAAGGCACGCACTATGCCGACGGGCGCTTTCTGGCCGAAGCCGGCACCCGCGATGCCTTCGGTCATGCGCAACTGGGCGGCGTCGGGCCAGTGGTGGCCAACCTCGTCAAAGAACAACTCGGCTACAAGTACCACTGGGCTGTGGCCGATTACCTGCAGCGCGCCGCGCGCCACATCGCCTCGAAGGTAGACGTCGAACAAGCTTATGCCGTGGGCAAGGCCGCGGTGCAGTTTGCAGTGGCCGGTCAGAACGCCGTCATGCCAGCGATCATCCGTAAATCGTCCAAGCCCTACCGCTGGACCATCGAGGCCGTGCCGCTATCGGCTGTGGCCAATGTCGAAAAGACCGTGCCGCGCAACTTTATTACGGCAGATGGTTTCGGTATCACCGCAGCCTGTCGCCGCTACCTCGAACCGCTGATCGCCGGCGAAGACTACCCGCCCTACAAAAACGGCCTGCCCGACTATGTGCGCATCAAAGGCAAGTCGGTGCGCCGCAAACTCAAGACCACGTACAAGATCTAGCGCGCCGATGTTTGCCCGTGTTTTGACAGCGGCCCTGTCCGGGGCGGCGCTGTGCTGCGGCAGTCTTGTGGTTCAGGCCGAGCCGGGCACCGCGCTGGCCACCGACGTGGATCGCGTGACGGCCAGCTATGCCTTCGCTTCTGAGCTGGGCTCAGGCATCTACGAGATCAACGGCCGGGCGCTGCAGATCTACCGGCTGCCGTTTGCACTGCAACACGACGGTTGGCGGCTGACCCTGCCGGTAACCGTCGGCCTGCTGGACTTCCGCAGCAGCGACGTGTTGCTGCTGCATCTGCCCAGCGGCATAGGCTCGGTCAGCCTGATGCCGGGCCTGGAGGGTGACTGGGACGTCGCGTCCAACTGGCGGCTGACGCCCTACGGCAAAGCCGGTTTCACCAAGACCTCGGGCCGGCAATCTAATGTGGCCAGCTTTGGTGTCGGACTGCGCAGTGATCTGCTACGCCCGGGTGCAACACGCAACGCTGACGGGCAGGTCTTACCGCGCGCCCTTGAATATACCTTCCACCAGGAACTGAACCTGGCGGTAGCCGACATGCGTGGCATAGCCCCCAGCGACCAGTTCCTGCGCTGGCGCAACGGCGTCGAAATAGATCGCTACACCGGCCAAAACTGGGGCACACGGCAACTGCGCTTCGCGCCGTTCGCGCTGCTCGACACCTATCTGGAGCCGCCGCTGTCGATCATCACCGGCCGCAAGTCAGACCGCTGGCAAGGCGAAGTGGGCTTCAGCCTCAGCCTGTCACCGGCGCCGCAACTGCTGGGCGCAGCAGTTCCGGCACTGGGCTTCTCGTATCGTATTGCCGGCGAGCTTTCCGGTTGGCATCTGGCAATCGGCCGGCCTTTCTGACTATAGTCCGGCGCCCTTGTGTTCCGACACACTGCGGCACGAAACAAAACTATTCCGCTTGGCTTTGGGGAGATCTCTGCAGATGGACGTGACTAACTGGCTTTGGATCGCGGTCGCCGCTGGCACCGTGGCCGTTCTCTACGGCATCGTTTCGATGCTCTCCATCCTCAAGCTGCCCGCGGGTAACGCGCGCATGCAAGAGATTGCCGCCGCCATTCAGGCCGGCGCCAAGGCTTATCTCAATCGCCAATACCAGACCATCACCATCGTCGGCGTGGTGCTGCTGATCGTGCTGGGTCTGGCACTGGACTGGGCCACGGCTGGCGGCTTTGCGGTCGGTGCGATCCTGTCGGGCCTGACCGGCTTCATCGGCATGAACATCTCGGTCCGCGCCAACGTGCGTACCGCAGAGGCCGCCAACAATGGCCTGAACGCCGCGCTGCAGGTCGCCTTCAAGGGCGGCGCCATCACCGGCATGCTGGTGGTCGGCTTGGGCCTCATCGGTGTCGCCGGCTACTACGCGGTCATGGTGCCGGTCATCGGTCCCGACAAGGCTCTGCATTCGCTGGTGGGCCTGGCCTTCGGCGGTTCGCTGATCTCCATCTTCGCGCGCCTGGGCGGCGGCATCTTCACCAAGGGCGCCGATGTCGGCGCCGATCTGGTGGGTAAGGTCGAAGCCGGCATCCCCGAAGATGACCCGCGCAACCCGGCTGTTATCGCCGACAACGTGGGTGATAACGTGGGTGACTGCGCCGGTATGGCCGCCGACCTTTTTGAAACCTACGCCGTTACCCTGATT
>CAIVTJ010000070.1 GCA_903908825.1 uncultured Pseudomonadota bacterium | reverse complement strand
GTGAAGTGATAGTCCACAGTGCCGCGCCAGTCGACCTCGGTCCAGGTGTGGCGGTTGTTGACGGTGATCGAAGTCGCACCGTTGTTGCCGGCATAGGTCGGCACGAAGTCGTTGGCAGCGCCGGTGCAATAAGGCTTGGCGGCGATGGTCGTGCAGATCGGCGCCGGGCCCGAGCCGGCGCGACGCGTGGCTTCGTAGTCCTTCTTGTCTTGCGAGACGCGAACACCGGCGGTCAGGTTCAGCTTGGGCGTGAGGTGCCAGGTCAGGCTGTCGAACTGGCCCCACGACTTCGTCGTCTGAGCGACAGAACCGTTGCCCGAGATGTACAGACCGGCATAGCCGTTGCCGTTAGGTACGCCGGCCCAGGTGACGCCCGAACCCGCGACGGGTGCGGCCTGATAGACGCTGGTGCCCTTGGCGTTGACGTTATAAGCGTCGGTTGAAGACTCTTCCTGGAAGAAGTTCAAACCGGTGACCAGGTCGACACGGCCGTTCCACAAGCTCCAGTTGATCAGCAGCTCGTGGTTGTAGACGGTGGACTTAACCACGTCCGGGCGGATTTCAGTGCCCAGGAACTGCCAGTCGGTGACGCCGTTATGGTCCATGACGGCATAGCCGCTGGTCCAGGTCAGGCGCGTGGCGTCGTTTACGGTCCAGTTGATCTTGCCGTCGATCTGGTAGTAGCGGCTGTCGCTGTGCTGCTCGCAAGCCTTACCGAAGTCCGGGTTGGCATTGTCGAGGAAGCAGAAGTCCGGCGCAGCATAGGGGTCGGACTTGACCAGGCGCGGGTCATTGACGGTGGCCAGACGGGCCTGACCGGCGCTTTGCAGCCAGTCGGAAATCCAGTCGGCATAGTTGCCTTCGAGCACGCCGGTGATACCGGACTTCATGTCCCAGGCCTTCATGACGTTGGGTGTGCCGTTGGACTTGGCATCGCTGTACAGACCGCTGAGGGTGAACTTCAGGTCGGTGTTGGGCGTGTAGAGCATCTGGATGCGGGCCAGGTTGTCGGTCTCGCCGCCCATCTTCTGGGTGCCGCGGGTGACAAAGCCGTCTTCATCGAGGTGACCGGCTTGCAGGCGCACGAAGAAGGTGTCGCTGACCGGCATGTTGATCATGCCGATGACGTCGGTGTGGTTGAAGTTGCCCACGTTGACGCGCACGTACGATTCGAAATCTTTGACCGGCTGCTTGGTGACCATGCGCACCGCGCCGCCTTCGCTGTTACGGCCGAACAGCGTGCCCTGCGGGCCACGCAGTACTTCGACGCGATCGAGGTCGAACACCTTGAACACCGAACCGGCGGTACGCGGCACGAAGATGTCGTCGATATAAAGCGCCACGCCGCGCTCGCTGGTTGCGCCGCCGCCGCCGGAGATGCCGCGGATGCTGAACGACGGGCTGTTATTGCCCGAGCCGCGCGAACCGTTGATGGCCAGGTTGGGGGTGAACAGCGCAATGTCAGCGATGCTCTGCACGCCCTTGCGATCCATGGCATCGGCCGACAAAGCGGCCAGTGACAGGGGCGTATTTTGCAGCGAGGTCTCGCGACGCTCTGCGGTTACAACGATTTCTTCCAGAGCTGCGGTTTGCGCGACTGCCGGTGCCTGCCAGGCGATGGAACCGCCGATGGCCAGCGCCACAGCGGCGCTGATGCTCAAATGCTTGTTGTTCATGAATCTCTCCCCCGTTACTTGCGACGATGCAAAGTCAGGGGGCGAAGATTATAGAAAATGCAACGATCGTCAATGACTGTTGCGCCGCCCCAACCGTGTTTTTAGCGCTTGGGCTTGGCGCGGATCGGGCGGCTGGCGTCCGCACGTTGCAAGGCCAACGGCTGACCGCGGACCTTGACCAGTGACAGACGCTCCAGCAGTTCCGGCGACAGACCACGCGGCAGACGCACAAAGCTGTGGTCAGCGCGGATGTCTATACCGTTGATCTGCCGGCCTTCCAGCCGGGCCTCATGGCACAGCGCACCGACGATGTTGCCGGGCTCCACACCATGGCGGCGACCCACATTCAGGCGATAGGTGTCCTGAGCGCCGAAACCGGTGTCGCCCTCCGGCGTCTCGTTATCGCGCCAGGGGGCCGACGGTGGGGGCGCCTCGTTATTAAACTGAGCGCCGGGCGGGGCTGCTGCCAGTGGTGCGTTGCCTTCCAGCAACGAGGCCAGGGCCACAGCAATGTCCAGCAGGTCGGTGCTGGTTTCTTCGGCCAGCTCGACGATGGCAGCGCGCAGCACTTGCGAGGGCTGGCCCGCCAGCGCCGTGACAATGCGCTCTTTAAACTTGGCCATGCGGCGTGCGTTAACGGCATCGACGCCGGGCAGAGTCATCTGCTCGATGGGTTGGCGCGTGGCGCGTTCGATCAGGCGCAGCATGTTGCGCTCGCGCGGTGCGATGAACAGGATGGCTTCGCCGCTGCGACCTGCACGACCCGTGCGGCCGATGCGATGCACATACGACTCGGTGTCGTAAGGCACGTCAAAGTTGACCACGTGGCTGATGCGCTCGACATCGAGGCCGCGCGCAGCCACATCGGTGGCCACCAGGATGTCGATCTTGCCGGCTTTAAGCTGCGCGACGATGCGCTCGCGCAGCGGCTGCGGCACATCGCCGTTGAGCGCGACAGCCGAGAAGCCGCGGGCTTCGAGTTTTTCGGCCAACTCGGCCGTGCCCTGCTTGGTGCGGGCAAACACCAGCATGGCGTCGAAGGGCTCGACTTCCAGGATGCGCGTCAAGGCATCGAGTTTGTGCACGCCGCTGACCAGCCAATAGCGCTGCCGGATGTTGGCGCCGGTGGTGGTCTTGCTGCGGATGATGATTTCGCGCGGCGAGCGCAGATGCCGCTGCGCAATGCGCTTGATGTTCGGCGCCATGGTGGCCGAGAACAGCGCGACCTGACGTTCAGCCGGCACCTTGCCCAGGATCGAATCCATGGCATCGGCAAAGCCCATGGCCAGCATCTCGTCGGCTTCATCCAGCACCACGGTGGTGACGCCTTCCAGCGTCAGCGTGCCGCGATCGAGGTGATCCATGACGCGGCCGGGGGTGCCGACGATGACGTGAGTGCCGCGACGCAGCGCATTGAGCTGCGGTGTATAGCTCTGGCCGCCGTAGATGGGCAGCACATGAAAGCCGGCCAGGCCGACCGCATATTTCTGGAAGGCCTCGGCGACCTGGATGGCCAGTTCGCGCGTCGGCACCAGCACCAGCGCCTGCGGCGCCTTTTGCTCGATGCGGATGCGCGACAGGATGGGCAGCGCAAAGGCGGCGGTCTTGCCGGTGCCAGTCTGTGCCTGGCCGAGGACGTCGCCACCGGCGAGTAGTGCCGGGATGGTGGCGGCCTGAATGGGGGAGGCGGATTCGTAGCCGATGGCGGCAACGGCCGCGAGGACCTGCTGCGAGAGGCCCAAATCTGCAAAAGAGAGGGCTTGCGCCGGTTCAGAAGAAGTCATGTGCGGGGGAATGCTCGGTCGGCGAACGCCGGGGCGGCAGTGTAGTCGCATTGGCCGGTTTCTGCTGGAGCAACGCAGCAGACCCCGGCAAGGGCGCCTAGGCCGGCCTGCGCGGTGTCGCAGGCCGGGCGGGAGCCTCGATTACCCGCTTTACAGCTGGCCGCAGTCGGCGATGCGGATGGTGGCCTTGGTACGGCCGCCGGAGCTGCCCAGGCTTTCGATCTTCTGCACCAGGTCCATGCCCTCGACGACTTCGCCGAATACCACGTGTTTGCCGTCCAGCCATTCGGTCACCACGGTGGTGATGAAAAACTGCGAGCCGTTGGTGTTAGGGCCGGCATTGGCCATGGACAGCAGGCCGGGACGGCTGTGCTTCACGGTGAAATTTTCGTCGGCGAACTTGTTGCCGTAGATGGACTTGCCGCCGGTGCCGTTGTGGTTGGTGAAATCGCCGCCCTGCAGCATGAACTGCGGGATCACGCGATGGAATGAAGAGTCCTTGTAACCAAAGCCGTGCTCGCCGGTGCACAGCGCGCGGAAGTTCTCGGCCGTCTTAGGCACCACATCGTTATAGAGCTCAAACACGATACGGCCGGCGGCCTCGTCGTCGATGGACACATCAAAAAACACGCGTGAACGGGGATCGGCCATGGTGTAAGGCTCCGGGTCAGTAGGGGAACAAGGCCGCTGACCCTACACAGGCGCGCGGGGAAGGGCAATTGGGTTTCGTTGCGGCATCGCTCGCGCGGCCGGTGATCAGCGCAGCTGCGGCAGATCGCGGAAATAGTTCAGCGCTGCCGGGTTTTCCAGTGACTGCAGGTTGTCGACTGGCAGGCCATTCACGATCTGCTTCACCGCGAGTTCAACCACTTTGCCACTGCGGGTGCGGGGCAGATCCGGTACGGCGATGATGCGGGCCGGCACATGCCGGGGTGTGGTATTCGCGCCGATGACTTGGCGGATTGCAGTCTGCAAGCTGGCATCCAGGACTAGCCCCTCGCGCAGTCTGACAAACAGGACAACGCGCTCATCTTGGATGCCGTTGGCCTTGCTAAACGTTTGACCGATGGCCAGTGACTCCAGCACCTGATCGAGCTTTTCCACCTGACGATAAATTTCGGCGGTACCGATACGCACGCCACCCGGGTTTAACACCGCATCCGAGCGCCCGAGGAACACATAGCCGGCTTGCTCGGTTTCGCTGACCCGGTCGCCGTGATGCCAGACACCCTCGAAGCGCGCAAAGTAGGCCGCGTGATAGCGGCTGCCATCAGGGTCGTTCCAAAAGCCGATGGGCATTGATGGAAACGGCCGGGTGCAGACCAACTCGCCGGGTGCGTTGCGCAGACGTTGTCCGCTGTCATCCCAGACTTCAACCGCCATGCCCAGTCCGGGCCCTTGTAACTGGCCGCTGTACACCGGCAACCAGGGCACACCCAGACAGAAGCACGACAGAATATCGGTACCGCCGGAGATAGAGGCCAGTTGCAGATCGGCCTTGATATGCCGGTACACAAATTCAAACAGCACCGGACTTAAGGGTGAGCCGGTGGACAGTACGCTGCGCAGCGCAGGTAAGCGCCAGTGTTGGTTGGGGTGATAGCGGGATCTGGACAGCGCTGCCAAATAACGCGGGCTGGTACCGAAATGAGTGACGCCCCATTCCTCGGCCAGTTGCCACAGCACTTGCGCGCCCGGGTGCAGCGGTGAACCGTCGAACAGCACAACGGCCGCGCCGCTGGCCAGTCCGGACACCAGCCAGTTCCACATCATCCAGCCACAGGTTGTGAAATAGAACAGGCGATCTTGCGGCCGAAGATCAGCGTGCAACAGGTGCTCTTTAAGATGTTGCAGTAACGAGCCGCCGACGCCGTGGACGATGCACTTGGGCCGGCCGGTGGTCCCTGAGCTGTACAAAATGAACAGCGGCGCAGCGAACGGCACGCGCTGAAAGTGCAGCGGCTGATCTGCAACAACGAAGTCGTCCAGCAGCATCAGGCCGGGGTTGTCACCCAGTTCGGGGGCGGCATCCAGATAAGGGATGACGATTGTTCGAGTGATGGACTGGATCTGTGCGGTTAAGGCTTGTACCACCGGTAGACACGTTTGCCGCTTGCCGGCGTATTCGTAGCCATCAACCGCGAACAGCACCTTCGGGGCAACCTGGCCGAAGCGATCGAGCACGCTGTCCAGGCCAAAGTCCGGGGATGTTGAGGTCCAGACCGCGCCGAGGCTGCTGGTGGCCAGCATCGCGATAACGGCCTCGGGCACGTTCGGCAGATAACCGGCCACGACATCGCCGACGCCAATGCCCGCGGCCGCAAGTCCCGCGGCCACGGCGGCGACCCGGTCGCGCAGTTCGCCAAAGCTGCACAGCACGCGCTGGCCCGACTCGTTGGCAAAGCAGATAGCCAGCGCGTCATCATCAGCAGCCAGCAGATTTTCGGCGTAGTTGAGCCGGGTACCGGGAAACCAGCGGCTGTCCTGCAGGCGTGTGCCGGTACTCAAGACCGGGCCGTTACCGCGCTCACCCCGGACCTGCGCGAACTCCCACAGCGCTGACCAGAAGTCTTCAGGACGGGCCGTGGACCAAGCCCACAGCTCGCGATAGTTCTCAGCAGGGCTGCCCGATAACAGCGGGCCGCCGTAACGGGCGGCAGCCAGCGTCGCAAAGCCGGTCAGGTTTGTGCTGTGAATGTGTTCGGCAGTAGGCGTCCACAGCGGCAGGGCGTTTTGCGCAAACGGACCGCGCCCGTCATCGATGCTTGTCATACCCACAATCCCTGAACGCAATGCGTGTTGAACAGCATGGAGCGTGATGTGGTATCTGTGAAGTTGTTTGTTTTGATCATCGGCTAATCATTTGCTGGATACCTGAATATGCGTTTCCGCGGTCTGGATCTGAACCTTCTGGTGGCCTTTGAGGCCCTGCTCGAAGAGCGCAGTGTGTCGCGGGCTGCGGCGCGCATGAACCTCAGTCAGCCGGCGATGAGTGCTGCGCTGGCGCGCCTGCGCAGCTATTTCGGCGATGACATCCTGGTGCCGTATGGCAAACGCATGCACGCCACAGCTTTTGCAGAGGGCCTGCTACCGCAGGTACGCGAGTGCCTGCAAGGTCTGGAGTCACTGGTTTCCACTTCACCGGGATTCAACCCGGCGCTATCACAGCGGACTTTCAGCATCATCGCTTCCGACTACATCACGGCCGCCGTGCTGGTGCCGCTGGTCACGCAGTTGGCAATCGTTGCGCCGCGGCTGCGGCTGGATTTTCTGGCCACCACTGATCAGGCTGCGCAGCAGTTGGATGAGGGCAAAGTCGACCTGCTGATCACCCCTGATATGTATTGCGCTGTAGGTCACCCGACTGAACTGTTGTTTGCTGAAGATCACGTGGTGGTCGGTTGGAAGAAAAATCCCTTGCTGAGGCGCAAGTTGTCACTCACCGATTTCCTGGCCGCCGGTCATGTGGTGGTGCGCTTAGGCAACTCGCGTACGGTCGCCTTCGCTGACCGGCAACTGGAACTGCTGGGCTATAAGCGGCGCGTGGAGATTACGGCCGGATCTTTCACCTTGGTGCCGCAGTTGTTGTGCGGAACCCAGCGGCTCTCGCTGATGCACAAGCGATTGGTAGGGATCATGGCCAAACAATTTCCAATCGCTTCCTTGCCGCTGCCGGTTGCCTTTCCGCCGATGCCGGAAATGATGCAATACCACCGCGCCAGAGCCGCCGATGAAGGTCTGGCCTGGTTGCGCTCACAGATCGCCAGCGCGGCTGAAGCCGGCGAATCGATATAGATTTATCAGATCGAACCGTATCCAAAGAATAAGTTTTACAAATGCCCATTGCGGACTAACTTAGCGCTTCAATAAGCCGTGCGCACAACGCCAGGAGAGACCATGGATCATGCATCAGTGCTTGTCATCGGCGGTGGCATCGGGGGTTTGACGGCCGCTATCGCGCTGCGTCAGAAGGGCTTCGAGGTCGAAGTCATCGAGAAAGATCCCGATTGGGCTGTGTACGGCGTCGGCATATTGCAGCAGGCCAACGTCATTCGCGCGATGTCCCAGCTGGGGCTGTTTGAAGACTACGTGGGTGCAGGCTTTTGTTTTGATGCGGTCGAAATCTATGCGCCCACGGGTCAGCATCTGTCGACCATCCAGTCTCCGCGCGTGCTTGCGGATTACCCGCCCAACATCGGCATCAGCCGCAGGGCGCTGCATAAAGTGCTGGGCGAGCGCACGCTCGCGTCCGGTGCCAAGGTTCGCCTCGGCGTGACAGCCGCGCAATGGCAGGACGATGGCGACGGCGTTACCGTGCAGTTTTCCGATGGCAGCAGCGGCAGATTCGATCTGGTGATCGGTGCCGATGGCCTGTCTTCGCAGACGCGTCAGCAGCTATTTGCCGATGCGCCACAGCCCGAGTTCACCGGGCAGGGCGTATGGCGTTACAACTTTCCCCGGCCGCCGGAGCTCGTCAACCTGCACAACTATGTCGGGCCGCGTGGCATCGGTCTGGCACCGCTGTCGCAGACCTTGATGTACATGTTCCTGACCACGCCGGAGCCGGGTAACCCGCGGTTTGAGCGCGCTGGACTCGCGGCCGCCATGCGCGCGCGTCTGGCCAATCCGCCGCCGGCTTTGGCCCCGCTGGTTGAGCAGATCACCGACGATGCAGAGGTTGTCTACAGGCCGCTGGATTGGCTGTTTCTGACGGGCGATTGGCACAAAGGCAGGGTTGTTTTGTTGGGTGATGCCATACATGCGACCACGCCGCACCTTGGCCAAGGCGCCGGCATGGCGATCGAAGACTCGGTGGTCCTGGCCGAAGAACTCGCCCGTGCCGCTACGCCGCAAGCAGCCTTTGTGGCCTACCGCGCCCGCCGGTTTGAGCGCTGCCGCTGGTTGGTCGAGGCTTCGCGCTCGATCTGCTACAGCCAGCTGGGCATCGGGCCGCCGCAGGACCATGCCACCGTGGCGCGCGACATGCTGGCGCTGACTTCTCAAGCTATCTAGCCGCCGCAGGCGGCGCCCTTATATCCACAGAACCTTCGGGGACATCCGCTATGAGCCGCATCACTGAAATCCGTTACGTTGCCTACGGCGTACCTGACCTTGCAGCAGAACAACGTTTTTATGGCGAGGTCTGGGGACTGCGTCAGGTTGCCGAGCAGGACGGCCGGTACTACTACGCCACCGAAGGGTCGGCCGAGCACCATGTCGTGCGCTTGCGGCAGACGCCGGACCGCCGTGTCGATGTCATCGCTATGGCGGCCGACACAGCAGCGGATGTGGATGTGCTGTTTGGCCGGGTGACCGAGGCGGGGTGCCGGATCATCTTCGCGCCCTGTGCCTTGACCGAGCCCGGTGGGGGCTATGGTTTCCGGTTCTTCTCACCCGATGGCTTGCCCTTCGAGATATCGGCAGACGTTGCGCGCGGCACGGCGCGTGAATTGCAGCGCTGGGAAGGCATACCGCAGAAGATCAGCCACATTGTTTTGCATTCGCCCAATCCTAAAGCGGCCGTGCAGTTTTTCTGCGATGTGCTGGGATTCCGCCTCAGCGACTGGCTGGGTGACTTCATGGCTTTCCTGCGCTGCAACGAATGGCATCACCGCTTGGCCTTTTTGCCCGGGCCACCCTGCCTCAATCATGTGGCCTACGACATGCTGGGGGTCGACGACATGATGCGTGGCATCTCGCGACTCAAGCAGTTGGAGGTCAACATTGTCTGGGGTCCCGGCCGGCACACCGCGGGCAACAACACCTTCAGTTACTTCACGACACCTAACAACTTTGCGGTCGAGTACACCGCCGATCTGGAACAAGTCGATGAAGCCACTTGGCAGGCCACAGTGCATACGCCGGCGCCACGGGTCATGGATCAATGGGGCGTGGGCGTCGGCGGGCCGCAGACCATGCCGCATGCCGCGCCCGATCCGGGGCTGTTTCAGCCGTCGGAGGTTTAAAGCCATGGCGCTATTTGAATACTTCCCGAACTACATCTGGAATCTGTCGCTGGCCATCGCTATCGAGAGCGGTGCGCCGCTTGGCGACATCATCGACATCGCCACACCCGTCAAAGATGCCGCCAACAACGGGCCCGATGCCGGCACCACAGAGTTTTTGCGGCAGTGGATGGGCAAGGCGCAAACACTGATCGAGTTGGCGGCTGAAGATGAGGCACGTGGCCGGCACTTTTCTGCGGGCACTAAGTTGCAGCGTGCGGCGCTGTACCTGTTCAACGGCGAGCGTATGCAGGGCCATGGTGCGCCGGGCCGCCAGGCCACCTACGCGCAGGCGCAGGCCACCTTTGCCAAAGCCATCGCTCTGGGTGGAGACAACTGCCAGCGCGTCGAAGTGCCTTTGGCGCAAGGCCATATGCCTGCCTTGTACACGCGGGCACCGGGCTCAGGTCGCAAGCCCGTGGTGGTCTATTGCAATGGCTTGGATAGCTGCAAAGAACTGCTTTATTGGAGCCGCTTACCCGAGGCCTTGGCCCGTCGCGGCATCTCGACCTTGTGTGTGGACCAGCCGGGTACCGGCGAAACGCTGCGTCTGCAGGGTCTACCGGCTACCCATGAGAGCGAACGCTGGGCCTCTTGCGCAGTCGATTGGCTGGTAGAGCAAGCCGATGTCGATGCGCAGCGTATCGGCATGACCGGCATCTCGCTGGGTGGCCACTTTGCGCCGCGAGCGGTTGCCTTTGAACCGCGCTTTGCCAGCGGTGCGGTCTGGGGCGCGAACCACAATTGGGCAGAGGTGCAACAGAAGCGCCTTAACCGTGAGGGTGAGAATCCGGTGCCGCATTATTGGGCCCATGTCATGTGGGTGTTCGGCGTCAGCACAATGGCCGAGTTCCTCGCCAAGGCCGAAGGCATGCATCTGAACGGCATCCTCGATCGCATCCGCGTGCCGTTTCTGGTGACGCATGGTGAGAAAGACCGGCAGATCGCACTGGCCTATGCACACCAGACTTACGAGCAGTTGGTCAATTCACCGCGGCGCGAGCTCAAAGTCTTTACCCAACGTGAAGGTGGCGTGGAACACGTGGGGGCCGACAATATGAGCTATGGCCGCGATTGCATCGCGGATTGGTTTGCCGAAACATTGGGTGGCCACACGTCATGACGCGCCGTTTCGTCGATCTGTCCATCTATCTGGAAAACGATGTGGTCACCGACCCGCCGTTTTTGCGTCCCAAGATCACCTATCAGTCACACCGCGACACCATCACCGAAGCCGGCTATTTCTTTCCGGGGCTGACGGCCGAGGACATGCCGGGCGGCGAGGGGTTTGCAGCGGCCGAATGGGTGACGTTGACTACGCACAACGGTACTCATCTGGATGCACCCTGGCATTTTCATCCGACCATGGATGGTGGCCGACCTGCGATCACCATCGATGAAGTGCCTTTAGATTGGTGTTTCCGTCCCGGCGTGAAGCTCGACTTCCGGCATTTTGCTGACGGCTATGTGGTTACGGCAGCCGATGTCGAGGCAGAGCTGGCGCGTATCGGTCATGCGCTGCAACCGCTGGATATCGTGCTGGTCAATACCGCAGCCGGGATGGCTGTGGGTAACCCCGACTATGTGAACATCGGTTGCGGCATGGGCTATGAGGCCACCATGTATCTGCTGCAGCGCGGCGTGCGCGTTACCGGCACCGATGCCTGGTCCTGGGATGCACCCTTCAGCTACACGGCTAAACGCGTGGCCGAGACCGGCGACCATTCGCTGATCTGGGAAGGTCACAAGGCCGGCCGCGATATCGGCTACTGCCATCTGGAAAAACTGCACAACCTGGAAGTGCTGCCGGCCACCGGTTATACGGTTGCTTGCTTCCCGCACAAGGTGAAGGCCGCTTCAGCAGGCTGGACGCGCGCCGTGGCTATTTTCGAGGAATAAGGCACAACACATGAGACTGGCGACTATCGACAACGGCAGCCGCGATGGCTTGTTGATCAAAGTGTCCCGCGACGGCTTGTACTATGCAGAGGCCACCGCCATCGCACCCACCTTACAAGATGCGATAGAGCGCTGGGATGGGGTCGCTGATCAGTTGGCCGCCTTGCCCGAAGGACAGTTACCGCTTGCGGCGGTCAGGCTGCTGGCGCCGCTGCCGCGCGCCTGGCAATGGCTGGATGGGTCTGCCTATCGCAGCCATGGCGAACTCATGGACAAGATGACCGGCAACAAGGTCGAGCGGACCGGCGTGCCGCTGATGTACCAGGGTATGTCCGATACCTTCCTGTCCGCGACCGAGGATGTGCGCTTTCCCAGTGAAGAACTGGGCATCGATTTTGAGGGCGAATTCGGAGTCATCGTTGACTCTGTACCTATGGGCACAACCGCTGAACAGGCGCTGCAACACATCAAACTGCTGGTGCAGATCAACGACTGGTCGCTGCGCAAGCTGGCCGTGCCCGAGATGAAGACCGGCTTTGGTTTTATAGCGGCGAAACCCGCTTGCAGCATGGCGCCGTTTGCAATCACGCCGGACGAAATCGGTGATCAATGGCGCAACGGACGCGTTTGTTTGGATCTGCAAGTGCAGTGGAACGGGCAGCAGTTCGGCAACCCCAACGGTGAACCGATGGAGTTTGGTTTGCACGAATTGATCGCGCATGCTGCGCGCACCCGAAATCTGGTTGCCGGCACGGTCATCGGCACCGGTACCGTGTCCAATGACAACTTCCGCGAAGTCGGTTCAAGCTGCATTTCTGAAAGACGCGGCATCGAAGTGGTTGACTCCGGCGCGCCGCAGACCGGCTTCATGAAGTTCGGTGATCGCGTCAAAATGCAAGCGCATACCGGCGACGGCCGCGCGCCGTTCGGAGCCATCGAGCAGCGCGTAGTCTCGGCTTAACTCAGTCGCAGCCTGTGATTTAATGCGGGCTTCGCAACAGATTTCCCGATCGATCGGGAAATGGCCGGTGGTGTTCTCGGATGGCTATGACGACCTTGCGCCTTGCCGGCGCGTTTTGGGCAGCCGCGGCCGGTGTTGTGATGTCTGCGGCACAGGCCACCGCGCAGAGCAGCCCGCAAGCTAACGCGCCGCTGGACACTGTGCTGGTCATCGGCAGCACGCCGCTGGCCGGGGCAGACCTGACGCTGGATCAGATCGCTGCGCCGGTGCAGACCGCTACCGCTGACGATCTCGACCGCGCACACGCGCTGGACCTGACGGCCTATATGAAGCGTGCGCTGGGCAGTGTGTACGTCAACGATGTGCAGAGTAACCCGCTGCAGCCGGACATCAACTACCGTGGCTACACGGCCTCGCCGCTGCTGGGCACACCACAGGGGCTGTCGGTCTATCTCGATGGCGTACGTTTAAATCAGCCGTTCGGTGATGTGGTCAGCTGGGATCTGATTCCGCGCGCTGCCATCCGATCGCTGACCTTGATGCCCGGCTCCAACCCGGTGTTTGGCCTCAACTCGCTGGGCGGTGCGCTGTCGCTGCGCAGCAAGAATGGCTATACCGATCCGGGCAACAGCGTGCAGCTGACCTCTGGTGCTAATAGCCGTCGCCAGGTTGAACTGGAGTCCGGCGGCAGTGCCGGTCAGTGGTCGTGGTATGCCACGGCCAATCAGTTTAAGGAACAGGGCTGGCGGGCCTATTCGCCCAGTGAAGCGCAACAATTGTTTGCCAAACTCGGCTGGCGCAGTGACGCGACGCAGTGGCTGCTGACGGCGGCCGCTGCCAACACCGGTCTGAACGGCAACGGCCTGCAGGAGCAGCAGCTGCTGGCTACCGATTATGCATCGGTCTACACGCAGCCGGACAACACGCACAACCGCTCTGCACTCGTTAACCTTGAACTCACCCACAAGTTCAGTGAGTCCATACGCCTCGCGGCCAACGCCTACTACCGCAATATCCGTACGGCGACATTCAATGGTGATGTCAACGACGGCTCACTGGGCCAAAGCCTGTATCAGCCCAGTGCAGCCGAGCGGGCAGCCCTGAGCGCAGCTGGCTACAGCGGTTTCCCGATCAGTGGTGAGACCCAGACGAACACGCCATTCCCCAAGTGGCGTTGCATTGCCAATGCACTGTTGAATGACGAACCCAACGAGAAGTGCAACGGTCTGCTCAACCGCACACAGACTGCGCAGCACAACGCGGGCCTCAGTGCGCAGTTGACGCTGATCAACAGCCTTGGGCGGCACGCCCATCATCTGGTCATCGGTGCGGCACTGGATGACAGCCACGCGCATTTCACGCAGTCGGCGCAGTTTGGCTATCTGACGCCCGAGCGCGGCGTGTTTGCGGTGAGCGGGCCGGGTGCTTTTGCGGACGGCACGCAGCAGTCCGAGAACGCATTCGATTCCAGGGTAGACCTGACCGGTAGCGGCCGGGTCTACAGCCTGTACTTTACCGACACGCTGGCGCTGCACAGTGCAGTGAACCTGACGCTGTCGGGTCGCTATGATCGCAGCGAGCTCGACAATCGCGATGCGCTGACACCCGGTGGGGGCCCAGGCTCGCTGGACGGCACTCACCGCTTTGGCCGTTTCAATCCTGCAGTCGGCTTGAACTATCTGGCAGCGCCACAGCTTTCGTTTTATGCCGGCTACAGCCAGAGCAGCCGGGCGCCTTCAACCATCGAGTTGGGCTGCGCCGATCCGGCTAATCCCTGTCGATTACCCAATGCCATGGCCGGTGACCCGCCGCTGCAGCAGGTGATCACGGGTACTGTTGAGGCGGGCGCACGCGGCCGGCTGAATGACCGCATCACGTGGCAGGCCGGTGTGTTCCGCGCCGACAACCAAAACGACATCTTGTTCGTTGCCGATAACCAAGCGGGCTTCGGTTATTTCCGCAACTTCGGTCAGACGCGTCGTCAAGGCCTGGAACTGGGCGCGGGCAGTCGGCTGGGACCGGTGACGCTGGATGTGCACTACACACTGCTGGATGCCACCTTCCGCAGTCCTGAGACCTTGAACGCGGCAAGCAATAGCAGCAACGATGCAGTGGCGCCGGGCTTTGAGGGCACTATTGCGGTCAGGCCCGGTGATCGCCTGCCGCTGACGCCGCAGCAGATCATCAAAGCGGCAGCGCAATGGGACGTGTCGCCCGCATTCAGCGTCGACCTCGATGCCAGCTATATCGGCAGCAGCTATGCGCGCGGCAACGAGAACAATCAACATCAGCCGGATGGTGTGCACTATCTGGGCGCCGGCAGCACCGGTGGCTATGCCGTGGTGAACCTCGGAGCGCAATGGCTTGCTCGCGACAACCTCAAGCTGTTTGTGCAGGTCAATAACGTGCTCGATCGCCGCTATGACAGCGCTGCGCAGTTGGGGGCCGCGGCCTTTAATAGTGCGGGGGCTTTTGTCGCGCGGCCGTTCGCGACGCCGGTCATCAATGGCGAGCGGTCCTTGCTGCGTTCGACGTTTATCGCGCCGGGTGCACCGCGCGCCTGGTGGGCCGGACTGCGTTATTCACTGCCGGCCCGCTAGACTGCGCGGCATGCATCCCGACACCGCCCTGCTGTGGCCCCGGTTCTCGGTCGCCCCGATGATGGATTGGACCGACCGCCATTGCCGCGTGTTTCTGCGCTGCCTGTCGCCGCGCGCGCTGCTCTATACCGAGATGGTCACCGCTGCCGCCATCGTGCATGGCGATCGCCAGCGGCTGTTGGGCTTTGACGCGCGCGAACAGCCCGTAGCGCTGCAACTGGGCGGTAGCGACCCGCAGCAGCTGGCCGCCGCAGCGCGCATCGGCCAGGACTTCGGTTACACCGAGATCAATCTCAACTGCGGTTGTCCCAGCGACAAGGTCAGCATCGGGGCGTTCGGCGCCTGCCTCATGGAACAACCGGCAGTGGTGGCCGAGTGCGTGGCGGCAATGAGTGCTGTGGTGCAGATCCCGGTCACGGTCAAGATGCGCATCGGCGTCATCAACCGCCACCGCGATCAAGACATCGATGCGCGTGCGGCCGTAAACCGTTTTGATGAAGCGGATTTCGCAGCGCTGCAGCAGTTCACCGCGGCCATTGTGGCGGGTGGCTGCCAGGGCGTGATCGTGCACGCACGCAAAGCGATCTTGGGCGGCTTGTCGCCGGCGGACAATCGCAGCGTGCCGCCGTTGCGCTTTGATGTCGTTCAGCGCTTGCGCGCTTGTTTTCCGCAGTTGCCGTTTGCGGTCAATGGTGGCGTTCAACAGGCCGATGCGACACTGCAAGCCCTGCAGTGGTGCGACAGTGTGATGATCGGCCGTGAGGCTTATCACCGGCCCTATGTATTGGCTGATCTGCAGCAGGCTTGTTATCCGCAGGACGAAGTGCCGCGACCTTCACCGCAGCAGGTACTGCAACAGATGCGCGACTACGCCGAGGGACAGTTGGCTGTTGGCATACGTTTGTCGGCCATCACCCGCCATATGCTCGGGCTGGTGTCGCATGTGCCGGGTGCACGCGATTACCGGCGCCTGCTGTCCGAGGGCGCGCGCGAGGCCGGGGCAGATGCAACTCTGTTGGCACAGGCCGGGGCGCTGCTGGTCGCTTAAGCCTCATACCGGTCCAATCTTGCAGCCTTTTGGCGATATATCGTCTAAAGGCTTGTTTTCCATAGAAGCGTAATTCAATCTTTACGCTCTTCATGCAGACTTGTGTGACATGGGTCAAGACATCGAACTGGCTGTAGTGTTTGCCGACGTGGTCGGCTCTACCCACATCTATGAGGTGATGGGAGATCAGCGTGCCCGCGAGATGGTCTCCACCTGCATCGACGTCATGCGGGTAGCCACCGAGCAGTTCGGTGGTACGGTCATCAAGACCATGGGCGATGAGGTCATGGCCACCTTTACCAGCGCCGATGACGCGCTCAATGCCGCTTCACAAATGCAGCGGCAGATCATCCTGCACAGCCAGCTACAGGTGCGCGGCCAGCCGGTGGCGCTGCGCATCGGCTGCCATTTCGGCCCGGTGGTGCTGGAAAACCGCGATGTCTTCGGGGCCACGGTGCACACCGCCAATCGCATGACCAGCCAAGCCAAGGGCGGGCAGATCGTCACCACGGCAGCCACCTGCGAGCGGCTGTCAGCTGACTGGCGCGCCTCGGTGCGGCAGATCGATGTCGCCAACATCAAGGGTCAGGGCGCTGAGGTGGGGCTGTTTGAGGCCTTGTGGCAGACCGAGGATGTCACCAGCATGGTGCCGGCCATGCCTTTGTCGGGCCAGCACGGGCGCAATCAGGTGCGTATGCGCTTGCGCTTGCCCGATCGCGATCTGGTGCTCGATGCCAGCCGGCCGCAACTGACCATAGGCCGTGCCGATGAAAACGACGTGATCATCCGCGGCAATCTGATTTCACGTGTGCATGCGCGGCTGGAACTGCGCCGCAACAAGGTCATGTTGATAGACCAGAGCACCAACGGCACGTTTGTGCACCTGACCGATGGCGAGGAAGCTTTCGTGCGCCGTGACAGCCTGCAGATCAAAGGCAGCGGCCTGATCGGCTTGGGCCGCGTGCCCGAACTCGAGTCGGTGCAGACGCTGCGCTTTAGTTGCGAGTCGGACACCGCCTGAGCGGCATCCGGCCCTTGTAAGGTTTCCGGAGGTCTTGACGACCTCCGGGGTCGATCAGCCCAAGCGCTGTTCGACCGTGGCCACTTCGGCCAGCAAGGCCTGCGGCGTGCGGGCGCCATACTCACCCAGATAACTGCGGATATCGGCCACTTCCTGGCGCCAGGCTTCGGGCTTGACGCTGAGGATCTCGGCCAAGGTGGCCGCGTCGATATCCAGACCCGAGGTGTCGAGGTCTGACGGCGACGGCAGGAAGCCGATGGGTGTGTCCTGGGCCTGAGCGCGACCCGCGCAGCGGTCGAGGATCCAGGCCAGCACGCGCAGGTTGTCGCCAAAGCCGGGCCACAGGAACTTGCCATCGGCGCCCTGACGGAACCAGTTGACGTGGAAGATGCCGGGCGGATGCGCCAGCTTGGCGCCGACATTGAGCCAGTGCTGCCAGTAGTCCGCGAAGTTGTAGCCGCAGAACGGCTTCATGGCCATGGGGTCGCGACGCACCACGCCGACGGCGCCGGTGGCTGCAGCGGTGGTCTCCGAGGCCACCGACGCGCCCATCAGCACGCCATGCGCCCAGTCGCGCGCCTGATAGACCAGTGGTGCCAGCTCGCGCCGGCGGCCGCCGAACACCAGCGCCGAGATCGGCACACCGCGCGGGTTTTCCGCCTCGGTGGTGTAGCTGGGGTTGTGCACGGCGCTGACCGTGAAGCGCGAATTGGGGTGCGCTGCAGGGCCATTGGCTTTGTCGAATGGCCGGCCCAGCCAGTCGATGGCGGGGGCGCCGGAACCGATGCCTTCCCACCAGGGCTGGTTGTCGGCGGTGAGCGCGACATTGGTGAACAGCGTGTCCTTGCGGATCATGTCGTAGGCATTGCGATTGGTCTTGGGGCCGGTGCCCGGCGCCACACCGAAATAGCCCGACTCGGGATTGATCGCCCACAGGCGGCCATCGGGACCGGGGTGCAGCCAAGCGATGTCATCGCCGACGGTGAACACTTCCCAGCCCGGCATGGTGTCGGGCGGGATCAGCATGGCCAGGTTGGTCTTGCCGCAGGCCGACGGGAAAGCGCAGGCCACGTAATGCGTTTCGCCCTGCGGGTTCTTCAGGCCGACGATCAGCATGTGCTCGGCCAGCCAGCCCTCGGTGCGGGCCTGGTAGCTGGCAATGCGCAGCGCATGGCACTTCTTGCCCAGCAGGGCATTGCCGCCATAGCCGGAGCCAAAGCTCTTGATGCTCAGCTCTTCCGGGAAATGCATGATGAAGCGGCGGTTAGGATCGAGTTCGCCCACAGAGTGCAGGCCGCGCACAAAGCTGCCTTCACGGCCGATGCGCTCGAGGGCAGCGCGACCCATGCGCGTCATGATGCCCATATTGAGCACCACATAAGCGCTGTCAGTGATCTCGACACCACAACGCGAATAGGGCGAATCGATAGGGCCCATGCAATAGGGCACGACGTACAGCGTACGGCCTTGCATGCAGCCGGCGAACAGCGCATCCATCTTGGCGTGCGCTTCGGCAGGCGCCATCCAATGGTTGTTGGGGCCGGCGTCTTCCTGTTCGGGTGTGCAAATGAAGGTCAGGTGTTCAACGCGCGCCACGTCACTGGGATGAGAGCGGGCCAAGTAGCAGTCCGGGTAGGTGGCGGGATCTAAAGCTTGCAGTTCCTGGCGGCCCAAGAGCAGGTCACGCAAGGCGGCCATTTCGGCCGTGCTGCCATCGCACCAGTGGATGCTATCCGGCCGGGTGAGGGCGGCTACGCTGTCAACCCACTGGGCAACAGGGGCAGACAGTTGCGGAAGCGGGGTGTGGGAGCTGGGAGCTGTCGCCATGAACCGATACCTGCTGGGCAGTTGAAAAGGATCGGCATTATAGCGATCTGCCAACAGTTTTCTGTGCAGAAACCGAGGTTGTGGTTGCAACGGGGCTGGCCTGGGGGCGCCGGATGCGACATAAGGCTGGTAAAGCGGCCATACTGGCGTTGACTTGCTCGGCGCCGACCGCCAGCGTGCCGGGATCGCATGGACCAGTTAGACGATATCTTTGCCCCGGGTGGGCCGCTGGCGCAGGCGCTGCCCGATTTCATCGCGCGCGCCTCGCAACTGCGCATGGCCGAGCAGGTGGCGGCCACGCTGGCGCAGCGCGGCCAGTTGCTGGTCGAGGCCGGCACCGGCACCGGTAAAACCTTTGCCTATCTGGTGCCAGCCTTGTTGTGCGGCGGGCAGGTCATCGTCTCGACGGGCACACGCACCCTGCAAGACCAGTTGTTTGCCCGCGATGTGCCGTTGCTGGCGCGCGTGTTGGGCAGGGGTGTGCGCATCGCGCTGCTCAAGGGCCGCAGCAACTACCTGTGTCGCGAACGGCTGCAACGCGCGCAGGGCGAACTGCTGCTCGAAGGCACCCCGGCGGGTGGTCTGCTGCATCGCATCGAGAGCTGGGCGCAGCAGACAGCCAGTGGTGATCTGGCTGAAATCCCCGAAATGGCCGATGGTCATCCGCTGCGCGCCCGCTTGACCAGCACGCGCGATAGCTGCAGTGGCCCGCGCTGCGCCGAGTACGCCGCCTGTCATGTGTTTGCCGCGCGGCGGGCGGCGGCCGAGGCCGATCTGGTGGTGGTCAACCATCACTTGTTACTCGCCGATCTGTCGCTCAAAGAGGGCGGCTTCGGTGATCTGCTGCCCAGCGCCGATGCGGTGATTCTGGACGAGGCCCATCAGCTGCCCGATCTGGCTGCGCAGTTCTTCGGTAAAGACTTCGGTAGTCGCCAGGTTGAGTTGTTATTGCAGGACTTGCGGCCTGCCTTGGCCGCTACCGGCATTGGCCCGGCCCGGGTGGCGGTGTCGCAAGACCGGCTGCAGCGCGCGCTGCAAGTCGTCGCGGAGCAGGTCTCCTTGCGATTAGCCGGCGGCAATAAGGGTGCCTGGGATGAGCACGCGGTCGCCCTAGACGAAGCCGTGATCGCACTGATCGAACAGCTGACTGCCTTTGCGGTGGCACTGGTGCAGTTGGACGGTGGTGAGGCCCTGCAGCAATGCGCCACGCGCGCCAGCGAGTTGGCCGATGCGCTGGAGCAGATTGCCGTTGCACAGGCTGCCGACGGAGCGCGTTTGCTGGAAAGCCATAACAAGGGTTTTTCTGTGCATCTGCTGCCGTTTGACGTGGGCCCGCGCTTCCGGGCGCTGGTCGATGCCGGTCGCTGTGCCTGGATCTTCACCTCGGCCACCTTGAGCATGGGCGGCAACTTCAAGCACTTCGCCAGCCGCTTGGGGCTGGGCGGAGAAGCCGCAACTTTGCGCATCGAGAGCCCCTTCGATTACGCCCGTCAGGCCTTGCTCTATCTGCCTGTTGCGATGCCCGATCCGTCTTCCCCGGACTACACGCGCGCGGTGGTGGCGCAGGCCTTGACGCTTATCGAGGCCTCTGGTGGCGGCGCCTTCCTGCTGTTCACCAGCCACCGTGCGCTAGAGCGCGCGGCGCAATTACTGCGCGAGCAATGGGGCGGCGCTGCGGGTCAACCGTTGCGGTATCGGCTGCTCGTGCAGGGCGAGTCACCGCGCGAGTTGTTGCTGCGCGAGTTCCGCAGTGACCCGCACAGCGTATTGTTGGGCACGTCGAGTTTCTGGGAAGGCGTGGACGTCAAGGGTCAGGCGCTACGCTTGGTGGTCATCGACCGTTTGCCGTTCGCCTCGCCCGAAGATCCGCTGACCCGTGCACGGGTCGAGCACATCCGCGCTCAGGGCGGCAACCCGTTCAATGATTATCAATTGCCCGAGGCCGCCTTGGCCTTGCAGCAGGGAGTAGGGCGCTTGATCCGCAGTGAAGAAGATGAGGGTGTGGTGGCCATTTGCGATCCGCGCTTGAGCAGCCGGGGCTATGGCCGTGCGCTGGTGGCCAGTCTGCCGCCGATGCAACCGACACGCGATGCCGCTGTGGTGCAGCAGTTTCTGCAGCAGTTGCGGCCGCTGAGCCGGCAAACCGGGCCTCTGTCATGAGGCTGCTGGCCTTGGATACCGCCAGCGGTCAGTGCTCTGCGGCTTTGCTCATCGATGGTCAGTTGCTGCTGCGTGAGCAAGCCACCGCCCGTGAGCACGCGCGGCTGATCCTGCCGATGGTGCAGTCGCTGCTGGCGGAGGCCGGCTGCACGCTGGGGTCTTTACAGGCCATCGCTTTCGGGCGCGGTCCGGGGTCGTTCACCGGCGTGCGCATTGCGGCCAGCGTGACCCAAGGCTTGGCTTTTGCGGCAGACCTGCCGGTGTTGCCGGTGTCCGACTTGCGGGCGCTGGCTCTGCAGGCGGCAGGCCTGGAAACGACCGCCGGTCTGTCTTTGCTGGCCTGCATGGATGCGCGCATGCACGAGGTCTACTGGTCGCTACACCCGCCGGCAGAAAACGGCGCTGTCGCCGATGCGCCAGAGCAGGTGACGGCGCCGTCCGTGCTGCTGCAGTTCCTGGTCGAGCAAGCGCACAGCGGTGCACAGTGCTTGGCCGCCGGCTGCGGTCTGGCGGCTTATTTTGGCGACGACCTTGCCTTTGGGGTGCCTGTCCAGCGCCAATTACCCCGGGCCGAGCCTCATGCACGCGAGATCGCGCGGCTGGCGCTGGCCGACTATGCAGCCGGCCTGGCCTTGCCGGCCGAGGCCGCTATTCCCGTCTATGTTCGCGATCAAGTGGTGCAAACTCCGCGTGCGTAACGACGGCGCAATACACTTGTCATCTAATGCGTATCCCAGCACTTTGGTGCATAACCGTCGAACGGATGCCTAACTATGAGCACACGACAGATACTCATCGTCGAGGATGAGCGGCCCATACGCGAGATGATTGCCTTCTCGCTAAAGCGTGCTGGCTATGCCGTCCATGAAGCCGAAGACTGCCGCGCAGCCCGCGGACTGCTGGCCGATCACCGTCCGGACCTGTTGCTGATCGACTGGATGCTGCCCGATATGAGCGGCTTGGAACTGACGCGCTTGATCAAGCGTGATCGCGAGACGCGCGATCTGCCGGTCATCATGTTGACCGCTCGCGCCGCCGAGGCCGACAAAGTCGCCGGGCTGGAAGGTGGCGCTGACGACTATGT